>NZ_JBSGAH010000006.1:0-364439 GCF_053600675.1 Streptomyces sp. NPDC005004
GATGGAACGGCTGGAGAAGGGCTGGCTGGACCTGGTGGACCGGCTGACGGGTGCCTCCGGCGGACTCCGCTTCGGAGGAGGAACCTCAGTCCCGCGCCTCCGCGAGCAGCTTCTGCAGCCGGCTCACGCCCTCGACGAGGTCCTCGTCGCCCAGCGCGTAGGACAGCCGCAGATAACCCGGCGTGCCGAACGCCTCGCCCGGCACCACCGCGACCTCGGCCTCGTCCAGGATCAGCGCGGCCAGCTCGACCGAGTCCTTGGGGCGCCGGCCCCGGATCTCCTTGCCGAGCAGCGCCTTGACCGACGGGTAGACGTAGAAGGCGCCCTCGGGCTCCGGGCAGACCACGCCGTCGATCTCGTTGAGCATCCGCACGATCGTCTTGCGGCGCCGGTCGAAGGCCTCGCGCATCGTCGCCACCGCGTCCAGGTCGCCGGAGACGGCGGCGAGGGCGGCCGCCTGGGCCACGTTGGAGACGTTCGAGGTGGCGTGCGACTGGAGGTTGGTCGCGGCCTTGATCACGTCCTTCGGGCCGATCACCCAGCCCACCCGCCAGCCGGTCATGGCGTAGGTCTTGGCGACGCCGTTGACCACGACGCACTTGTCGCGCAGCTCGGGCAGGATGGCCGGCAGCGAGGTGAAGGTCGCGTCGCCGTAGACCAGGTGCTCGTAGATCTCGTCGGTCAGGACCCACAGGCCGTGCTCGACGGCCCAGCGGCCGATCGCCTCGGCCTCGGACTCGGAGTACACGGCGCCGGTCGGGTTGGACGGGGAGACGAAGAGGACGACCTTGGTCTTCTCCGTGCGCGCCGCCTCCAACTGCTCGACGGTGACGCGGTAGCCCGTGGTCTCGTCGGCCACGACCTCCACCGGGACACCGCCCGCGAGCCGGATCGACTCCGGGTACGTGGTCCAGTACGGCGCCGGGACGATGACCTCGTCGCCCGGGTCGAGGATCGCGGCGAACGCCTCGTAGATGGCCTGCTTGCCGCCGTTGGTCACGAGGATCTGGGACGGGTCGACCTCGTAGCCGGAGTCGCGCAGCGTCTTCGCGGCGATGGCGGTCTTCAGCTCGGGCAGGCCGCCCGCCGGGGTGTAGCGGTGGAACCGGGGGTTCCTGCACGCCTCGACGGCCGCCTCGACGATGTAGTCCGGGGTCGGGAAGTCGGGCTCACCGGCGCCGAAGCCGATCACCGGACGTCCGGCGGCCTTGAGGGCCTTGGCCTTGGCGTCCACGGCGAGGGTGGCGGACTCGGAGATCGCGCCGACTCGGGCGGAGACCCGGCGCTCGGTGGGAGGGTTTGCAGCGCTCATGGGGCCCATCGTTCCAGACCCGAAACGCCCCGGGTACACGGGTTTCACAGACTGAACGGCAACCGGTCCACGGCAGAACCGGTGTCCGAATCCGGGCCCCGGCCAGGACGATCACCGCCGCGCGGTACCCGGTCAGGCACTTTCTGTTCGACGCCGGGCCCCGGACCACGTACACTCACACCTCGTTGGCCTCCAGCGGCCTCGCACGGCCGGTGCACACCGGGCACTCGGTCGGATGCGGTACGTTGGGGAGCACACAAAGGGTCGTAGCTCAATTGGTAGAGCACCGGTCTCCAAAACCGGCGGTTGGGGGTTCAAGTCCCTCCGGCCCTGCTACACACACCGCCAGGATGTGTGCGCATGTACGTACTGCAATGCACCGCCGTGCGGCTCAGGAACCGGGCGCGGCACGGCCACGACCCGGGATCAGGTGAGGACGCATGACGGACGCCGTGGGCTCCATCGACACGCCTGATGCTCAGGACGAGCTGCAGAAGAAGCCCCGCAAGGGTGGCAAGCGCGCCAAGAAGGGCCCGCTGAAGCGCCTCGCGATCTTCTACCGCCAAGTCGTCGCGGAACTCCGCAAAGTCGTCTGGCCCACGCGCAACCAGCTGACGTCCTACACCACCGTGGTGATCGTCTTCGTTGCCGTCATGATCGCCCTGGTGACCGTGATTGACTATGGGCTCAACCACGCGGCCAAGTACGTTTTCGGCTGAGCCTAAAGCGAAGGGCGCCGTGGTACCGGCGCCCGTTTTCGCATGTTCCACCCCTATGTATCCAGGAAGAAGCAGCCATCGTGTCTGACCCGAACCTGAACGACGCCATCGAGCCGGACGAGACGGTCGACGACGAGCTCGACATCGTCGAGGGCGCGGACGAGCGGGACGAGTTCGAGGCTGCCGAGGAAGAGGCGGGCGAGCCGGCCGAGGTGGCCGCCGTGCACGTCGAGGACGAGGCCGAGGCGGTCGCCGAGGTGGCCGACGACGTCGTCGAGGCCGAGGAAGAGACCGAGCCCGTCGACCCGGTCGTCGCACTCCGCGAGGAACTGCGCACGCTCCCCGGCGAGTGGTACGTCATCCACACCTACGCCGGTTACGAGAACCGCGTGAAGACCAACCTGGAGCAGCGCGCCGTCTCGCTGAACGTCGAGGACTACATCTTCCAGGCCGAGGTGCCGCAGGAAGAGGTCGTCCAGATCAAGAACGGCGACCGCAAGACGATCAAGCAGAACAAGCTGCCGGGTTACGTCCTGGTCCGCATGGACCTGACGAACGAGTCCTGGGGCGTCGTCCGCAACACCCCCGGCGTCACCGGCTTCGTCGGCAACGCCTACGACCCGTACCCGCTGACCCTGGACGAGATCGTCAAGATGCTCGCCCCGGAGGCCGAGGAGAAGGCCGCCCGCGAGGCCGCCGAGGCCGAGGGCAAGCCCGCCCCGCAGCGCAAGGTCGAGGTCCAGGTCCTGGACTTCGAGGTCGGCGACTCGGTCACCGTCACCGACGGCCCCTTCGCCACCCTCCAGGCCACGATCAACGAGATCAACGCCGACTCGAAGAAGGTCAAGGGCCTCGTCGAGATCTTCGGCCGCGAGACCCCGGTCGAGCTGAGCTTCGACCAGATCCAGAAGAACTAGCACTCGCCGGTTCCCGCTGGGCACACGCTTCCGGGCAGGTCAGACGAGCTCTCGCAGCACGTCTGACCTGCTCGGTTTTTAGCCGCGCATCTATACCCGTTATCGTTGTGCGGTATGCCTGCATCCGGGTGGTTCCCCGGGCGCGGGCAGGACCCGAATCGAAAGGACCCGGAGAGCTATGCCTCCCAAGAAGAAGAAGGTCACGGGGCTTATCAAGCTCCAGATCAACGCCGGTGCGGCGAACCCGGCTCCGCCGGTCGGCCCCGCGCTCGGTCAGCACGGCGTCAACATCATGGAGTTCTGCAAGGCCTACAACGCCGCGACCGAGTCGCAGCGTGGCTGGGTCATCCCGGTGGAGATCACGGTCTACGAGGACCGTTCCTTCACCTTCGTGACCAAGACTCCGCCGGCCGCCAAGATGATCCTCAAGGCCGCGGGTGTCGAGAAGGGCTCCGGCGAGCCGCACAAGACCAAGGTCGCCAAGATCACCGAGGCGCAGGTCCGCGAGATCGCCACGACCAAGATGCCCGACCTGAACGCCAACGACCTGGACGCCGCGTCGAAGATCATCGCCGGCACCGCCCGTTCCATGGGCATCACGGTCGAGGGCTGATCACCCCCTAGCAGTCATGCGGCCACGACCGGCCGCACGTGGCAGGGCCTGCTCGGCCCGTACCACGACTCCTTTCCCAGAACACACAGGAGCAGTTGTGAGCAAGCGCAGCAAGGCTCTCCGCGCTGCGGACGCCAAGGTCGACCGGGAGAAGCTGTACGCCCCGCTCGAGGCCGTCCGTCTCGCCAAGGAGACCTCCACGACCAAGTTCGACGGCACCGTCGAGGTCGCCTTCCGCCTGGGTGTCGACCCGCGCAAGGCCGACCAGATGGTCCGTGGCACCGTGAACCTTCCGCACGGCACCGGTAAGACCGCCCGGGTCCTGGTCTTCGCGACCGGCGACCGTGCCGAGGCCGCGCGTGCCGCGGGCGCCGACATCGTCGGCTCCGACGAGCTGATCGACGAGATCTCCAAGGGCAACCGCCTGAACGAGTTCGACGCCGTCGTCGCCACCCCGGACCTCATGGGCAAGGTCGGCCGCCTCGGCCGCGTCCTCGGCCCGCGTGGTCTGATGCCGAACCCGAAGACCGGCACCGTGACCCCGGACGTGGCCAAGGCCGTGTCCGAGATCAAGGGCGGCAAGATCGAGTTCCGCGTCGACAAGCACTCGAACCTGCACTTCATCATCGGCAAGACGTCCTTCGACGACACCAAGCTGGTGGAGAACTACGGCGCCGCGCTGGAGGAGATCCTCCGTCTGAAGCCGTCCGCCGCCAAGGGTCGCTACATCAAGAAGGCCGCCGTCAGCACCACGATGGGCCCCGGCATCCAGGTCGACCCCAACCGCACCCGCAACCTCCTCGTCGAGGAGGACCCGGCCGCCGTCTGAGCCCCAGGCTCGTGAGGCAGCCGCGTCGGTGACGCGTCAGCAGGGCGGACCCCGCAACCGTGAGGTGGCGGGGTCCGTCCTTTTTTCCGTGCGCCTTTTCCGTGCGCGCGCTGTCGGTGCTCCGCGCTACGGTGCGGACACGACAACACATCAAGGGGTGGGGAACACATGCAGAGCACGACCGTCCGCCGTACGGCCCTCGCGGCCGCCGTCGCCGCCGCGCTGTCCGGGGTGGCCGCCTGCGGCGCCCAGGACGACGGGAAGGGCGGCAAGGCGTCGCACGACGCCGTGTCGGTGAGCCCGATCGCCGCGCTGCGCGCCGCGGACAAGTCGACCGACCGGGCGGAGTCCGCCAAGGTGCGCTCCACCATGAGCCTCGGCAAGCTCATGGACACCTCCGCCGACGGTGCCCTCGCCTGGGGCGACGGTATGCGCGGTGAGATGACCATCACCTACACCGGCGGCGACATGGCCGAGCTGATGCGCAAGGCCGGTTCCGCCTCCTCCGAGGCCCGCTATCTGCCGGACGCCTTCTACTCCCGGATGAGCGACGCCTTCGCCAAGCAGAACGGCGGCAAGCACTGGGTCAGGTACGGCTACGCGGACCTCGCCAAGCTGGGCGGCCGTGGCTCGACCGCCTACCTCCAGGACCAGGTCCGGCACAGCTCCCCAAACCAGTCGGTGAAGCTGCTGCTCGCCTCCGGCGACGTGAAGAAGGTCGGCGAGGAGAAGGTGGACGGCACCGCCACGACGCACTACGCGGGCACCGTGGACATCGCCGCCCTGGCCCGCAAGAACAGCGGTCTGACGGCCTCGCAGCTCTCCGACCTCAAGAGCGAGCTGAGGCAGGCCGGCGTCACCACCGAGACCATCGACGTCTGGCTGGACGGCAAGAACCTGCTGGTCAAGAAGGTCGAGCGGGCGAAGACGGCGAACGGCACGATGGTCAGCACCGCCCACTACAGCGACTACGGCGTGAAGGTCACGGCCGAGGCGCCCGCGGCGGGCGACACCAAGGACTTCAAGGACCTCATGAAGGCCACGACGGCCGGCGGCGGCGTCACGTCCTGACCGTCCCGTCCCGACCGCCATGTCCTGAGACGCGCGGGTCCCGGGGTCCGGAGGGCACCGATTTGCTCGACGGTGCCCCGGTCCCGTACTCTCTCGGAGAAGCCAAAGACCGCTGGTCGTTGCCGTGCGCTGTAATGAGCGCCCGGTGGCCGAAGGACCTACTGAAAAGTGGGCGACCCGCGCAGGTGATTGTGGAAGAACTCCCGGAGCAGACGCGCTCACGCGTGTGCGGCCGGTCGAGTCCGCCCCGAGCGCCTGCGCCGGGGCGTTTCGTTTTGCAAGTCCTCCTTCGGGTCCGCGCGGTCAGAATCACCCGGAAGGAGGCCGAGGCTCTATGGCGACGCCCGACAAGGCTGCCGCGGTTGCCGAGCTGACGGACAAGTTCCGCAGCTCCAACGCCGCCGTGCTGACCGAGTACCGCGGTCTCACCGTGGCGCAGCTCAAGACGCTGCGCCGGTCGCTCGGTGAGAACGCCCAGTACGCCGTGGTGAAGAACACGCTGACCAAGATTGCGGCCAACGAGGCCGGGATCACGCTGGACGACCAGCTCTTCGCTGGTCCGACGGCTGTCGCCTTCGTCACCGGTGACCCGGTGGAGTCGGCGAAGGGTCTCCGTGACTTCGCCAAGGACAACCCGAATCTCGTCATCAAGGGCGGTGTCCTTGACGGCAAGGCGATGACCGCCGACGAGATCAAGAAGCTTGCGGACCTCGAGTCCCGCGAGGTTCTGCTCAGCAAGCTGGCCGGTGCCTTCAAGGGCAAGCAGTCTCAGGCTGCTCAGCTCTTCCAGGCGCTGCCGTCGAAGCTCGTCCGCACCGTGGACGCCCTTCGCGCCAAGCAGGCCGAGCAGGGCGGTGCCGAGTAATTCGGCTCGCTTTCTGATCCTGGCCGCCTGACGCGGCGAGGGTCGCAGCGGGCCCTAAGTACGCCCGCCTCACCCAGTACATCCGGCACCTGCCGAATTAGTGGAAGGACCGCCATCATGGCGAAGCTCACCCAGGACGAGCTGCTGGCCCAGTTCGAGGAGATGACCCTCATCGAGCTCTCCGAGTTCGTGAAGGCCTTCGAGGACAAGTTCGACGTCACCGCCGCCGCTGCCGTCGCCGTCGCCGGCCCGGCCGTCGCCGGTGCCCCGGCCGAGGCCGCTGAGGAGCAGGACGAGTTCGACGTCATCCTCACCGGCGCCGGCGAGAAGAAGATCCAGGTCATCAAGGTCGTGCGCGAGCTGACCTCCCTGGGTCTGAAGGAGGCCAAGGACCTCGTCGACGGCACCCCGAAGCCGGTCCTCGAGAAGGTCAACAAGGAGGCCGCTGACAAGGCCGCCGAGGCCCTCAAGGGCGCCGGTGCCTCCGTCGAGGTCAAGTAAGACCTCACGGGGTTCAGCGAACCTCACAGCGCGCTGATTGCGGCCCGAGAGGGTCTGTAACGCGAACGCACCGAAGAGCGATCATCCATCCGGGTGGTCGCTCTTCGGCGTGTCCGGAGGGGGACCACGGTTGCCTTGCACTCGTGGTGGCGGGGGGTATGGTGATCATCGTTGTGTCTCCGGACGGCTCCGTTCCGGCTGGGGGGCCTTGACGAACCGCACGCAGCGCGCAATTCTCAGGACGCGTCGTCACAACGATCCGAATCCGAGGCATGGATCGACGGCGAAGAGGGCAGTATCAACGTGCGTTGAGGGCAACATGCCGAGGGCGTCGAAGACGAGGGCGTTGAGAAAGACGAAGGGTCTGCGAAAGCGGGACTGGACATCAGTGTGCCAAGTGGCTACACTGACCCTTTGCGCTGCCTGTTAGCTGTCCCCTGCCCGTCACCAGGGGTCTGCCCTCACCCGAGCACCGACGGCCGAACTTCCCTGACCTGGGGTTTTCCGTCTCGCCGCTGGGAGAGGGGCCGGTACGCGCGTAGTGAGTCCGAGCCCTCGGAAGGACCCCCTCTTGGCCGCCTCGCGCACTGCCTCGACCGCGAATACGAACAACGGCGCCAGCACCGCCCCGCTGCGCATCTCCTTTGCAAAGATCAAGGAGCCCCTCGAGGTTCCGAACCTTCTCGCGCTCCAGACCGAGAGCTTCGACTGGCTGCTCGGCAACGACGCCTGGAAGGCTCGCGTCGAGAAGGCTCTCGAGAACGGTCAGGACGTCCCCACCAAGTCCGGTCTGGAGGAGATCTTCGAGGAGATCTCCCCGATCGAGGACTTCTCCGGGTCGATGTCGCTGACGTTCCGCGACCACCGCTTCGAGCCGCCGAAGAACTCCATCGACGAGTGCAAGGACCGCGACTTCACGTACGCCGCTCCGCTCTTCGTCACGGCTGAGTTCACCAACAACGAGACCGGCGAGATCAAGTCCCAGACCGTCTTCATGGGCGACTTCCCGCTCATGACGAACAAGGGCACCTTCGTCATCAACGGCACCGAGCGTGTCGTGGTGTCGCAGCTCGTCCGTTCTCCCGGTGTCTACTTCGACTCCTCCATCGACAAGACGTCCGACAAGGACATCTACTCCGCCAAGATCATCCCGTCCCGGGGTGCCTGGCTGGAGATGGAGATCGACAAGCGCGACATGGTCGGTGTCCGCATCGACCGCAAGCGCAAGCAGTCGGTCACCGTCCTGCTCAAGGCGCTCGGCTGGACCACCGAGCAGATCCTCGAGGAGTTCGGCGAGTACGAGTCGATGCGCGCCACCCTGGAGAAGGACCACACCCAGGGCCAGGACGACGCGCTGCTGGACATCTACCGCAAGCTGCGTCCGGGCGAGCCCCCCACGCGCGAGGCCGCGCAGACGCTGCTCGAGAACCTGTACTTCAACCCCAAGCGCTACGACCTGGCCAAGGTCGGCCGCTACAAGGTCAACAAGAAGCTGGGTGCGGACGCTCCGCTGGACGCGGGCATCCTGACCGTCGAGGACATCATCTCGACGATCAAGTACCTGGTGAAGCTGCACGCCGGTGAGACCGAGACGGTCGGCGACAGCGGCCAGTCGATCGTCGTCGAGACCGACGACATCGACCACTTCGGCAACCGTCGTCTGCGCAGCGTCGGCGAGCTCATCCAGAACCAGGTCCGCACGGGTCTGGCTCGTATGGAGCGCGTCGTGCGCGAGCGCATGACCACCCAGGACGTCGAGGCGATCACGCCGCAGACCCTGATCAACATCCGGCCGGTCGTCGCCTCCATCAAGGAGTTCTTCGGCACCAGCCAGCTGTCGCAGTTCATGGACCAGAACAACCCGCTGTCGGGTCTCACCCACAAGCGCCGTCTGTCGGCTCTTGGTCCGGGTGGTCTCTCCCGCGAGCGGGCCGGCTTCGAGGTCCGTGACGTGCACCCCTCGCACTACGGCCGCATGTGCCCGATCGAGACGCCCGAAGGCCCGAACATCGGTCTGATCGGCTCGCTCGCCTCCTACGGCCGGGTCAACGCGTTCGGTTTCGTCGAGACGCCGTACCGCAAGGTCGTCGACGGTCAGGTCACCGACGAGGTGGACTACCTGACGGCCGACGAAGAGGACCGATTCGTCATCGCGCAGGCCAACGCCACGCTCAACGACGACATGCGGTTCGAGGAGTCCCGCGTCCTGGTCCGCCGTCGTGGCGGCGAGGTCGACTACGTCCCCGGTGACGAGGTCGACTACATGGACGTCTCGCCGCGCCAGATGGTGTCGGTCGCGACCGCCATGATCCCGTTCCTCGAGCACGACGACGCCAACCGTGCCCTCATGGGCGCGAACATGATGCGTCAGGCCGTGCCGCTCATCAAGAGCGAGGCCCCGCTCGTCGGCACCGGCATGGAGTACCGCTCCGCCGTCGACGCCGGCGACGTGGTCAAGGCCGAGAAGGCGGGTGTGGTCCAGGAGGTCTCCGCGGACTACGTCACGACCGCCAACGACGACGGCACGTACATCACGTACCGCCTGCACAAGTTCTCGCGCTCCAACCAGGGCACGTCGGTCAACCAGAAGGTCATCGTCAACGAGGGTGACCGGATCATCGAAGGCCAGGTCCTGGCCGACGGTCCGGCCACCGAGAACGGCGAGATGGCCCTGGGCAAGAACCTGCTCGTGGCGTTCATGCCGTGGGAGGGTCACAACTACGAGGACGCGATCATCCTGTCGCAGCGCCTCGTGCAGGACGACGTCCTCTCCTCGATCCACATCGAGGAGCACGAGGTCGACGCCCGTGACACCAAGCTCGGCCCCGAGGAGATCACCCGGGACATCCCGAACGTCTCCGAGGAGGTCCTCGCCGACCTCGACGAGCGCGGCATCATCCGCATCGGCGCCGAGGTCACCGCGGGCGACATCCTCGTCGGCAAGGTCACGCCCAAGGGTGAGACCGAGCTGACCCCGGAGGAGCGTCTGCTCCGCGCGATCTTCGGTGAGAAGGCCCGCGAGGTCCGCGACACCTCCCTGAAGGTGCCGCACGGCGAGACCGGCAAGATCATCGGTGTCCGCGTCTTCGACCGCGAAGAGGGCGACGAGCTGCCCCCGGGCGTCAACCAGCTCGTCCGCGTCTACGTCGCGCAGAAGCGCAAGATCACCGACGGTGACAAGCTCGCCGGCCGCCACGGCAACAAGGGTGTCATCTCCAAGATCAACCCGATCGAGGACATGCCGTTCCTCGAGGACGGCACCCCGGTCGACATCATCCTCAACCCGCTGGGTGTCCCGTCCCGAATGAACCCGGGACAGGTCCTGGAGATCCACCTCGGCTGGCTCGCCAGCCGCGGCTGGGACGTCTCCGGCCTCGCGGAGGAGTGGGCTCAGCGTCTGCAGGCCATCGGCGCCGACCAGGTCGAGCCCGGCACCAACGTCGCCACCCCGGTCTTCGACGGTGCCCGTGAGGACGAGCTGGCGGGTCTGCTGCAGCACACCATCCCGAACCGGGACGGCGAGCGCATGGTGCTCCCGACCGGCAAGGCGCGGCTGTTCGACGGCCGCAGCGGTGAGCCGTTCCCGGACCCGATCTCGGTCGGCTACATGTACATCCTCAAGCTGCACCACCTGGTCGACGACAAGCTGCACGCGCGCTCGACCGGTCCGTACTCGATGATCACCCAGCAGCCGCTGGGTGGTAAGGCTCAGTTCGGTGGCCAGCGCTTCGGTGAGATGGAGGTGTGGGCGCTCGAGGCTTACGGCGCCGCCTACGCCCTCCAGGAGCTGCTGACCATCAAGTCCGACGACGTCACCGGCCGCGTGAAGGTCTACGAGGCCATCGTCAAGGGCGAGAACATCCCCGAGCCCGGCATCCCCGAGTCCTTCAAGGTGCTCATCAAGGAGATGCAGTCCCTGTGCCTCAACGTGGAGGTGCTGTCCTCGGACGGCATGTCCATCGAGATGCGCGACACCGACGAGGACGTCTTCCGCGCTGCGGAGGAGCTCGGTATCGACCTGTCCCGGCGCGAGCCGAGCAGCGTCGAAGAGGTCTGACGGGAGTCCGGTACGGGGGCTCGGTCCCGCAAGGAACCAAGCCCCCGGCCGGCCCCAGGACCCCCGTTTCAGACCCCATGACTCACAACCCTGAGAGGGATTGACGCATAGTGCTCGACGTCAACTTCTTCGACGAGCTCCGGATCGGTCTGGCCACCGCTGACGACATCCGTCAGTGGAGCCACGGCGAGGTCAAGAAGCCGGAGACCATCAACTACCGCACGCTCAAGCCCGAAAAGGACGGACTCTTCTGCGAGAAGATCTTCGGTCCGACCCGGGACTGGGAGTGCTACTGCGGCAAGTACAAGCGCGTCCGCTTCAAGGGCATCATCTGTGAGCGCTGTGGCGTCGAGGTCACGCGCGCCAAGGTGCGCCGTGAGCGGATGGGCCACATCGAGCTCGCCGCTCCCGTCACCCACATCTGGTACTTCAAGGGCGTTCCGTCGCGTCTGGGCTACCTGCTCGACCTCGCCCCGAAGGACCTCGAGAAGGTCATCTACTTCGCCGCGTACATGATCACGTACGTCGACGAGGAGCGCCGTCAGCGCGACCTGCCCTCGCTGGAGGCTCACGTCTCCGTCGAGCGTCAGCAGATCGAGAACCGCCGCGACGCCGACCTCGAGGCCCGCGCCAAGAAGCTCGAGACCGACCTGGCCGAGCTCGAGGCCGAGGGTGCCAAGGCCGACGTGCGCCGCAAGGTGCGCGAGGGTGCCGAGCGCGAGATGAAGCAGCTCCGCGACCGCGCGCAGCGCGAGATCGACCGCCTCGACGAGGTGTGGAACCGCTTCAAGAACCTCAAGGTCCAGGACCTCGAGGGCGACGAGCTGCTCTACCGCGAGCTGCGTGACCGCTTCGGCACGTACTTCGACGGTTCGATGGGTGCCGCGGCGCTGCAGAAGCGCCTGGAGTCCTTCGACCTCGAGGAGGAGGCCGAGAAGCTCCGCGAGATCATCCGCACCGGCAAGGGCCAGAAGAAGACCCGTGCGCTCAAGCGCCTCAAGGTCGTCTCCGCGTTCCTGCAGACCAGCAACAGCCCCAAGGGCATGGTGCTCGACTGCGTGCCGGTCATCCCGCCGGACCTGCGTCCGATGGTGCAGCTCGACGGTGGCCGCTTCGCGACCTCCGACCTGAACGACCTGTACCGCCGTGTGATCAACCGCAACAACCGTCTGAAGCGCCTGCTCGACCTGGGTGCTCCGGAGATCATCGTCAACAACGAGAAGCGCATGCTTCAGGAGGCTGTTGACGCCCTCTTCGACAACGGTCGTCGTGGTCGCCCGGTCACCGGTCCCGGCAACCGCCCGCTGAAGTCCCTGAGCGACATGCTCAAGGGCAAGCAGGGTCGTTTCCGTCAGAACCTGCTCGGCAAGCGAGTCGACTACTCGGCGCGTTCCGTCATCGTCGTCGGCCCGCAGCTGAAGCTGCACCAGTGCGGTCTGCCCAAGGCCATGGCGCTGGAGCTCTTCAAGCCGTTCGTGATGAAGCGCCTGGTCGACCTGAACCACGCGCAGAACATCAAGAGCGCCAAGCGCATGGTGGAGCGCGGCCGCACGGTCGTGTACGACGTCCTCGAAGAGGTCATCGCCGAGCACCCGGTTCTGCTGAACCGTGCTCCCACCCTGCACCGCCTCGGCATCCAGGCCTTCGAGCCGCAGCTGGTCGAGGGCAAGGCCATCCAGATCCACCCGCTCGTCTGCACCGCGTTCAACGCGGACTTCGACGGTGACCAGATGGCCGTGCACCTGCCGCTGTCCGCGGAGGCGCAGGCCGAGGCCCGCATCCTGATGCTGTCCTCGAACAACATCCTCAAGCCCGCCGACGGCCGTCCGGTGACGATGCCGACCCAGGACATGGTCCTCGGTCTGTTCTTCCTCACCACCGACGGCGAACTGCGTGACACCAAGGGCGAGGGCCGCGCGTTCGGCTCCACGGCCGAGGCGATCATGGCGTTCGACGCCGGCGAGCTGGCCCTGCAGTCGCCGATCGACATCCGCTTCCCGGTGGGCACCATCCCGCCGCGTGGCTGGACGCCGCCGGCGCGCGAGGAGGGCGAGCCCGAGTGGCAGCAGGGGGACTCGTTCCGTCTGCGCACCACCCTGGGCCGCGCGCTCTTCAACGAGCTGCTGCCCGAGGACTACCCGTTCGTCGACTACTCGGTGGGCAAGAAGCAGCTCTCCGAGATCGTCAACGACCTGGCCGAGCGCTACCCCAAGGTCATCGTGGCGGCGACGCTCGACAACCTGAAGGCGGCGGGCTTCTTCTGGGCGACCCGTTCCGGTGTCACCGTGGCCATCTCCGACGTCGTCGTTCCCGAGGCGAAGAAGGAGATCGTCAAGGGCTACGAGGCGCAGGACGAGAAGGTCCAGAAGCAGTACGAGCGCGGTCTCATCACCAAGGAAGAGCGCACTCAGGAGCTCATCAACATCTGGACCAAGGCGACCAACGAGGTTGCCGAGGCGATGAACGAGAACTTCCCCAAGACGAACCCCATCTTCATGATGGTTGACTCGGGTGCCCGAGGAAACATGATGCAGATGCGGCAGATCGCCGGTATGCGTGGTCTGGTGTCGAACGCCAAGAACGAGACCATCCCGCGTCCGATCAAGGCGTCCTTCCGTGAGGGCCTGTCCGTGCTGGAGTACTTCATCTCCACGCACGGTGCCCGTAAGGGTCTGGCGGACACCGCCCTGCGTACCGCCGACTCGGGTTACCTGACCCGTCGTCTGGTGGACGTCTCGCAGGACGTCATCATCCGCGAGGAGGACTGCGGCACCGAGCGCGGCCTCAAGCTGTCGATCGCCGAACGCGGCGCCGACGGTGTGCTGCGCAAGGCGGACAACGTCGAGACGTCCGTGTACGCGCGCTGCCTCGCCGAGGACATCGTCGTCGACGGCAAGGTGCTGGCCCCGGCCGGTACCGACCTGGGCGACGTGCTCATCGACGAGCTGGTCAAGAACGGCGTCGAGGAGGTCAAGACCCGCTCGGTCCTGACCTGCGAGTCCGCCGTCGGCACCTGCGCGATGTGCTACGGCCGTTCGCTCGCCACCGGCAAGCTGGTCGACATCGGTGAGGCGGTCGGCATCATCGCCGCCCAGTCCATCGGTGAGCCCGGTACCCAGCTCACGATGCGTACCTTCCACACCGGTGGTGTGGCCGGTGACGACATCACCCAGGGTCTGCCCCGTGTCGTCGAGCTCTTCGAGGCCCGTACCCCGAAGGGTGTCGCCCCGATCTCCGAGGCCTCCGGCCGCGTGCGGATCGAGGAGACCGAGAAGACCAAGAAGCTGGTCGTCACCCCGGACGACGGCAGCGACGAGACGGCGTTCCCGATCTCCAAGCGCGCCAAGGTCCTGGTCCGCGAGGGCGAGCACGTCGAGGTGGGCCAGCAGCTCACCGTGGGTGCCACCAACCCGCACGACGTGCTGCGCATCCTGGGTCAGCGTGCCGTCCAGGTCCACCTGGTCGGCGAGGTCCAGAAGGTGTACAACTCGCAGGGCGTGTCGATCCACGACAAGCACATCGAGATCATCATCCGGCAGATGCTCCGCCGCGTGACGATCATCGAGTCCGGCGACGCCGAGCTGCTGCCCGGCGAGCTGGTCGAGCGCTCGAAGTTCGAGCACGAGAACCGTCGTGTGGTCCAGGAGGGCGGTCACCCGGCCTCCGGTCGTCCGCAGCTGATGGGTATCACCAAGGCGTCGCTGGCGACGGAGTCGTGGCTGTCCGCGGCCTCCTTCCAGGAGACGACCAGGGTTCTGACGGACGCGGCGATCAACGCCAAGTCCGACTCCCTGATCGGCCTCAAGGAGAACGTCATCATCGGTAAGCTCATCCCGGCCGGTACGGGTCTGTCCCGCTACCGCAACATCCGGGTCGAGCCGACCGAGGAGGCCAAGGCCGCGATGTACTCGGCCGTCGGCTACGACGACATCGACTACTCGCCGTTCGGCGCCGGTTCCGGCCAGGCCGTGCCGCTGGAGGACTACGACTACGGTCCGTACAACCAGTAAGCGAGCAGTTCGAAGGGCGGCACCCTCCACGGGGGGTGCCGCCCTTCGGCGTTGTCCGGCTGACGCCGGGTCCGGGCATTTCCGCCCGGGATGGGGCGATCGGGCGCATCATGGAGGGACTCCGCCGGGGGTTTCGGGAGGTGCTCCGTGTCGTATCCGTCGTGGTGGCAGGGGAACGGCCGGGTGCCGGGACCGGTTCCGGGCAGTGGTCCGGCGTTCCTGCTGGCCTCGCACGCCGACCGGGAGCGCACCGTGGACGTGCTGCGCGCCGGGTACGGCGAGGGGCGGCTGGACAAGGGGGAGTTCGACCGGCGCGTGGAGCGGGCCTACGCGGCCCGTACGGTGGGCGAACTGGCGCTGGTGGTGGCCGACCTGCCTCATGGCCCCGCATCGCAGCAGACGGCCCTCGGACCCGTCCCGCCGGCCTTTCTGCCGCCCCCGCGGCCGGGGACCAACGGCAAGGCGGTCGGGGCCGCCGTCTGCGGGCTGCTGTGCCTGCTGACCGCCGGTCTCACCGGCATCCCGGCGATCGTGCTGGGTCACACCGCGCGCGGCGAGATCCGGCGCACCGGCGAGGACGGCGACGGGCTCGCGCTGATCGGGCTGGTCATGGGCTGGCTGTCGGCGGCCGGCTGGAGCGTGTTCTGGCTGCTGCTCATCGTGGCGGCCGCCGCGGGAACCTGAACCGCGCGAGTGTCCACGGGTGTCCGGCATGTGAAATCCCCGGGCACTCGCGGCCGGGGGACTTGACATGTTCCGTCGGTCACGTGCGGGTGCCCCGCATTTGTTTTGACCGAAGTCCGTGCGGTAGGTACGCTCATACCTTGTGCCTGGGGTGTGCCCTGGCTCCCGTGCGTGCCTTCGACCGCGCGGCGAGCCGTCACCGGCCATCGCAATCCGCGCCCTTCCTCCCTTGCGGTGGAAGTCTGGCGGGTTCGACACACCCGACCGCGTGGGTCGGCGTAGTTCCAGGTTAGCTTCACCATTCGGCACACAGAAACCGGAGAAGTAGTGCCTACGATCCAGCAGCTGGTCCGTAAGGGCCGGCAGGACAAGGTCGAGAAGAACAAGACGCCCGCACTCGAGGGTTCCCCTCAGCGTCGCGGCGTCTGCACGCGTGTGTTCACGACCACCCCGAAGAAGCCGAACTCGGCCCTGCGTAAGGTCGCGCGTGTGCGTCTGACCAGCGGCATCGAGGTCACGGCCTACATTCCGGGTGAGGGACACAACCTGCAGGAGCACTCCATCGTGCTCGTGCGCGGCGGCCGTGTGAAGGACCTGCCGGGTGTTCGCTACAAGATCATCCGCGGTTCGCTCGACACCCAGGGTGTCAAGAACCGCAAGCAGGCCCGCAGCCGCTACGGCGCCAAGAAGGAGAAGTAAGAATGCCTCGTAAGGGCCCCGCCCCGAAGCGCCCGGTCATCATCGACCCGGTCTACGGTTCTCCTCTGGTGACCTCCCTCATCAACAAGGTGCTGCTGAACGGCAAGCGCTCCACCGCCGAGCGCATCGTCTACGGCGCCATGGAGGGTCTGCGTGAGAAGACGGGCAACGACCCGATCATCACGCTGAAGCGCGCGCTGGAGAACATCAAGCCGACCCTCGAGGTCAAGTCCCGCCGCGTCGGCGGTGCGACGTACCAGGTGCCGATCGAGGTCAAGCCCGGTCGCGCCAACACGCTCGCGCTGCGCTGGCTCGTCGGTTACTCCCGCGCCCGTCGCGAGAAGACGATGACCGAGCGTCTGCTCAACGAGCTTCTCGACGCTTCGAACGGCCTCGGTGCGGCCGTCAAGAAGCGCGAGGACACGCACAAGATGGCCGAGTCCAACAAGGCCTTCGCGCACTACCGCTGGTAGTCGCTACCCACATCGAGACCGAGAGAAGACTGAAGCCTTATGGCTACCACTTCACTTGACCTGGCCAAGGTCCGCAACATCGGGATCATGGCCCACATCGACGCGGGCAAGACGACCACCACCGAGCGGATCCTGTTCTACACCGGCGTGTCGTACAAGATCGGTGAGGTCCACGACGGCGCCGCCACGATGGACTGGATGGAGCAGGAGCAGGAGCGTGGCATCACGATCACGTCTGCTGCCACCACCTGCCACTGGCCTCTCGAGGGCAGTGACTACACCATCAACATCATCGACACCCCGGGTCACGTCGACTTCACCGTCGAGGTGGAGCGTTCGCTCCGCGTGCTCGACGGCGCCGTGACGGTGTTCGACGGTGTCGCCGGTGTGGAGCCGCAGTCCGAGACGGTGTGGCGTCAGGCCGACCGTTACGGCGTGCCGCGTATCTGCTTCGTGAACAAGCTGGACCGTACCGGCGCCGAGTTCCACCGCTGCGTGGACATGATCTCGGACCGCCTGGGCGCCCAGCCGCTCGTCATGCAGCTCCCGATCGGTGCCGAGGCGGACTTCAAGGGCGTCATCGACCTGGTCCGCATGAAGGCGCTCGTGTGGTCCGCCGAGGCGGCCAAGGGCGAGATGTACGACGTCGTCGACATCCCGGACACCCACACCGAGGCTGCCGAGGAATGGCGCGGCAAGCTCGTCGAGGCCGTCGCGGAGAACGACGAAGAGATCATGGAGCTGTACCTGGAGGGCCAGGAGCCCACCGAGGAGCAGCTGTACGCCGCGATCCGTCGTATCACCATCGCGTCCGGCAAGTCCGACGGCACCACCGTCACCCCGGTGTTCTGCGGTACCGCGTTCAAGAACAAGGGCGTCCAGCCCCTGCTCGACGCGGTCGTGCGCTACCTGCCGACCCCGCTCGACGTCGAGGCCATCGAGGGCCACGACGTCAAGGACCCCGAGGTCGTCGTCAAGCGCAAGCCGTCCGAGGACGAGCCGCTGTCCGCGCTCGCGTTCAAGATCATGAGCGACCCGCACCTGGGCAAGCTCACCTTCGTCCGGGTCTACTCGGGCCGCCTGGAGTCCGGCACCTCGGTGCTGAACTCCGTCAAGGGCAAGAAGGAGCGCATCGGCAAGATCTACCGTATGCACGCCAACAAGCGTGAGGAGATCGACTCGGTGGGCGCCGGCGACATCGTCGCCGTCATGGGCCTGAAGCAGACCACCACCGGTGAGACGCTGTCCGACGACAAGAACCCGGTCATCCTGGAGTCCATGGACTTCCCGGCGCCGGTGATCCAGGTCGCCATCGAGCCTAAGTCCAAGGGTGACCAGGAGAAGCTGGGTGTCGCCATCCAGCGTCTCGCGGAGGAGGACCCCTCCTTCCAGGTTCACTCGGACGAGGAGACCGGCCAGACCATCATCGGTGGTATGGGCGAGCTGCACCTCGAGGTGCTGGTCGACCGTATGCGCCGTGAGTTCAAGGTCGAGGCCAACGTCGGCAAGCCGCAGGTCGCGTACCGCGAGACGATCCGCAAGGCCGTCGAGCGCGTGGACTACACCCACAAGAAGCAGACCGGTGGTACCGGTCAGTTCGCCAAGGTGCAGATCGCGATCGAGCCGCTCGAGGGTGGCGACACCTCGTACGAGTTCGTGAACAAGGTCACCGGTGGCCGTATCCCGAAGGAGTACATCCCTTCGGTGGACGCCGGTGCGCAGGAGGCCATGCAGTTCGGCATCCTGGCCGGCTACGAGATGACGGGCGTCCGCGTCATTCTTCTCGACGGTGCCTACCACGAGGTCGACTCCTCCGAGCTGGCCTTCAAGATCGCCGGTTCGCAGGCCTTCAAGGAGGCCGCGCGCAAGGCTTCGCCCGTGCTCCTCGAGCCGATGATGGCCGTCGAGGTCACCACGCCCGAGGACTACATGGGTGAGGTCATCGGCGACATCAACTCCCGCCGTGGCCAGATCCAGGCCATGGAGGAGCGGGCCGGTGCCCGCGTCGTGAAGGGCCTCGTGCCCCTCTCGGAGATGTTCGGCTACGTCGGAGACCTCCGCAGCAAGACCTCGGGTCGCGCAAGCTACTCGATGCAGTTCGACTCCTACGCCGAGGTTCCGCGGAACGTCGCCGAGGAGATCATCGCGAAGGCCAAGGGCGAGTAACGCACCCCGTTTACACGCTTTAGGCTTGACACCGACCGCCGGGGTCGGACCACTCGGAAACACCCCGGCGGGCGGCATCCCAGCAAAGATCACCTGGCGCCGATGAGTAAGGCGTACCAGAACCACTCCACAGGAGGACCCAGTGGCGAAGGCGAAGTTCGAGCGGACTAAGCCGCACGTCAACATCGGCACCATCGGTCACATCGACCACGGTAAGACGACCCTCACGGCCGCCATTACCAAGGTGCTGCACGACGCGTACCCGGACCTGAACGAGGCCACCGCGTTCGACAACATCGACAAGGCGCCCGAAGAGCGTCAGCGCGGTATCACCATCTCCATCGCGCACGTCGAGTACCAGACCGATGCGCGTCACTACGCCCACGTCGACTGCCCGGGTCACGCGGACTACATCAAGAACATGATCACCGGTGCCGCGCAGATGGACGGCGCGATCCTCGTGGTCGCCGCCACCGACGGCCCGATGCCGCAGACCAAGGAGCACGTGCTCCTGGCCCGCCAGGTCGGCGTTCCGTACATCGTCGTCGCCCTGAACAAGGCCGACATGGTGGACGACGAGGAGATCCTGGAGCTCGTCGAGCTCGAGGTCCGTGAGCTCCTCTCCGAGTACGAGTTCCCGGGCGACGACGTTCCGGTCGTCAAGGTCTCCGCGCTCAAGGCCCTCGAGGGTGACCCCGAGTGGACCCAGTCGGTTCTCGAGCTGATGAAGGCCGTCGACGAGGCCATCCCGCAGCCCGAGCGTGACGTCGACAAGCCGTTCCTGATGCCGATCGAGGACGTCTTCACGATCACCGGTCGTGGCACCGTCGTCACCGGTCGTATCGAGCGTGGTGTCCTGAAGGTCAACGAGACCGTCGACATCATCGGCATCAAGCCGGAGAAGACCACCACCACGGTCACCGGCATCGAGATGTTCCGCAAGCTGCTCGACGAGGGCCAGGCCGGTGAGAACGTCGGTCTGCTGCTCCGCGGCATCAAGCGCGAGGACGTCGAGCGCGGCCAGGTCATCATCAAGCCCGGTTCGGTCACCCCGCACACCGAGTTCGAGGCCCAGGCCTACATCCTGTCCAAGGACGAGGGTGGCCGCCACACGCCGTTCTTCAACAACTACCGTCCGCAGTTCTACTTCCGTACGACGGACGTGACCGGCGTTGTGACCCTCCCCGAGGGCACCGAGATGGTCATGCCTGGTGACAACACCGAGATGAAGGTGGAGCTCATCCAGCCCGTCGCCATGGAAGAGGGCCTGAAGTTCGCCATCCGTGAGGGTGGCCGCACGGTGGGCGCCGGCCAGGTCACCAAGATCACGAAGTAAGTTCCCTTGCTTCGAGGTCACTGACTGACCTTCGAGAGGCCCGTACGACTCCGGTCGTACGGGCCTCTTCGTCGTATCCGCGGCGGCGTCAACCCGGGTCCCGACAACCCACCGTGACGAAGATCGGCTCCGGCCGGTTGAGGGTGGTGGACGGCTGATCGGAGGGTGGACGGTGGACGGACCCGGTGTTTCTCTCGTACCCGGTGCCGGCTCCCAGCGCGGGGGAGGGCTGCTGGCCTCCTCGCCCGCGCGGCAGCGGGCGGCGGCGCGGGCGTTGCAGGACTCTCTGGAGCCGGACACGCGGGCGGCCGGGCGTTGGGCGGAGGACGAGACCGGCGCCGCGGTGAAGGCGTTCGGCGCGCGGGACGGCGACGGCTGGCTGACCTCGGCGGCCCTGCGCACCGCGCACGCGGCCTGGGGCGCGCAGGTGCGGAACCTGCTGGACCGGCTGGGCGCGGAGAAGGACGCGCTGGGCGGCACGATCACCGCCCTGACGGCGGCGGACCTGGACGTCGGCGCGCGCGCACGGCGCGTGTCGGCGCTTGACCGGTACTGAGCGGGGGAGCGCCGGGATGCCGACGTACCACGAGATCATGAGCGCCGACCTCGCCGCACTCACCGGCGCCGCCGAGCGGTGGGACGCGATGGCGGGGGAGTTCGCACGGCAGGAGAAGGCGTACCGGGGGCAGGTGTACGGCATCACCCTCGCCCCCGCCTGGTCCGGCATGAGTGCGGAGGCGGCGCACGGGCGCTTCGGCGTCACCCTGGGGGAGTTCCGGTCGGCGCAGACGGAGGCGAAGGCGATCGCCTCTCTGCTGCGGGACGCGCACGCGCAGTTCACGCAGTTGCGGGGGCGGTTGAGCGGGGTGCGGCGGGAGGCGGTGGGGGCGGGGCTGCGGGTGTCGGACCAGGGGGTGGTGACGGGGGACGGTGCCGAGTCGTCCGTCGTGCGGGCGTGGCAGGACCGCATCGATCACGCCGTACGGGCGGTGTCGGACGCGGACGAGGGTGTGCGGTTGGCGCTGACCTCGGCGGTGGACGGTGCCGGCTCGGGCCGGGGCTTCAACGGGGCCGCTCTCGGGGACGTCGAGAAGTACGAGGCGCTGGCGGCGGAGGGGCCGCTGGAGCGGCTGAGCCGGGGCGGGCGGCTGTCTGCGGGCGAACTCGCCGAACTACGGCGGGAGTTCAGGGACAACGCGGGCGACGAGGTCTTCTCCCGCATGATCCTGGACGACCTCGGTCCCGCGGGCACGGTCCGTCTCACGAACGAACTGAACGACCTGCTCCACGGTCCCCGCGGCGTCCCCGGACTCGGACCGGCGTACGGCGAGCTGGAATCCGGCCTCGCGAACAGCCTGGCCACGGCCACACGGGACACCGAGTCCTCCTGGTACCGCCACTGGCGCGCCGGTATGCGCCGGGCCGGCGTCCGGCACTGGGCCACGGACGCGCAGGGCGAACGGCTGGACAAGGCCTTCGGCTACCAGTCCCTGGTCACGCTCATGCGCGCGGGTCACGGCTACTCGGGTCGCATGGTGGAAGACCTGACCGACGACCTGATCGCCGCCGAGCGGCACCAGCCCGGGATCTGGCGGCTGAAGGGGCAGTACGCGGGCGGCCGCTCCGGCTGGTTCGCCAACGACCCCGTGGACGGCGCGCTCGGCCTGATGGCCCGTGACCCCGCCACCGCGGCCCACTACCTCTCCTCCGATGCCCACATGCGCTATCTGGTGAAGGAGCGGGACTGGTCGGTGAGCCTCCGGGAGGGGCGGGCCGGGACGTACACGCCGGGCCTGGACGGTGACGACCGCGCGGGCTTCGGGGCGGCGCTGGAAGCGGGCGCGACGGGGGTCTCCTCGACGGGGGGCCACTGCGTCCCGCACACCGCGCGGAACGAGGCGGTCCTCAAGTCGGCCCTCCACCATCTCTCCGCCCAGGGCGACGACTTCCCACCCTCCCTGCGGCGCCCCCTGGCGAACATCCTGGTCAACCACGGTCCGACCGTCCACGCCGCGATGAGCGAGGTCGACATCTCCCGCGCCCACCTCCCCCAGGACGAACTCTTCGAGGTCACGAAACAGGTCTCCAAGACCAGGGGCGCCTACGACGTCCTGAACGGCGGCCTCAACCAGGCGATGGTGTCGGGCATCCACGCCACCCACTCCCCGTCCCCCGAACCCCTCCTCCGCGCCGGCCGCACGATCGGCTTCCTCGAAGAGGCCCGCCTCCAGTCCCAGGGCGACCCTCAAACGGCCACCTTCGAAACGAAGCCGCTGTTCGACAAGGCGATCGGTTATCTCCCTGTCGCGAGTGAGGATGTGCAGGAGGGGTTTGATTACGTTACGGGGAAGTGGTTGGAGGATGAGCAGAAGCGGTTGGACGAGGAAAGCGCCGATAAGAACACCGAGGCGTACAGGGTGAGGAATGGGCAGTTGATTGCCCTCGCCGCCGAATGGGGAAAGGTGCACGGTCAAGGCGAAGCGCGCTACGAGCAGCAGGCTTTGATCAACCGCTCTGCGGAGGACGGACTCTCACATGCCAGGGGAGTCTCGGGGGAGCAGCTCAAATGAAAGCGATGCTTCGACCAGGCCCCATGGTGGCCTTGGCGGTCCTGTCCGCGCTTGCGGCGTCCTGCAGTGCTCCTGCGGAAGCCCTCCCGAAGTCCATCTGTGGCACTCGCGTCGAGGACGATGTCTCCCGGTTGCTGGTGAAACCCGCTGACAATCTGCGTGAGTTCAACCGTGTCGTTCGCAAGGAGCCGACGTCTGCCCCCTGCGTTCTGTATTCGGGTGGCAAGCCACTTCTGGACTTCTACTTCTACTGGACCACGGATGAACCGAGGGTACCCAGCCTGCAAAAATCGTCGCTGCTGAAAATCTCGGAGCCGCGCCTCATCAAAGCTGAGTACCCAATATATGCCGGGAATGACGGCGCTCTGGCGTCCGTTCCCTGCGTAACAAGCGAGGGAAGGTACTTCACCCTCACCCTCCAGCTCCCGCAGATCAAGCTCACGGATCAGAGTCACCGCAAGGACATCGAGAAGTTCATGCGGGCCTACTTCCCGGCCACGGTGGGGACCCTGGGGTGTCGGTGAGCCGGAGGTTCCGGGGGCGGCGGGGTCACCCCGGACCCCCGTCCCGCGCGCTGGTGTTTGACCTGCGTCACTCTCGGGGTAATCTCTTCGGCTCGATTGGCCAGGGGGCTGCCCCATATGGCAGACTGTCCGAGTTGCTCGGTCGAGTGTTGATGCTGCGCGCCTCCCGCCGGGAGGACCGGAAGCGAGTCCCACAGTACTCGTCAACCCCCTGCGGGTTGGACGTACGGGAATCTTCCGGGAAGCGTGGGTGCGGCACCGACCAGGCACTCGGTGGGCCTTCCGCCCCCGGTCCGCGGTTCCGGACGGGCCGTGTGCATTCCCCGTAGGGATGTTCCGAAGAGGGACATTTCTGTCAGCGGGAGCGCGACACGCCCGACCGCGTGGGTCGGAGAGAAGGCAATCGGAAACCACCGGGTTCCAGAGCGTTGAGAGACAGGACTACTGAGTAGCCATGGCGGGACAGAAGATCCGCATCCGGCTCAAGGCCTACGACCACGAGGTCATCGACTCCTCGGCGAAGAAGATCGTCGAGACGGTGACCCGCACTGGTGCGTCGGTCGCGGGCCCGGTGCCGCTGCCCACTGAGAAGAACGTGTACTGCGTCATCAAGTCGCCGCACAAGTACAAGGACTCGCGCGAGCACTTCGAGATGCGCACGCACAAGCGCCTGATCGACATCCTCGACCCGACGCCCAAGACCGTTGACTCCCTGATGCGACTCGACCTCCCGGCCGGTGTCGACATCGAGATCAAGCTCTGAGGGTCGGTGATCTGAGAATGGCTAAGCAGATCAAGGGCATCCTGGGCGAGAAGCTCGGCATGACGCAGGTGTGGGACGAGAACAACCGTGTTGTTCCGGTCACCGTCGTCAAGGCCGGCCCGAACGTCGTGACCCAGGTCCGCACGAACGACGTCGACGGCTACGAGTCGGTCCAGATCGCCTTCGGCGAGATCGACCCGCGCAAGGTGAACAAGCCCCTCAAGGGTCACTTCGCCAAGGCCGACGTCACCCCGCGCCGCCACCTGGTGGAGCTCCGTACCTCCGACGCCAGCGAGTACACGCTGGGCCAGGAGATCACTGCCGAGGTCTTCGAGTCGGGCGTCAAGGTTGACGTCACCGCGAAGAGCAAGGGCAAGGGCTTCGCCGGTGTCATGAAGCGCCACAACTTCAAGGGTGGCAAGGCGTCCCACGGTGCCCACCGTGTGCACCGTATGCCCGGTTCCATCGGTGGCTGTGCTACCCCCGGCCGTGTCTTCAAGGGCATGCGCATGGCGGGTCGCATGGGCAACGAGCGGGTCACCACCCAGAACCTGACCGTCCACGCCGTTGACGCGGAGAAGGGTCTGCTGCTCATCAAGGGCGCGGTTCCTGGTCCGAACGGCGGCCTCGTCCTGGTCCGCACCGCGGCCAAGGGGGCCTGAGGTAACCGATGAGCACTGTTGACATCCTTTCGCCGGCTGGCGACAAGGCCGGTTCCGTCGAGCTCCCCGCGGAGATCTTCGACGTGGAGAAGATCAGCATCCCGCTGATCCACCAGGTCGTCGTCGCCCAGCTCGCCGCTGCCCGCCAGGGCACCCACAAGACGAAGACGCGTGGCGAGGTGCGCGGCGGTGGCCGCAAGCCGTACCGCCAGAAGGGCACCGGTCGCGCCCGTCAGGGTTCGACCCGCGCCCCGCAGTTCGCCGGCGGTGGCGTCGTCCACGGCCCGCAGCCGCGTGACTACTCGCAGCGGACCCCGAAGAAGATGAAGGCCGCGGCCCTGCGCCACGCCCTCACCGACCGGGCGCGTCACAACCGCATCCACGTCGTCTCCGGCGTGGTCGAGGGTGCGAACCCGTCCACGAAGGCCGCCAAGAGCCTGTTCGGCAAGATCTCGGAGCGCAAGAACCTGCTCCTGGTCGTCGAGCGCGCCGACGAGGCCGCGTGGCTCTCCGCCCGCAACCTGCCCCAGGTCCACATCCTGGAGCCGGGCCAGCTGAACACGTACGACGTTCTCGTCTCGGACGACGTGGTCTTCACCCAGGCCGCGTTCGAGTCCTTCGTGTCTGGCCCCAAGGCCGCTGACACCGAAGGGAGCGAAGCCTGATGGCTACGCGTCACCCGAGCATCGCCTCGAAGGCCGCCAAGGCCGCCAAGGCCGCGCGCGTCGCCAAGGCGAAGCGCCACGCCACCGAGGGCAAGAACACCGTCGAGACCCCGCTGAGCAAGTCGTACACGGACCCCCGTGACGTCCTGCTGAAGCCGGTCGTCTCGGAGAAGAGCTACTCGCTCATCGACGAGAACAAGTACACGTTCATCGTCGACCCGAACGCCAACAAGACCCAGATCAAGCAGGCCGTCCAGGCGGTCTTCGACGTCAAGGTCACCGGGGTCAACACGATCAACCGCCAGGGCAAGCGCAAGCGCACGAAGACCGGCTTCGGTCAGCGTGCCGCCACCAAGCGCGCGATCGTGACCCTCGCCGAGGGCGACCGTATCGACATCTTCGGCGGTCCGACCGCCTAAGGGCGGTCTGGATCGTCCGATATCGGACGAGGACTGAGAAATGGGAATCCGCAAGTACAAGCCGACTACGCCGGGCCGTCGTGGTGCCAGCGTCGCCGACTTCGTCGAGGTCACGCGGTCCACGCCGGAGAAGTCGCTGGTCCGCCCGCTGCACAGCAAGGGCGGCCGTAACAACGCCGGTCGTGTGACCGTTCGCCACCAGGGTGGCGGACACAAGCGCGCCTACCGAGTGATCGACTTCCGTCGTCACGACAAGGACGGCGTGCCGGCGAAGGTCGCGCACATCGAGTACGACCCCAACCGCACCGCGCGCATCGCGCTGCTGCACTACGCCGACGGCGAGAAGCGCTACATCCTCGCCCCGCGCAACCTGCAGCAGGGTGACCGCGTCGAGAACGGTCCGGGCGCCGACATCAAGCCGGGCAACAACCTGGCCCTCCGCAACATCCCGGTCGGTACCACGATCCACGCGATCGAGCTCCGTCCCGGTGGCGGTGCCAAGTTCGCCCGTTCCGCCGGTGCCTCCGTGCAGCTCCTTGCGAAGGAGGGCGCCTACGCCCACCTGCGCATGCCTTCCGGTGAGATCCGTCTGGTCGACGTGCGCTGCCGCGCCACCGTCGGCGAGGTCGGCAACGCCGAGCAGAGCAACATCAACTGGGGTAAGGCCGGCCGTAAGCGGTGGCTGGGCGTTCGCCCGACCGTCCGTGGTGTGGTCATGAACCCGGTTGACCACCCGCACGGTGGTGGTGAGGGCCGGACCTCCGGTGGTCGCCACCCTGTGTCCCCGTGGGGCAAGAAGGAAGGCCGTACTCGTTCGCCCAAGAAGGCGTCGAACAAGTACATCGTCCGCCGCCGCAAGACGAACAAGAAGCGCTAAGGACGGGTTGAGATGCCTCGTAGCCTGAAGAAGGGGCCCTTCGTCGACGACCACCTGATCAAGAAGGTGGACGCCCAGAACGAAGCCGGCACCAAGAACGTCATCAAGACCTGGTCCCGCCGCTCGATGATCGTCCCGGCCATGCTGGGTCACACCCTTGCGGTGCACAACGGCAAGACCCACATCCCGGTGTTCGTCACCGAGTCGATGGTCGGCCACAAGCTCGGCGAGTTCTCGCCGACGCGCACCTTCCGGGGCCACGTCAAGGACGACCGGAAGTCGAAGCGCCGCTAGTAGCGGATCGCATTCAGACACGTAAGTAACTGAGAGGGACAACCATGGAAGCCAGGGCCCAGGCGCGGTACATCCGCGTTACGCCCATGAAGGCCCGCCGCGTGGTGGACCTTATCCGTGGCATGGATGCCACGGAGGCTCAGGCTGTTCTGCGATTCGCTCCGCAGGCAGCCTCCGTGCCGGTCGGCAAGGTGCTCGACAGCGCCATCGCCAACGCCGCGCACAACTACGACCACACCGACGCCGACAGCCTCTACATCTCCGAGGCGTACGTCGACGAGGGCCCGACCCTGAAGCGGTTCCGGCCGCGCGCCCAGGGCCGTGCCTACCGGATCCGCAAGCGGACCAGCCACATCACCGTGGTCGTCAGCAGCAAGGAAGGAACCCGGTAATGGGCCAGAAGGTTAACCCGCATGGGTTCCGGCTCGGTGTCACGACCGACTTCAAGTCGCGTTGGTACGCCGACAAGCTGTACAAGGACTACGTCAAGGAAGACGTCGCCATCCGTCGGATGATGACGTCCGGCATGGAGCGCGCCGGCATCTCGAAGGTTGAGATCGAGCGCACCCGTGACCGCGTGCGTGTGGACATCCACACCGCTCGTCCGGGCATCGTCATCGGCCGCCGTGGCGCCGAGGCCGACCGCATCCGCGGCGACCTCGAGAAGCTCACGGGCAAGCAGGTCCAGCTCAACATCCTCGAGGTCAAGAACCCCGAGACGGATGCGCAGCTGGTGGCCCAGGCCGTTGCCGAGCAGCTCTCCTCCCGCGTCTCCTTCCGTCGGGCCATGCGCAAGAGCATGCAGTCCGCCATGAAGGCCGGCGCCAAGGGCATCAAGATCCAGTGCGGCGGCCGCCTCGGTGGCGCCGAGATGTCCCGCTCGGAGTTCTACCGCGAGGGCCGCGTGCCCCTGCACACGCTCCGCGCGAACGTGGACTACGGCTTCTTCGAGGCCAAGACGACCTTCGGCCGCATCGGTGTGAAGGTCTGGATCTACAAGGGCGATGTCAAGAACATCGCCGAGGTCCGCGCCGAGAACGCTGCGGCCCGTGCGGGTAACCGCCCGGCCCGCGGTGGTGCCGACCGCCCGGCCCGTGGTGGCCGTGGTGGCGAGCGGCGCGGTCGCAAGCCGCAGCAGGCTGCCGGCGCCGAGGCCCCCAAGGCCGAGGCTCCCGCTGCCGCCGCTCCGGCTGAGAGCACCGGAACGGAGGCCTGACCGTCATGCTGATCCCCCGTAGGGTCAAGCACCGCAAGCAGCACCACCCGAAGCGCCGTGGTCAGGCCAAGGGCGGTACGCAGGTCGCGTTCGGCGAGTACGGCATTCAGGCCCTCACGCCGGCGTACGTGACCAACCGCCAGATCGAGGCGGCCCGTATCGCGATGACCCGCCACATCAAGCGTGGCGGCAAGGTCTGGATCAACATCTACCCGGACCGTCCGCTGACGAAGAAGCCTGCCGAGACCCGCATGGGTTCCGGTAAGGGTTCTCCGGAGTGGTGGATCGCGAACGTGCACCCGGGCCGGGTCATGTTCGAGCTGTCCTACCCCAACGAGAAGATTGCGCGTGAGGCCCTCACTCGTGCGGCTCACAAGCTGCCGATGAAGTGCCGGATCGTCAAGCGCGAGGCAGGTGAAGCGTGATGTCGGCCGGTACCAAGGCGTCCGAGCTGCGCGAGCTGGGCAACGAGGAGCTTCTCGCGAAGCTCCGCGAGGCCAAGGAAGAGCTGTTCAACCTCCGCTTCCAGGCGGCCACGGGACAGCTCGAGAACCACGGCCGTCTGAAGGCGGTCCGCAAGGACATCGCGCGGATCTACACCCTGATGCGCGAGCGTGAGCTGGGCATCGAAACGGTGGAGAACGCCTGATGAGCGAGAAGAACGTGACTGAGAACGCAGAGGCCCGCGGCTTCCGCAAGACCCGTGAGGGTCTCGTCGTCAGCGACAAGATGGACAAGACCGTCGTCGTCGCCGTCGAGGACCGCGTGAAGCACGCGCTGTACGGCAAGGTCATCCGCCGTACGAACAAGCTCAAGGCCCACGACGAGCAGAACGCCGCGGGTGTCGGCGACCGTGTCCTCCTCATGGAGACCCGGCCGCTGTCCGCGACGAAGCGCTGGCGCGTCGTCGAGATCCTCGAGAAGGCCAAGTAATTCCCGCAAGGGAGTTGCTGAAGCAAGGTATTCCTGCGGGGTAAATCCGCAGGTCGTTCCGCCAGGCTCGGCCGGGGTCCTTCACCGGACCCCGGCCGGGAACCGGCAGACAAACAGGAGATAGACGTGATCCAGCAGGAGTCGCGACTGCGTGTCGCCGACAACACTGGTGCGAAGGAAATCCTTTGCATCCGTGTGCTCGGTGGCTCCGGTCGCCGCTACGCGGGCATCGGTGACGTCATCGTCGCCACCGTCAAGGACGCGATCCCCGGCGGCAACGTGAAGAAGGGTGACGTCGTCAAGGCGGTCATCGTTCGCACCGTCAAGGAGCGCCGCCGTCCGGACGGCTCGTACATCCGCTTCGACGAGAACGCCGCCGTCATTCTGAAGAACGACGGCGACCCTCGCGGCACCCGTATCTTCGGCCCCGTCGGCCGTGAGCTGCGCGAGAAGAAGTTCATGAAGATCATCTCGCTCGCGCCGGAGGTGCTGTAAGCATGAAGATCAAGAAGGGCGACCTGGTCCAGGTCATCACCGGTAAGGACAAGGGCAAGCAGGGCAAGGTCATTGCCGCTTACCCGCGCGACGAGCGTGTCCTGGTCGAGGGTGTCAACCGGGTCAAGAAGCACACCAAGGCCGGCCCGACCGCCAGCGGCTCCCAGGCCGGCGGCATCGTGACCACCGAGGCCCCCATCCACGTCTCCAACGTTCAGTTGGTCGTGGAGAAGGACGGCAACAAGGTCGTCACGCGCGTCGGTTACCGCTTCGACGACGAGGGCAACAAGATCCGCGTTGCCAAGCGGACGGGTGAGGACATCTGATGACTACCACCACTCCGCGTCTGAAGCAGAAGTACCGCGAGGAGATCGCGGGCAAGCTGCGTGACGAGTTCAAGTACGAGAACGTCATGCAGATCCCCGGCCTCGTCAAGATCGTGGTCAACATGGGTGTCGGCGACGCCGCCCGTGACTCCAAGCTCATGGACGGTGCCGTCCGTGACCTGACCACCATCACCGGTCAGAAGCCGGCCATCACCAAGGCCCGCAAGTCCATCGCGCAGTTCAAGCTGCGTGAGGGTCAGCCGATCGGTGCCCACGTCACGCTCCGTGGCGACCGCATGTGGGAGTTCCTGGACCGCACCCTGTCGCTCGCGCTCCCGCGCATCCGCGACTTCCGTGGTCTGTCCCCCAAGCAGTTCGACGGCCGTGGCAACTACACCTTCGGTCTCACGGAGCAGGTCATGTTCCACGAGATCGACCAGGACAAGATCGACCGCGTCCGGGGTATGGACATCACCGTGGTCACCACGGCGACCAACGACGCTGAGGGCCGCGCGCTCCTTCGTCACCTCGGCTTCCCGTTCAAGGAGGCGTGAGCGAGATGGCGAAGAAGGCTCTTATCGCTAAGGCTGCTCGCAAGCCCAAGTTCGGTGTGCGTGGCTACACGCGCTGCCAGCGCTGCGGCCGTCCGCACTCCGTGTACCGCAAGTTCGGCCTCTGCCGCGTGTGCCTTCGTGAGATGGCTCACCGTGGCGAGCTGCCGGGCGTGACCAAGAGCTCCTGGTAATCCCCCTAAACAGGGATTCCTGAAGCTCTCGGTAAGCATCTGGGTCGACAGAGGCCCTTCCCCACATGCCGTAGGCTTGCGGGGTTGGGCGTCTGTCGCGCCCGTACGACTTACTACGCCGTAGGTCCACCGCGCCGCACCCGCCCCGTCCCGGATCGGGGAGAGGGATGGCGCACCAGGAAACCCCGGCGAGAGAGGCCGAAGGCCAATTCATGACCATGACTGATCCGATCGCAGACATGCTTACGCGTCTGCGTAACGCGAACTCGGCATACCACGACTCCGTGACGATGCCGGCGTCGAAGATCAAGTCTCACATCGCGGAGATCCTCCAGCAGGAGGGCTTCATCACCGGCTGGAAGACCGAGGACGCCGAGGTCGGCAAGAACCTCGTTCTCGAGCTGAAGTTCGGTCCGAACCGTGAGCGCTCCATCGCGGGCATCAAGCGGATCTCGAAGCCCGGTCTCCGGGTCTACGCGAAGTCCACCAACCTGCCCAAGGTGCTGGGCGGCCTCGGCGTGGCGATCATCTCCACGTCCCACGGGCTCCTCACCGACAAGCAGGCCGGCAAGAAGGGCGTAGGCGGAGAAGTTCTCGCCTACGTCTGGTAACGGAAGGGAACGGAGGAAACAGCTATGTCGCGTATTGGCAAGCTCCCCATCACGGTTCCCGCCGGCGTGGACGTCACCATCGACGGCCGTACGGTCTCGGTCAAGGGCCCCAAGGGCACCCTGACCCACACCGTCGTGGCGCCGATCGACATCGCCAAGGGTGAGGACGGCGTTCTGAACGTCACCCGCCCCAACGACGAGCGTCAGAACAAGGCCCTGCACGGCCTGTCCCGCACGCTGGTGGCGAACATGATCACCGGCGTGACCCAGGGTTACGTGAAGAAGCTCGAGATCAGCGGTGTCGGTTACCGAGTGACCGCCAAGGGTTCGAACCTCGAGTTCGCGCTCGGCTACAGCCACCCGATCGTCGTCGAGGCCCCCGAGGGCATCACCTTCAAGGTGGAGACCCCGACCCGCTTCCAGGTCGAGGGCATCGACAAGCAGAAGGTCGGCGAGGTTGCGGCGAACATCCGCAAGCTGCGCAAGCCCGACCCGTACAAGGCCAAGGGCGTCAAGTACGAGGGCGAAGTCATCCGCCGCAAGGTCGGAAAGGCGGGTAAGTAAGCCATGGCATACGGACAGAAGATCCTCAAGGGCGACGCCTACAAGCGCGCCGCGATCAAGCGCCGTCACATCCGGATCCGTAAGCACATCTCGGGTACGGCTGAGCGCCCGCGTCTCGTCGTGACGCGCTCGAACCGCCACATCGTGGCCCAGGTCATCGACGACATCAAGGGTCACACCCTGGCGTCGGCGTCGACCCTGGACGCCTCGATCCGCGGCGGCGAGAGCGACAAGTCGACGCAGGCCAAGTCCGTCGGCGCCCTGGTCGCCGAGCGCGCCAAGGCCGCCGGTGTCGAGGCTGTCGTATTCGACCGTGGTGGCAACCAGTACGCCGGGCGCATCGCCGCCCTGGCGGACGCCGCCCGCGAAGCCGGACTCAAGTTCTGAGTCGCCCGTCGCGCAGCGACTTTCAGACGCTGCGTAGCTAGCGGATAAAGAGAGAGGTAATTCCAATGGCTGGACCCCAGCGCCGCGGTGGCGGTGCCGGTGGCGGCGAGCGGCGGGACCGGAAGGGCCGTGACGGCGGCGCAGCTGCCGCCGAGAAGACCGCGTACGTTGAGCGCGTTGTCGCGATCAACCGCGTCGCCAAGGTTGTGAAGGGTGGTCGTCGCTTCAGCTTCACCGCGCTGGTCGTGGTGGGCGACGGTGACGGCACCGTGGGTGTCGGTTACGGCAAGGCCAAGGAGGTGCCGGCCGCCATCGCCAAGGGTGTTGAGGAGGCCAAGAAGCACTTCTTCAAGGTCCCCCGTATCCAGGGCACCATCCCCCACCCCATCCAGGGTGAGAAGGCTGCCGGCGTCGTCCTGCTCAAGCCCGCGTCCCCCGGTACCGGTGTTATCGCCGGTGGCCCGGTGCGTGCGGTGCTCGAGTGCGCCGGTATCCACGACATCCTGTCGAAGTCCCTGGGCTCCGACAACGCGATCAACATCGTGCACGCCACCGTGGCGGCCCTCAAGGGCCTGCAGCGTCCGGAGGAGGTCGCGGCCCGCCGCGGTCTGCCGCTCGAGGACGTCGCTCCCGCGGCCCTGCTGCGTGCGCGTGCCGGGGCGGGTGCGTAATCATGGCGCAGCTCAAGATCACGCAGGTCAAGTCCTACATCGGCAGCAAGCAGAACCACCGTGACACCCTGCGTTCCCTTGGTCTCAAGGGCATCAACACGCAGGTCGTCAAGGAGGACCGCCCCGAGTTCCGCGGCATGGTGCACACCGTCCGCCACCTCGTGACGGTCGAGGAGGTCGACTGATCATGGCGGAGCAGAACCCGCTCAAGATCCACAACCTCCGTCCCGCCCCGGGCGCCAAGACCGCCAAGACCCGTGTGGGTCGTGGTGAGGCGTCGAAGGGTAAGACGGCCGGTCGTGGTACCAAGGGCACGAAGGCCCGTTACCAGGTTCCGGAGCGCTTCGAGGGTGGCCAGATGCCCCTTCACATGCGTCTCCCGAAGCTGAAGGGCTTCAAGAACCCGTTCAAGACCGAGTACCAGGTCGTGAACCTGGACAAGCTGGCCTCCCTCTACCCGCAGGGTGGAGAGGTCACCGTCCAGGACCTCGTGGCCAAGGGTGCCGTTCGCAAGAACAGCCTCGTCAAGGTCCTTGGCCAGGGCGAGGTCTCCGTGGCGCTGCAGGTGACGGTGGACGCCGTCTCCGACTCCGCCAAGGAGAAGATCACCGCCGCCGGCGGTACGGTCACCGAGCTGGTCTGAGTTCCTCAGGTCTCTCGATGACATAGACGATCCCGACCGGGGATACCTCACATTGAGGTATCCCCGGTTGGTCGTTCCTAGGGGGGCAGTGTCGCCGGTAAGGTGGCCTGCACTGTTCTTTTTCGTATTCGTCGAACCTCTAGACCGTCACCCTTGACGCACTTGCGCGGGGGTCGCAGGAGGCACCGTGCTCACCGCGTTCGCCCGGGCGTTCAGGACGCCCGACCTGCGCAAGAAGCTGCTCTTCACGCTGGGCATCATCGTGGTCTACCGGGTCGGTACCCACATCCCGATCCCCGGCGTCAATTACAAGGCCGTCCAGCAGTGTGTGACCGAGGCGTCCGGCAATCAGGGCCTCTTCGGACTGGTCAACATGTTCAGCGGTGGCGCGCTGCTGCAGATCACGATCTTCGCCCTCGGCATCATGCCGTACATCACGGCCAGCATCATCCTTCAGCTGCTGACCGTGGTGATCCCGCGTCTGGAGGCCCTCAAGAAGGAGGGTCAGGCGGGCACGGCGAAGATCACGCAGTACACGCGGTATCTGACCGTGGCGCTGGCCATCCTCCAGGGCACCGGCCTGGTCGCCACCGCGCGCACCGGCGCGCTGTTCAGCGGCTGCACCGCCGCGCCGAGCATCGTCCCGGACCAGTCGATCTTCATCACGATCACCATGGTGATCTGCATGACCGCCGGTACCTGCGTCGTCATGTGGCTCGGTGAGCTGATCACCGACCGCGGCATCGGCAACGGCATGTCGATCCTGATGTTCATCTCGATCGCCGCGACCTTCCCGTCCGCGCTGTGGGCCATCAAGAAGTCCGGCACCCTGGCCGACGGCTGGATCGAGTTCGGCACCGTCATCCTGGTCGGCCTGGTCATGGTCGCGCTCGTCGTCTTCGTGGAGCAGGCCCAGCGCCGCATCCCCGTGCAGTACGCGAAGCGCATGATCGGCCGCCGGTCCTACGGCGGCACCTCGACGTACATCCCGCTCAAGGTGAACCAGGCCGGTGTCATCCCGGTCATCTTCGCCTCGTCGCTCCTCTACATCCCGGCCCTGGTCGCGCAGTTCGCGGGCGGGGACTCGGAGTGGAAGCGCTGGATCACGGCGAACCTGACCAAGGGCGACCACCCCGTCTACATCACGCTGTACTTCCTGCTGATCGTGTTCTTCGCGTTCTTCTACGTGGCGATCTCGTTCAACCCCGAGGAAGTCGCGGACAACATGAAGAAGTATGGTGGCTTCATCCCGGGCATCCGGGCTGGCCGACCGACCGCTGAGTACCTCAGTTACGTGCTCAACCGGATCACCTGGCCGGGTTCGCTGTATCTGGGTCTGATCGCTCTTGTGCCGACGATGGCGTTGGCGGGCTTCGGAGCAAGCCAGAACTTCCCGTTCGGCGGGACCAGCATCCTCATCATCGTGGGTGTCGGCCTGGAGACCGTGAAGCAGATCGAGAGCCAGCTCCAGCAGCGCAATTACGAAGGGTTCCTCCGCTGATGCGTATCGTCCTCGTCGGGCCGCCGGGTGCCGGTAAGGGAACGCAAGCCGTCCGCCTCGCCGAGACTCTGTCGGTCCCGCACATCTCCACGGGCGACCTGTTCCGGGCCAACATCAGCCGGCAGACGGAGCTGGGCAAACTCGCGAAGTCCTACATGGACGCCGGCAACCTCGTCCCCGACGAGGTCACCATCGCGATGGCCAAGGACCGCATGGAGCAGCCGGACGCCGAGAACGGCTTCCTGCTCGACGGGTTCCCGCGCAACGTCTCGCAGGCCGAGGCGCTGGACGAGCTGCTGCAGAGCGAGGGCATCAAGCTGGACGCCGTCCTGGACCTGGAGGTCCCGGAGGACGAGGTCGTCAAGCGGATCGCCGGCCGGCGCATCTGCCGCAACGACTCCTCGCACGTCTTCCACGAGACGTACAGCCCGCCGAAGAAGGAAGGCGTCTGCGACGTCTGCGGCGGCGAGCTGTACCAGCGCGACGACGACTCCGAGGACACCGTCCGCAAGCGGCTCGAGGTCTACCACACGCAGACCGAGCCGATCATCGACTACTACCGGTCCCAGGGCCCGGTGGTGACGATCTCCGCGCTCGGTCCGGTGGACGAGATCACCAAGCGGGCGCTGGCGGCTCTCAAGAGCGAGCAGCCCGCGAGCGAGTAACAAGCGGTCCCTCCGGCCGCGGTGTCCCTCACGGGCGCCGCGGCCGTAGTGTTGTGTCCCTAACCAGTCGATGAGTGACGGAGAGCGCAGGCCCCCCATGGTGCAGATCAAGACCCCCGAGCAGATCGCCAAGATGCGTGCGGCGGGGCTGGTCGTCGCCGCGATCCACGCGGCCACCCGTGAGGCGGCGGTGCCCGGCGCGACCACCCGCGACCTGGACCAGGTCGCGCGCAAGGTGCTCGACGAGCACGGCGCCAAGTCGAACTTCCTGGGGTACGGCGGCTTCCCCGCGACGATCTGCACCTCGGCCAACGAGGTCGTCGTCCACGGCATCCCCTCCGACGACGTCGTCCTCAAGGACGGCGACATCATCTCCATCGACTGCGGTGCGATCGTCGACGGCTGGCACGGCGACGCCGCGTACACGGCCTTCGTCGGCTCCGGGCACGCCCCCGAGCTGATCGAGCTGTCGCGGGTCACCGAGGAGTCGATGTGGGCGGGCATCGCGGCGATGAAGCAGGGCAACCGGCTGGTGGACATCTCGCGGGCGATCGAGACGTACATCCGGCGTCAGCCGAAGCCCGGGGGCGGGCGGTACGGGATCATCGAGGACTACGGCGGTCACGGCATCGGCACCGAGATGCACATGGACCCGCACCTGCTGAACTACGTCGAGCGGCGGCGGGGCAAGGGGCCGAAGCTGGTGCCGGGGTTCTGCCTCGCCATCGAGCCGATGGTCTCTCTGGGTACGCCTCGTACGGAGGTGCTGTCCGACGACTGGACCGTCATCACGACCGATGGGACCTGGTCTTCGCACTGGGAGCACTCGGTCGCTCTGACGGATCAGGGTCCGCTGGTGCTGACCGCGCCCGACGGGGGCAAGGCGAAGCTGGCCGAGTACGGGGTCACCGCCGCGCCGGATCCGCTGGCGTAGGGCGGGTGCCCTCGCCGGCTGCGGGTGAGGGCTGTGCCCGCCCCTTGCGCCCCAGCGGAACGACTGCCCACAGCCGGGGAGCCGGCAGTCAGAGGGACCCCGGGTGCATGATGATCTCCCCGGCAGGGCAGACTTCTGCGATTCGTGTTTCCGGGTGCGCTGACGTAGACTGACTCGTCGGCTCTCGTGCACCCGCATGTCCTCATGCGCTCGCAGCTCGCCCCTCGGGGTGGGTGAGAGAGTCGATCAAGGTAGTCGATTCGAAGGGCGAAGCGTGGCCAAGAAGCAAGGTGCCATCGAGATCGAGGGCACTGTCGTCGAGTCTCTGCCGAACGCCATGTTCAAGGTCGAGCTCCAGAACGGCCACCAGGTCCTGGCACACATCAGCGGCAAGATGCGTATGCACTACATCCGCATCCTCCCTGACGACCGGGTCGTGGTGGAGCTGTCTCCGTACGACCTGACGCGTGGCCGGATCGTCTACCGGTACAAGTAGATCTTGCCCGCATCCCGGCATTCGCCGGGGTGATGGCACTGACCCGGAGAACCTCACCCATGAAGGTCAAGCCGAGCGTCAAGAAGATCTGCGACAAGTGCAGGGTGATCCGCCGTCACGGCCGGGTCATGGTCATCTGCGAGAACCCGCGCCACAAGCAGCGCCAGGGCTGACGCACGACCGATCCCTCTGCACCCGCAGAGATTCGCGCGACGCAAGCTGAATATGTTCATACGCAGAGCCCGAGCCATCCAGCTCGACACCCTCGGTTCGGAGGCCGAGGACCCGGTTCGTACCTAGTACGGCGGCCGGGAGCCGGTTCTGTGGAAGACCTCCGAAGATTCACCAGGAGCCATTGAATGGCACGCGTTTCCGGTGTTGACATCCCGCGCGAAAAGCGCGTGGAGGTCGCCCTCACCTACGTGTTCGGCATCGGCCGGACCCTCTCCCAGGAGACGCTGGCTGCGACCGGCGTCGACCCGAACACCCGCGTCCGCGACCTGAGCGAAGAGCAGCTCGTCGCGATCCGCGAGTACGTGGACGCCAACATCAAGACCGAGGGTGACCTCCGTCGCGAGATCCAGGCCGACATCCGCCGCAAGGTCGAGATCGGTTGCTACCAGGGTCTCCGTCACCGTCGTGGTCTGCCCGTCCGCGGTCAGCGCACCAGCACCAACGCCCGCACCCGCAAGGGCCCGCGTCGCGCCATCGCCGGCAAGAAGAAGCCGGGCAAGAAGTAGTCCTCAGCGGACAACGCTTCATCAGCGGTCTTCGCTGTAGGACCGACCACCTCCCCGTAGGAGTTTGTAGATGCCCCCCAAGGGTCGTCAGGGCGCTGCCAAGAAGGTGCGCCGCAAGGAAAAGAAGAACGTCGCTCACGGCCACGCGCACATCAAGAGCACGTTCAACAACACGATCGTCTCCATCACGGACCCGTCGGGCAACGTGATCTCCTGGGCCTCCGCCGGCCACGTCGGCTTCAAGGGCTCCCGGAAGTCCACGCCGTTCGCCGCGCAGATGGCCGCCGAGTCGGCTGCCCGCCGCGCTCAGGAGCACGGCATGCGCAAGGTCGACGTGTTCGTGAAGGGCCCGGGTTCCGGTCGTGAGACCGCGATCCGCTCCCTGCAGGCCACGGGCCTCGAGGTCGGCTCCATCCAGGACGTCACCCCGACCCCGCACAACGGCTGCCGCCCGCCGAAGCGCCGCCGCGTCTGACGCACAGCGCTCCGCCGCGTCAAGCGGTTCCGGGCGGTACGGCTCCTCACGGGGCCGTGCCGCCCGTACCCTTGCAGTACAAGTCGGGCGTCAAATAGCGGGCGCCCCTGACTGAAGGATCACAACATGCTGATCGCTCAGCGTCCTTCGTTGACCGAAGAGGTCGTCGACGAGTTCCGCTCCCGGTTCGTCATCGAGCCGCTGGAGCCGGGCTTCGGCTACACCCTCGGCAACTCCCTCCGCCGCACCCTCCTGTCGTCGATCCCCGGCGCTGCTGTCACCAGCATCCGCATCGACGGCGTCCTGCACGAGTTCACCACCGTGCCGGGTGTCAAGGAGGACGTCACCGACCTGATCCTCAACATCAAGCAGCTGGTCGTCTCCTCGGAGCACGACGAGCCGGTCGTGATGTACCTGCGCAAGCAGGGTCCGGGTCTGGTCACCGCCGCCGACATCGCGCCCCCGGCCGGCGTCGAGGTGCACAACCCCGACCTCGTCCTCGCCACGCTCAACGGCAAGGGCAAGCTGGAGATGGAGCTGACCGTCGAGCGCGGTCGCGGCTACGTCTCCGCCGTGCAGAACAAGCAGGTGGGCCAGGAGATCGGCCGTATCCCGGTCGACTCCATCTACTCGCCGGTTCTCAAGGTCACGTACAAGGTCGAGGCCACGCGTGTCGAGCAGCGCACCGACTTCGACAAGCTGATCGTCGACGTCGAGACCAAGCAGGCGATGCGTCCCCGTGACGCCATGGCCTCCGCCGGTAAGACCCTGGTCGAGCTGTTCGGTCTCGCCCGCGAGCTGAACATCGACGCCGAGGGCATCGACATGGGTCCGTCCCCGACGGACGCCGCCCTGGCCGCGGACCTGGCTCTTCCCATCGAGGAGCTCGAGCTCACGGTCCGCTCCTACAACTGCCTCAAGCGTGAGGGCATCCACTCCGTGGGTGAGCTCGTCGCTCGTTCCGAGGCGGACCTCCTGGACATCCGCAACTTCGGTGCGAAGTCCATCGACGAGGTCAAGGCGAAGCTGGCGGGTATGGGTCTCGCGCTGAAGGACTCGCCTCCCGGCTTCGACCCGACCGCTGCCGCCGACGCCTTTGGCGCCGACGACGACGCGGACGCCGGGTTCGTCGAGACCGAGCAGTACTGAGCGCTCCGCGAGGAGGGCCGTACTTCGGCTGCGGACCGGCTTCGGCCGGTCGCGCGGTTCCCCGCGCCCCTTCGGGGGCGCGGGACCACTCCGGGCGTCTGAAAAAGGCGCTCGGATCTCCGACGAGCAACCGCTCGCTCGGATACTGACTTCGGTACCTGACACGGCCGGGGCAGACACCTAGGAGAAACACCATGCCGAAGCCCACCAAGGGTGCCCGTCTGGGCGGCGGTGCCGCGCACGAGAAGCTGCTGCTCGCGAACCTCGCGAAGAGCCTCTTCGAGCACGGCCGCATCACCACCACCGAGGCGAAGGCGCGCCGCCTGCGCCCGTACGCCGAGCGTCTGATCACCAAGGCGAAGAAGGGTGACCTTCACAACCGCCGTCAGGTGCTCCAGGTCATCACGGACAAGGGCATCGTCCACACGCTCTTCACCGAGATCGGCCCGCGGTACGAGAACCGCCCCGGTGGTTACACCCGCATCACCAAGGTCGGTAACCGCCGTGGCGACAACGCGCCCATGGCCGTCATCGAGCTGGTCGAGGCCCTGACCGTCGCCCAGCAGGCGACCGGTGAGGCCGAGGCCGCCACCAAGCGTGCGGTCAAGGAGTCGGAGGAGGCCAAGGTCGAGCAGACCGAGGCTGCCGAGGCTCCCGCCGAGGAGTCCAAGGACGCCTGAGGCTGACGCCTGAGAGCGGGCCTGCCCTTGCCGGGCAGGCCCGCTTTCGCGTACCTGAGAGGATTTTCCCTGTGAGTGACGAAGCACAGCCCGGCCATGTCCGTATCCGCCTCGACCTGTCGTACGACGGCACCGACTTCCACGGCTGGGCCAAGCAGGCCGGCGGGAGGCGGACCGTGCAGGGGGAGATCGAGGACGCCCTCAGGACGGTCACGCGGTCCAAGGAGACGTACGAGCTGACCGTGGCCGGGCGCACGGACGCAGGGGTGCACGCGCGCGGCCAGGTCGCGCACGTGGACCTGCCCGAGGACGTGTGGGCCGAGCACCGGGAGAAGCTGCTGAAGCGGCTCGCCGGGCGGCTGTCCAAGGACGTACGGGTGTGGAGCCTGACCGAGGCGCCGCCCGGGTTCAACGCGCGCTTCTCGGCGATCTGGCGGCGCTACGCCTACCGCGTCACCGACAACCCCGGCGGGGTCGACCCGCTGCTGCGCAACCACGTGCTGTGGCATGACTGGCCGCTGGACGTGGACGCGATGAACGAGGCGGCCCGCGCCCTGCTGGGCGAGCACGACTTCGCGGCGTACTGCAAGAAGCGCGAGGGCGCGACCACCATCCGCACCCTTCAGGAGCTGAGCCTGGTGCGCGGAGCGGACGGTGTGATCACCGCCACGGTCCGCGCGGACGCGTTCTGCCACAACATGGTGCGCTCGCTGATCGGCGCGCTGCTGTTCACCGGCGACGGTCACCGGGGTCCCGAGTGGCCGGGCAAGGTGCTGGCGGCGGGGGTGCGGGACTCGGCCGTGCACGTCGTACGGCCGCACGGGCTGACGCTGGAGGAGGTCGGCTACCCGGCCGACGAGCTGCTGGCCGCCCGGAACAAGGAGGCCCGCAACCGGCGCTCGCTGCCGTCGGCGGGCTGCTGCTGAGCGGCCGGAGGCGGGGCGGGGGCCGGGGAGCCCCCGCGTCCGGCTACTTCGCGGCCGCCGACGCCTGCGCCTCGCCGCGGCGCAGGAGCTGGCGGAAGGTGAACTGCGCCAGGTCGTTGCCCGCCGAGAACACCTTGTTGTCCTTGAGGGTGACGTCCTTGCCGTTCGTGAAGCCCGCGGTGGTGAAGTAGGCGTACCGGCCGAGGGTGTTGGTGGTCGTGCGGCAGATCGCCGAGTCGCAGAAGGACTTCACGCCCTTGCCGGGAAGCGAGGAGATGATGCTCTTCGTGTCCGTCTGGCCCTTGAACCTGGTGGCCTCGGCGGCGGTGTCGAAGACGGCCACGCCGGCGGTGACGGCCACGCCGTCCTTGACGTAGCTGACCCGCATCAGACGGGTGCACTTGTTCGCGGTGAGGAGCTTGGGGAGGGTGCCGCGCGCGCCGGTGGCGCACTTCTCGGTGTCGGCGGTGGCGCCCTTCTTGTACACCGTGTCGCCCATGGTGAGCTGGGTGCCCGGGAACAGGGTCTCGGGGCTGAGCGGGGCGGTGTCCTTCTTGGCGCTGGAGATGAACTCCTTCGGGTCCAGCGGGGGCGGCGCGCTGGTCGGCTCGAAGGACGGTGCTGTGGCGCTGCCCGGCAGCGAGGCGCTCGGGGGCAGGGCCGAGGGGCCGCCGGCGGCGTCGTCGTCGCTGCCCGAGCTGACGACGGCCATCGCGACGGCCGTGCCTATCGCGGCCGTGGCCAGGGCACCGCCGACGATCAGCAGCACCTTGCGGCGCTTGCTGCGGTTCTCGGACTGGTCCGCGAGCGCGGCCCAGTCGGGAGTCCCGTCGTCGCCCTTGGCGCTCCACGGCTGCTCGGATTGAGGTGTCCAGGGATCCCACTGGTTCTGGGAGCCCCCCTGCCCGTAACTCATGGGGCGCATCTTAGAGGGGCTCCGAGCGTGCCCGTACGCCCGAGGGCACGGGCCCGGGAGGCGATAGGGGGACCTTCCGCACAGGGGGGAACATCTCGGCGCGCCGGGTTTCGGTTCCGACGCGTTTTGACCCGTCCGGGGGTGCCCCGGTAACCTGGCTCCTCGTTGTGTATTGGCTTGCTCATTCTCACGGGACGGGCCCTTACACCGGTCCACCGGGCCGATGACCAGCGATCCGCACGCGGTTGCGTCACCGCAGTGCGATCGAGGCTGTCGTGATCGTTTCGGTGACCTGTTCAGGACCATTCACTCGAAGCGAAGGCTACGAACCGTGCGTACGTACAGCCCCAAGCCCGGCGATGTGACGCGCCAGTGGCACGTCATCGACGCTCAGGACGTCGTCCTGGGCCGTCTGGCCACCACTGCCGCCACCCTGCTGCGCGGCAAGCACAAGCCGATCTACGCGCCGCACGTCGACGCTGGCGACTTCGTCGTCATCATCAACGCCGACAAGGTGCACCTGTCCGGCAACAAGCGGACCCAGAAGATGGCGTACCGCCACTCCGGTTACCCGGGTGGTCTGCGCTCGGTCCGCTACGACGAGCTGCTCGACAAGAACCCCGAGAAGGCCGTCGAGAAGGCCATCAAGGGCATGCTCCCCAAGAACACCCTCGGCCGTCAGATGCTCTCGAAGCTGAAGGTCTACAAGGGCGACCAGCACCCGCACGCTGCCCAGCAGCCGGTGCCGTTCGAGATCACCCAGGTCGCGCAGTAATTCCGGCCGCCCTTTAACTGACAGAGAATCTGAGGAGAATCGTGGCCGAGACCACTGCCGAGCAGCCGCTCGAAGAGACCGAGCTCGTCGACATCGAGAGCTACACCACCGAGACCGAGCTCCCCGTCGAGGGCGAGTACACCTCGGAGTCCGTGGCGTCCCGCTTCGGCGAGCCCCAGCCGGCCGCCGGCCTGGGCCGTCGCAAGAACGCCATCGCCCGTGTCCGGATCGTTCCGGGCACCGGCAAGTGGAAGATCAACGGTCGCACCCTCGAGGACTACTTCCCGAACAAGGTGCACCAGCAGGAAGTCAACGAGCCCTTCAAGGTGCTCGAGCTCGAGGGCCGCTACGACGTCATCGCCCGTATCTCGGGTGGCGGTGTCTCCGGTCAGGCCGGTGCGCTCCGTCTCGGTGTCGCCCGTGCGCTGAACGAGGCCGACGTGGACAACAACCGCGGCGCCCTCAAGAAGGCCGGCTTCCTCAAGCGCGACGACCGCGCGGTCGAGCGCAAGAAGGCCGGTCTCAAGAAGGCCCGTAAGGCCCCGCAGTACAGCAAGCGCTAAACAGCTGCGCTTCGCGCGTACTCCGAACGCCCCGACGGCACGCCTGCGTGTCGCCGGGGCGTTCGTTTATCTCCGTCAAGGGCGTATAACGACACAAGACGCTCAAAGGCTTGTGCGATTGGATGCTCTGGCACATGCCATGATTCCTCGCAGCAGTTGCGCTTCTTCAGGAGGACAAGTGGGACGACTCTTCGGCACCGACGGCGTGCGTGGCGTCGCCAACGCGGACCTGACGGCCGAGATGGCGCTCGGCCTGTCCGTCGCGGCGGCGCATGTGCTGGCCGAGGCGGGTACTTTCGCGGGTCACCGGCCGAAGGCGGTGGTCGGTCGCGACCCGCGGGCGTCCGGGGAGTTCCTGGAGGCGGCCGTGGTCGCCGGGCTGGCGAGCGCGGGCGTGGACGTGCTGTGCGTGGGCGTGCTGCCGACGCCCGCCGTGGCGCATCTGACCGGCGCCCTCGGCGCGGACCTCGGCGTGATGCTCTCCGCGAGCCACAACGCCATGCCGGACAACGGCATCAAGTTCTTCGCACGCGGCGGTCACAAGCTCGCCGACGAGCTGGAGGACCGTATCGAGGCGGTCTACGAGTCCCACCGCCACGGTGAGCCCTGGGAGCGGCCCACCGGCTCCGGGGTCGGCCGGGTGCGGACGTACGACGAGGGCTTCGAGACCTACGTCGCGCATCTGCTGTCCGTGCTCCCGAACCGCCTCGACGGGCTCAAGATCGTCCTGGACGAGGCGCACGGCGCGGCCGCCGGTGTCTCCCCGGCCGTGTTCGCGCGGGCCGGTGCGACGGTCGTCACGATCGGCGCCGAGCCGGACGGGCTGAACATCAACGACGGCTGCGGCTCGACCCACCTGGGCCCGCTGAAGGCCGCCGTGATCGAGCACGGCGCCGACTTCGGCATCGCGCACGACGGCGACGCCGACCGCTGCCTGGCCGTGGACCACACCGGCGAGGAGGTGGACGGCGACCAGATCCTGTCCGTGCTCGCGCTGGCGCTGCGCGAGCGCTCGGAGCTGCGCTCGGACACCGTGGTCGCGACCGTCATGTCCAACCTGGGCTTCAAGCTGGCCATGGAGCGGGCGGGCATCCGCCTGGTCCAGACGGCGGTCGGCGACCGGTACGTCCTGGAGGAGATGAAGGAGCACGGCTACGCCCTCGGCGGCGAGCAGTCCGGGCACGTCATCGTCCTGGACCACGCGACCACCGGTGACGGCACGCTGACCGGACTGCTCCTTGCCGCGCGGGTCGCGGAGACCGGCCGCAGCCTGCGTGAGCTGGCCTCCGTCATGGAGCGCCTGCCGCAGATCCTGATCAACGTCCCGGACGTCGACAAGTCCCGCGTCCAGACCTCCGCCGACCTCGCCGCGGCCGTCGGCGAGGCCGAGCGCGAGCTGGGCCAGACCGGCCGCGTCCTGCTGCGCCCCTCCGGCACCGAGCCGCTGGTCCGCGTGATGGTCGAGGCGGCCGACATCGACCAGGCCCGCTCGGTGGCGGGCCGCCTGGCCGACGCGGTGAAGTCGGCGCTGGGCTAGAGCCTGGCCTTACTCGCCTCGGCCTTCCTGGCCCAGAACCACTTCTGGGCCAGGAGGGTCAGGACGCCCGCCAGCACGATGCCGAACAGGTTCAGCAGAAGCTGTTCGCTGGAGCCGACGGTCTGCCGCGTGTCGCCGTAGGCCAGGGCGACGGCGGCGTTGGCGGCGGCCGGGACGGTCGTCACCGAGATGGCGACCCCGACCAGGGCGCCCGACTTGGCCGAGGTCAGCGACAGGGTCCCGGCGGCGCCCGCGAGCAGCGCGACCACGAACGAGAACGCGTCCGGGGCGTAGACGAACGCGGTGTTCGGGCGCTTGCCCTCCAGCTGAGCCTCGCTGAACAGCCCGGCCAGGTCCATCAGCACGGCAAAACCGGCCGTCAGCGCCATCGCGGCGGCGAAGCCGACCAGCAGGGCGATCAGCGAACGGGCCGCGAGCCGGGGCCTGCGCCGGACCATGGCGGTGCTGATGCCCGCCAGCGGCCCGAACTCCGGACCCACCGCCATCGCGCCCACGATCAGTACCGCGTTGTCCAGGACGACACCGCAGGCCGCGATCATCGTGGCGATGGCGAGGAACGCGACGTAGGTGACCGAGAGGGTCGACTCCTCGTGGGTCTCCTCGACCAGGTGCTCCCACAGCACGGCGTCCGCCGCCTCGCCTGGCGCCTCCTCCTCGGCCCGGTCGGCCCGGTGGGACAGCGACAGGCCGATGTCCTCCACGGCGATGGAGCCGTCGCGGTCGACGCCGAGCCGCTGGAGCCCGGAGAGCAGGGCGTCGCCCGCCTCCCGCGCGACGTCGCACATGACCAGGTCCCCGGCCGGGTCACGGGCGGCGCCCGGCAGCACCACCAGATGGGTGGTGCCGACGGTTTCCTCGATCAGGCGTACGACGTCGTCCGAGCGGTCGGGCGGGACGATCAGGCGCAGATGCAGCATGGCGCCCATCCAACCGGAGGCGCTACAGCTTGCGCAGGCGCAGGCGCTGGACCGTGTGGTCGGGGCCCTTGCGCAGGACGAGGCCGGCGCGGCCGCGGGTGGGGGCGATGTTCTCGACCAGGTTGGGCTTGTTGATCGTGCGCCACAGGCCGCGGGCGTAGTCGAGGGCCTCCTCCTCGGAGACCTGGGTGTACTTGCGGAAGTAGGAGTCCGGGTCGTGGAAGGCGGTCTGGCGCAGCTTCTTGAAGCGGTTGAGGTACCAGCGCTCGATGTCCTCGGCGCTCGCGTCGACGTACACGCTGAAGTCGAAGTAGTCCGCGAGGCCGACGCGGGTGCGGCCGTCCTTGCCGGGCAGCGCGGGCTGGAGGACGTTCAGGCCCTCCACGATCAGGATGTCCGGGCGGCGCACGGTGAGCTTCTCGCCGGGGACGATGTCGTAGATGAGGTGGGAGTAGACGGGCGCGGTCACCTCGTCCTTGCCGGCCTTGATGTCGGCGACGAAGCGGGTGAGGGCGCGGCGGTCGTAGGACTCCGGGAAGCCCTTCCTGGACATCAGGCCGCGCGCCTGGAGCTCCTTGGTGGGCAGCAGGAAGCCGTCGGTCGTGACCAGCTCCACGCGGGGGTGTTCGGGCCAGCGGGACAGCAGGGCCTGGAGCAGGCGGGCCACGGTGGACTTGCCGACGGCGACGGAGCCCGCGACGCCGATCACGAACGGCGTGCCCGACTGGGAGCCCTTCTCCCCGAGGAAGGTGTTCAGCGCCCCTCTGAGGCCGTCGGTGGCGCCGACGTAGAGGTTCAGCAGGCGGGAGAGCGGGAGATAGATGTCCCGCACCTCGTCGAGATCGATCACATCGCCGAGCCCGCGCAGCTTCTCCACCTCCTCGGCGGTGAGCGGCAGGGGAGTCTTGTGGCGCAGCGCGCTCCATTCGGCACGGGTGAGGTCGACATAGGGAGTCGCCTCCGGCCGGTGCCGGTGGGCGCTCCTCGGGAACTCGGAGACCGGTGAGATCACATTCCATTGTTAACGGAGTTTGAACGGGGGTGGGGCGTGGGGTAGGTCACGCCCGGGAACGCCTCGGGGAGATCACGTTCCGAGCAGGGCGGCCTTCAGGGCTTCACCCGTCATCCCGACCACCACCGAGTCTTCCCTCATGGCCACCGGGAGCCGGGCGTACGTCTCCTCGCCGCACAGGAAGACACCGCTGTTCGGGTCGATGACGACCGCTCCCAGCCGCGCGGCGAGTTCGGCGACGATGCCGAACACGCCGGTCCCGGAGTGCGGACGTTCCACCAGCACGCTGCTGTCGTCCGCGAAGATCTCGGCCTCGCTCCCGTCGGACGCCCGGACCCAGAACTGCAGCCAGCCGTCCTCCATCACCGTGAGGGCCGGGTCGCCCGTGTCGTACGGGGCGAGCACGGACCGGACGACATCCATGTCGAGGGGGACGGGTGCGTCACCGCCTTCGACGAAGGTACGGAGCATCAGGCTGTAGCTCACAACAAGGTCCTTTCTGCGCTGGGTGGTTGCCCCGGGCGCCGCCCCGGGCAGGGGAGGCGCCCGGGGTGGCTCATGCCGGGCCGGGTCTGTAGACGACCGTGATGGTCCTGATGTCGTTGTCGGCCATCATGTATTTGAAGGGGTGGCGGTGCGCTCGTCGGTGACGTACCAGACGATCGGTACGTCACCTGCCGCCCGGGCCTGGTCCTTCGCCTGCTTGAGCGGCTCTGTGACCCAGGACTGCAGCTTCCCCTCGGCGGTGAAGAACGACGCCTTCAGGGCCTGGTCCTTGGCGTCGATGAGAACGCCGTCCTGGTAACCGCCTCGGCGCGCGCGGCGGCGTCCTGGGCCGCGCCCGCCGCGTGCTGGTAGGCCTCCTTGGCGTCGCCGGACGCCTGGTCCGCGATGTTCTTCGCGGCCTGGGCCTGGGCCTCGGCGGCGGCGTTCTTCGCGTGGGCGTCGGCGACGGCCCGCTGCTGCTCGGCGATGGTCTTCGAGCCCTGTCCGCTCAGGACGACCAGGGCGGCTGCGGAGTCGGTGTCGACGTACGGGGAGCCCTGCTGGACCGCGTCGTTGGCGGGGTCGGCGACCTGTTCGGCGGCCTTTCCGGCGTCGACGGCGGCCTGAGTCCAGGGGAAGTTGACCGGTTTTCGGCGGTGGGGTCGCGGGCCCGTGAAGGGAAACCGCTTCGTATGACCGTGGGAATTTCCGAATTCGGGCACGCTGCGCCTCTTTTGAGCCCGGTTCTGACCGTAGGCTGCCGCGCATGTGCGGAATCGTGGGATACGTGGGAGCGCGTTCGGCGCTCGAAGTCGTGATGGCGGGGCTGAAGCGGCTGGAGTACCGGGGGTACGACTCCGCCGGGGTTGCGGTGCTCGCGGACGGGGGACTGGCGTCGGCCAAGCGGGCCGGGAAGCTGGTCAATCTGGAGAAGGAGCTGGCGGAGCGGCCGTTGCCGGCCGGGACAACCGGGATCGGGCACACGCGGTGGGCCACGCACGGCGGCCCGACCGACGCCAACGCCCACCCGCACCTCGACAACGCCGGCCGGGTCGCCGTCGTGCACAACGGCATCATCGAGAACTTCGCGGTGCTGCGCGCCGAACTCGCCGAGCGCGGGCACGAGCTGGCCTCCGAGACCGACACCGAGGTCGTCGCGCACCTGCTGACCGAGGAGTACTCCGCGACGGCCGACCTCGCGGAGGCGATGCGGCTGGTGTGCCGCCGTCTGGAGGGCGCCTTCACGCTGGTCGCCGTGCACGCGGACGCCCCGGACGTGGTCGTCGGCGCGCGCCGCAACTCCCCGCTGGTGGTGGGGGTCGGCGAGGGCGAGGCGTTCCTCGCCTCCGACGTCGCCGCGTTCATCGCGCACACCCGGGACGCACTCGAACTGGGCCAGGACCAGGTCGTCGAGCTGCGCCGCGAGGGCGTGACGGTGACCGGCTTCGACGGCTCCCCGGCCGAGGTCCGCGCGTTCCACGTCGACTGGGACGCCTCGGCCGCCGAGAAGGGCGGCTACGACTACTTCATGCTCAAGGAGATCGCCGAGCAGCCGAAGGCCGTCGCGGACACCCTGCTGGGCCGCGTCGACCCCTCCGGCTCACTCACCCTGGACGAGGTGCGCATCGGCGCGGCCGAGCTGCGCGAGGTGGACAAGGTCGTCATCGTCGCCTGCGGTACGGCCTTCCACGCGGGCCTGATCGCCAAGTACGCCATCGAGCACTGGACCCGCATCCCCTGCGAGGTCGAGCTGGCCAGCGAATTCCGCTACCGCGACCCGATCCTGGACGGGCGTTCGCTGGTCATCGCCATCTCCCAGTCCGGCGAGACCATGGACACCCTGATGGCGCTCCGGCACGCCCGCGAGCAGGGCTCCAAAGTGCTGGCCATCTGCAACACCAACGGCTCCACGATCCCGCGCGAGTCGGACGCGGTGCTCTACACCCACGCCGGTCCCGAGGTCGCCGTCGCCTCCACCAAGGCGTTCCTGACCCAGCTGGTCGCCTGCTACCTCGTCGCCCTCTATCTGGGCCAGGTGCGCGGCACCAAGTGGGGCGACGAGATCCGCGCCGTCGTACGCGACCTGTCCCGGATCTCCGGGGAGGTCGAGCGGGTACTCGAAACCATGGAGCCGGTACGGGAGTTGGCCCGCTCTCTGGCGGACCACGACACGGTGCTCTTCCTCGGCCGGCACGTGGGCTACCCGGTCGCCCTCGAAGGCGCCCTCAAGCTCAAGGAACTGGCCTACATGCACGCCGAGGGCTTCGCGGCGGGCGAGCTGAAACACGGCCCGATCGCGCTGATCGAGAAGGACCTCCCGGTGGTCGTGGTCGTGCCCTCGCCGCGCGGCCGTTCCGTCCTGCACGACAAGATCGTCTCCAACATCCAGGAGATCCGCGCCCGCGGCGCCCGCACCATCGTCATCGCCGACGAGGACGACGACACGGTGACCCCGTACGCCGACCACCTCATCCGCATCCCCGCCACCCCCACCCTCCTCCAGCCCCTGGTCGCCACGGTCCCCCTCCAGGTCTTCGCCTGCGAACTGGCCGCCGCCCGCGGCAACGAGGTGGACCAGCCGAGGAACCTGGCGAAGTCGGTGACGGTGGAATAGCGGGAACGGAACTCCGGGCCCGTCCGCCGAGCGAGGCCCGGAGTCCCCGGCGGGCCGAATTCGCACAGGTCGGGAGGGGAACGTTTTTCCGGTTCCCGAAAGGGTGAATGCGGCGCGATTGCCGAGACGTTGCCGCTCCCGCCCCCACACCATCGCGGACATGGTCACATCCACCCACGAGACCTCGCACCGGATCTTCCAGGACCATCCCGAGGTACTCGCCCCCGTCTTCCAGGCGCTGGGGCTGGAGCCGTCAAGGCGGAGATCGAGGCGATCACTCCGGATGCGACGGAGATCAAGCCGCTGGAGCGGCGCGTCGACACGGTGCTGAAGGTCGTGCCCTCGGACGGCGACGGGTTTCTGCTCGCCATCGAGGCCCAGACGAAGCGGGCGCCGGACAAGGGCGTCAACTGGGCGTACTACGTCAGCTATCTGCACGCCAAGTTCGAACTCCCGGTGCTCCTCGTCGCCGTCTGCCGGCACCGTTCCACCGCGACCTGGGCCGCGGGTCCCTTCGAGTGCCGGGTCGGACCCTGGGCTACCCAGGTCACGCGCCCCTTCGTACTGGGGCCCGACACGGTGCCCCCGGTCACCGACGAGGCGATGGTGGCGCGTGAGCCCGCGCTGGCCACGTTTTCCGCCCTTGTCCACAGCGAGAGCGAGCAGAGCGAGGCCATACTGAATCTGCTGGCTCGCGGAATGCGTTCGTTCGACAAAGCCACCGCCATGTACTGGTCGGAATTTCTGGAAATCGGGCTGGAGAACACTCCGGCCCGGGACACGTGGAGGGAGTTGGAGAAGATGGTCGTCACGTTCTTTCCCGGGCGGGGGACGGTCTTCGAGGAGGCGTACCTGGACGGGGAAGCCAAGGGGGAGGTGGCCGGCAAGAAGCAGGCCGTGCTGCGGGTGCTGGAGGCGCGTGGGCTGGCCGTCTCCGACGACGTGCGTGAGCGGGTCGACGCCTGCACCGACGCCGAAGTGATCGACAGCTGGCTCGACCGCTCCGTCGCCGTCGAGCGGGTGGAGGATCTGTTCGGCGAGGAGTGACCGTAGGCTCCCGGCATGGGCATTGTCGGGGTCGGGATCGATGTGGCCGAGATCGAGCGGTTTCGGGCGGCGCTGGAGCGGACGCCCGGGCTGGCCGATCGGCTGTTCGTGGCGGGGGAGTTGTCGCTGGCGAGCGGGGAGCGGCGGGGGATCGCGTCGCTGGCGGCGCGGTTCGCGGCCAAGGAGGCGCTCGCCAAGGCGCTGGGGGCGCCGTCCGGGCTGCTGTGGGTGGACGCCGAGGTGTACGTCGAGGACAGCGGGCAGCCCCGGCTGCGGGTCAAGGGCACGGTGGCCGCCCGCGCGGCCGAGCTGGGGGTGCGGTCCTGGCACGTCTCGCTCAGCCATGACGCGGGGGTCGCCTCGGCCGTGGTGATCGCCGAGAACTGATCCATCCGGGTGCGCGGGTCCGCGCTCGCGGGGCAGACTCGAAGACATGCGTACGGCGTACAGCGTGGAGACGGTACGAGCGGCCGAGCGGGCCCTGATGGCGCGGCTGCCGGAGGGCGCGCTCGTGCAGCGGGCGGCGGCCGGGCTGGCCGCGGCGTCGGCGGAGTTCCTGGGGCGGGTGCACGGCAGCCGGGTGGTGCTGCTGGTCGGCAGCGGCGACAACGGCGGCGACGCGCTGTACGCCGGGGCCCGGCTGGCGCGGCGCGGCGCGGGCGTCACCGCCGTCCTCCTCTCACCCGACCGGGCGCACGCGGGCGGACTCCGGGCACTGCGCCACGCGGGCGGCACGGTCGTCACCGCCCCCGAGGACGCCCTCGCCGCCATCGAGCGGGCCGGGCTCGTCCTGGACGGCATCGTCGGCATCGGTGGCAAGGGCGGCCTGCGCCCCGACGCCGAGCGGCTCGTGGACGCCGCCGCGCGCTCGGGGGCCGGGATCGTCGCCGTGGACCTGCCCAGCGGGGTGGACGCGGACACCGGCGAGGTGCGCGGCGCCGCGGTACGGGCCGATCTGACGGTCACCTTCGGCGCGTACAAGCCCGGCCTGCTGATCGACCCCGGGCACGAGTACGCCGGGGCGGTCCGCCTCGTCGGGATCGGGCTCGAACTGCCGCCCGACCCGGCCGTGGAGGCCCTCCAGCACGCGGACGTGGCCCGGCTGCTGCCGGTGCCCTCGGCGGAGAGCGACAAGTACCGGCGCGGGGTGCTCGGCGTCGCCGCGGGCTCCGCGCGCTACCCCGGCGCGGCCGTGCTCGCCGTCTCCGGGGCGCTGCGCGGGGGCGCGGGCGCCGTGCGGTACGTCGGTCCCGCCGGGGACGCGGTGATCGCCCGGTTCCCCGAGACGCTCGTCTCCGACCAGGGCCCCGATCACGCGGGCCGCGTGCAGGCGTGGGTGGTCGGACCCGGCGCCGGGGAGGACGCGGCCACCGTCGCCAAGGTGCTCGGCGCGGACGTACCGGTGCTGCTCGACGCCGACGGGCTCCGGCTCGCGGACCGGGACACCGTGCGCGGGCGCACGGCACCGACCCTGATGACCCCTCACGCGGGCGAGGCCGCCGCCCTGCTGGGCGTACGCCGCGAGGAGGTCGAGGCGAACCGGCTCTCCTCGGTGCGCGAGCTGGCGGCGGTGTACCGGGCCACGGTCCTGCTCAAGGGCTCCACCACACTGATCGCCGCCCCCGACGGCGGCCCGGTCCGCGTCAACCCCACCGGCACCGCCTGGCTCGCCACCGCCGGCAGCGGCGACGTGCTCTCCGGGCTCACCGGCTCCCTGCTCGCCGCCGGGCTCACCCCGCTGGACGCGGGCAGCGTGGGCGCCTATCTGCACGGCCTGGCCGGACGGTTCGCCTCCCGGGGCGCCCCGATCGCGGCCCTGGACATCTCCGACCGGCTGCCGGAGGCGTGGCGGGACGTACGGCGGGAGCTGGACGGGGACTGAGCCCCGAGGAGGCGCGACGGGCCGTACGGGCCACGGGGAACGCGTGCCGGACCCGGGTGGCCGGGCACCCGGCGGGGGGCCGCCGAGGAGTGGTTCCGGGGGCCGGGCGGGGCCTCTGAGAGACTGGGGGCGCCATGAACGAGACAGCAGCTGTGCCGACGGCGCCCCTGCGCGCCCGCGCCGAGATCGATCTGGGTGCCCTGCGCGCCAACGTACGGGCACTGCGCGCCCGGTTGACGGGCGGCGCCGCCCTGATGGCCGTCGTCAAGTCGGACGCGTACGGCCACGGCGCCGTGCCCTGCGCCCGCGCCGCCCTCGCGGCCGGGGCGACCTGGCTGGGCACCGCCACGCCCGAGGAGGCCCTCGCGCTGCGCGCGGCCGGGCTGCCGGGCCGGATCATGTGCTGGCTCTGGGTGCCCGGCGGCCCCTGGCGCGAGGCGATCGAGGCCGACCTCGACGTGTCGGTCAGCGGGATGTGGGCGCTGCGCGAGGTCACCGACGCCGCCCGCGCGGCGGGCCGCGCGGCGCGCGTGCAGCTCAAGGCCGACACCGGCCTCGGCCGCAACGGCTGCCAGCCCGGCGACTGGCCCGAGCTGGTCGCCGAGGCGCTGAAGGCCGAGTCGGACGGGCTGATCGAGGTCACCGGTCTGTGGTCCCACTTCGCGTGCGCCGACGAGCCGGGCCACCCCTCCATCACCGCCCAGCTCGACCGCTTCCGCGAGATGGTCGCCCACGCCGAGGAGCAGGGTCTGCGCCCGGAGGTGCGGCACATCGCCAACTCCCCGGCCACGCTGACCCTTCCGGAGACGCACTTCGACCTGGTGCGTACCGGCATCGCGATGTACGGCGTCTCGCCGAGCCCCGAACTCGGTGCCCCGGCCGACTACGGGCTGCGCCCGGTGATGACGCTGCGCGCCTCCCTCGCCCTGGTCAAGCGGGTGCCCGGCGGTCACGGCATCAGCTACGGCCACCACTACGTCACCCCCGGCGAGACGACCCTCGGCCTGGTGCCGGTCGGCTACGCGGACGGCATCCCCCGCCACGCCTCGGGCACCGGGCCCGTGCTGGTCGACGGCAAGTGGCGCACCGTCGCCGGGCGGGTCGCGATGGACCAGTTCGTGGTCGACCTCGGCGGCGACGAGCCCGCGGCGGGCACGGACGCGGTGCTGTTCGGCCCCGGCGACGCGGGCGAGCCCACCGCCGAGGACTGGGCACAGGCGTGCGGGACGATCGCGTACGAGATCGTCACCCGCATCGGCGCCCGGGTGCCCCGCGTGCATCTGAACGGGGAAGAAGAGGGATAACCACCCCGCCGGGCCCGGCAGTTGAGCCCCGGAGCCCCCTGGGTGAGTCATGTCCCCGTTTTTTACGAACATGAGTACGGCGAAGATCTGAGCACAGCGGTCCGGCGAGGAGGAGCGGTACGTGAGCGAGAGCAGTGCGGAGGGCGTGGCCGAGGCCGTCGCCGCGGTCGCCGCCGCCGGGGAGGCGACGGGGAGCTGGCGCCGGACGACCGGCCTCGCCGGGGCCGCGATAGGCGTCCTGGCCGCGGGCGCCGCCGCCGGGGTGGCCATCGAGCGCATGACGGTCGGGCGCGGAATGCGCCGCAAGGCCCAGCTCGCCCTGGACTCGGCCGGCCCCTACGGCACCCTGCGCGGCACCCCCGGCAAGGCCGTCGCGGACGACGGCACCGAGCTGTACTACGAGGTCGACGACATCGAGCCCGACCCCGGTCCGAACGTCTCCCCGCGCCGCCGCAGGCTCTTCGGCCGCAAGGCACCCGCGCCCGTGACCGTCGTCTTCTGTCACGGCTACTGCCTCGGCCAGGACTCCTGGCACTTCCAGCGGGCCGCGCTGCGCGGTGTCGTCCGCACCGTCCACTGGGACCAGCGCAGCCACGGCCGCTCCGGGCGGGGCGTGGCCCAGACCCGCGACGGCGTGCCCGTCACCATCGACCAGCTCGGCCGCGATCTGAAGGCGGTCCTCGACGCGGTCGTGCCCGAGGGCCCGATCGTGCTGGTCGGCCACTCCATGGGCGGCATGACGGTGATGGCGCTGGCCGCCCAGTTCCCGGAGCTGGTCCGGGACCGCGTCGTCGCCACCGCGTTCGTCGGCACCTCCTCCGGACGGCTCGGCGAGGTCAACTTCGGTCTCCCGCTGGCCGGGGTCAACGCGGTGCGCCGCGTCCTGCCGGGCGTGCTGAAGGCGCTCGGACAGCAGGCGGAGCTGGTGGAGAAGGGTCGCCGGGCCACCGCCGAGCTGTTCGCCGGGGTGATCAAGCGCTACTCGTTCGCGGGCCGGGACATCGACCCGGCGGTCGCGCGGTTCGCGGAGCGGATGATCGAGTCCACCCCGATCGACGTGGTCGCGGAGTTCTACCCCGCCTTCACCGACCACGACAAGACCGAGGCGCTGGCCGCCTTCCGGGACATGCCGGTGCTCGTGCTCGCCGGGGTACGGGATCTGGTGACACCGAGCGAGCACAGCGAGGCGATAGCGGACCTGCTGCCCGACGGCGAGCTGGTGCTCGTACCGGAGGCGGGACACCTGGTGATGCTGGAGCATCCGGAGGTCGTCACCGACCGGCTCGCGGACCTCCTCACCCGCGCGGGAGCGGTCCCGGCAGGGGCTACGGTAAGTGGCTATGGAAGAGGCAGCAGCACCGCACAGCCCGGCTGAGATCCGGCTCACCGTCACCTCCCCCGAGCAGATGCGCCGGCTCGGCCTCCGCCTGGCCGGGCTGCTGCGCGCGGGCGACCTCGTGATGCTCACCGGCGAACTGGGCGCGGGCAAGACGACGCTGACCCGGGGGCTCGGCGAGGGGCTCGGGGTGCGCGGCGCGGTCACCTCGCCGACCTTCGTCATCGCCCGGGTCCACCCCTCCCTGGTCGAGGGGCCGCCGCTGGTCCACGTCGACGCCTACCGGCTCTCCGGCGGCCTCGACGAGATGGAGGACCTGGACCTCGACGTGTCGCTGCCCGAGTCGGTGATCGTCGTGGAGTGGGGCGAGGGCAAGGTCGAGGAGCTGACCGACGACCGCCTGGAGGTCCTGATCGACCGCGCGGTCGGGGACACCACCGACGAGGTGCGGCACGTGACGGTGACCGGGCTCGGCAAGCGGTGGGCGGAGACGGAGCTGGGAGCGCTGGCGGCGCTGGAGGGCTGAGGCACCCAGGGATGCCGGACGGCGCCGAAGGGTGCCGGAGGGCGACGCAGGGGAGAGCCCGCGTCCGTATCCCGACATGCTGTCGGGATCGTATTGCGCGGGACGTACCGGGCGTGGTCACATGGTGTCCAGCCCGCGGTTAGGCATACCTAACCGCCCCCGCCCCCGCAGCTCAGGAGGCGTCATGTCCGCTCCACGTCCCACGGCCCGGCCCGAGCGGTCCGGGCTCGCCCCGGTGACCTCGCAGGTGTCCATGCGCGACCTGCTGGCCTCGTGCGCGGCGGCGAGAGCGGTCTCCACCCCGCCTGCCGCCCCGGACCCGGCCGAGCGCGCTCCGGACCACCGCGAGGCGGCGTAACCGCCTCACGACGGGGGAGTCAGCGGATCACCGTCACCGGGACGCCGATCGTCGCGAACCGCCACATGGCGTCGCCGTCCGGCCGGGTCTCGCGGATGCCGCCGGTCTTCACCGAGCCGGTGTCGGCGTCGGGTTCCCCCGGATCGTCGTCGGCCGCGGCGCTGAAGCCGATCGTCACACCGTTCCGTGTCGCGAAGCGGACCACGTGCTCGACGAGCACTCCGTCGGTGCCGGTGACCTGCTTGGAGCGCGAGGTCACCCAGTAGGCGCCGGGCCGCGGGTCCACCTGCCCGGGGCGCACCCGGAAGGTGCGCCTCACGCGGCCCCGGTCGTCCACCAGCCAGACCCGGTCGTCGTCCACCGAGTACACGACCCGCTCGCCCTTGCCCGAGTTCCTCGGCAGCGCGGTCGGATGGCGGCGGTCACGCGGGGCCTTCACGGCGGCGGAGGGGGAGGCGCTCGCCTTGGAGCCGGCCAGCCCCGGCGGCACGGTGGCCTGCGCCTGCCAGGCGAGGAGGGCGACGGTGCCGAGGGCGGCCGCGGTGAGACCGGCCACGATTCCCGAGCTGGTGCCTGCCACGTGGGACCACCTTCGCTTCGTGCCCATATGTCGTACTTCATACAGACCGTAGCAGTCGGTGACCGTCCGTCCGGGGCGGGCGTGCGCGAGCCGCGGGCGCCGTAGGCTGTTCGCGTGCTCTTGCTCGCTCTGGATACCGCCACCCCCGCCGTCACCGTCGCCCTGCACGACGGCACGGACGTCGTCGCCTCGTCCGGCCAGGTGGACGCGCGCCGCCACGGGGAGCTGCTGCTGCCCGCCGTCGACCGTGTGCTCGCCGCCGCCGGGGTCAAGCTCGACGCCGTCACCGGCATCGTCGTCGGCACCGGGCCCGGCCCCTACACGGGCCTGCGCGTCGGTCTGATGACCGCCGACACCTTCGGCCTCGCGCTCGGCGTCCCCGTGCACGGCGTGTGCACCCTGGACGGCCTCGCCTACGCCGCCGACATCGAGAAGGGCCCCTTCGTCGTGGCCACCGACGCCCGGCGCAAGGAGGTCTACTGGGCGACCTACGCCGACTCGCGCACCCGGCTCACCGGGCCCGCCGTGGACCGCCCGGCCGACATCGCGGAGCGCGTCGCGGGTCTGCCCGCCGTCGGCGCGGGCGCGCTGCTCTACCCGGACACCTTCCCGCAGGTCCACGAGCCGGAGCACGTCTCCGCCGCCGCGCTGGCCTCCCTGGCCGCCGAGAAGCTGGCCAGGGGCGAGGAGCTGGAGGAGCCCCGGCCGCTGTACCTGCGCCGCCCGGACGCGCAGGTGCCGAAGAACTACAAGGTGGTCACGCCGAAGTGACCGCTGAGCTGCGCGAGATGCGCTGGTGGGACATCGACCGGGTCCTGGAGCTGGAGAAGGACCTGTTCCCCGAGGACGCCTGGTCGCGAGGCATGTTCTGGTCCGAGCTGGCCCACTCCCGCGGTCCGGAGGCGACCCGGCGCTATCTGGTCGCCTCGGCGCCGGACGGCCGGATCGTCGGGTACGCGGGACTCGCGGCCTCCGGCGACCTCGCCGACGTGCAGACCATCGCCGTCGCCCGCGACCAGCAGGGCACCGGCCTCGGCGCCCGGCTGCTGACCGAGCTGCTGCGGGCCGCGACCGCCTTCGAGTGCGCCGAGGTGATGCTGGAGTGCCGGGTGGACAACACCCGCGCCCAGAAGCTCTACGAGCGCTTCGGCTTCGCCCCCATCGGCTTCCGGCGCGGCTACTACCAGCCGGGCAACGTGGACGCCCTGGTGATGCGCCTGACCGACCCCTCTTCCTCCCTGGAAGACGTACAAGGAACCGAGATCAATGGCTGACGAACCCCTCGTCCTCGGCATCGAGACCTCCTGCGACGAGACCGGCGTCGGCATCGTCCGCGGCACCACCCTGCTGGCGGACGCCGTCGCCTCCAGCGTCGACGAGCACGCCCGCTTCGGCGGCGTCGTCCCCGAGGTCGCCTCCCGCGCCCACCTGGAGGCGATGGTCCCGACCATCGACCGCGCGCTGAAGGAGGCGGGCATCACCGCCCGCGACCTCGACGGCATCGCGGTGACCGCCGGCCCCGGCCTCGCGGGTGCCCTCCTGGTCGGTGTCTCGGCCGCCAAGGCGTACGCCTACGCCCTCGGCAAGCCCCTCTACGGCGTCAACCACCTCGCCTCGCACATCTGCGTGGACCAGCTGGAGCACGGCCCGCTGCCCGAGCCGACCATGGCCCTGCTGGTCTCCGGCGGCCACTCCTCGCTGCTGCTGTCCTCGGACATCACCTCCGACGTCCGCCCGATGGGCGCCACCATCGACGACGCGGCGGGCGAGGCGTTCGACAAGATCGCCCGCGTGCTGAACCTGGGCTTCCCCGGCGGCCCGGTCATCGACCGCTACGCCCGCGAGGGCGACCCGACGGCCATCGCCTTCCCGCGCGGCCTGAGCGGTCCCCGCGACCCCGCCTACGACTTCTCCTTCTCCGGCCTCAAGACCGCCGTGGCCCGCTGGATCGAGGCCAGGCGGGCGGCCGGCGAGGAGGTGCCCGTCCGTGACGTGGCCGCCTCCTTCCAGGAGGCCGTGGTGGACGTGCTCACCCGCAAGGCCGTGCGCGCCTGCAAGGACGAGGGCGTCGACCACCTGATGATCGGCGGCGGTGTCGCGGCCAACTCCCGGCTGCGGGCGCTCGCCCAGGAGCGCTGCGAGGCGGCGGGCATCCGGCTGCGGGTGCCGCGTCCCAAGCTGTGCACGGACAACGGCGCGATGGTCGCCGCGCTCGGCGCCGAGATGGTCGCCCGCAACCGGGCCGCCTCGGACTGGGACCTGTCCGCCGACTCCTCCCTGCCGGTCACCGACCCGCACGTGCCGGGCACCGGGCACAGCCACGACCACGTCCACGAGGTCAGCAAGGAGAACCTGTACTCGTGAGCGTCGCCCTCATGTGGGAGGCGCGGGCCGCCGACGGCCGGGGCGCCGAGCTGCTCGCCTGGGCCCGCGGGCAGGAGCTGCCCGCCGTGCCGCTGCGCCGGGAGACCTTCCGGGCGCCGGGGGAGCGGGTGCTGGTCATCACGTGGTGGGACGCGGCGTACGACGCGGACGTGCCGGAACTGCCCGATCCGGCGGCGGGGTTGGTGTCGCGGCCGGTGCACCGGTGGCGGTTCGAACCGGTGGAGGACTGAGCCGGTTCGGGGTGTCGCCGGCAGGACTGGCGCTCGGCGGCGATCTTTGGCTATGATCATCACAGAGCGAACGGGCCGGAACAACTCCGGTCAGAACGCCAGGCGTTGGTGGTCCAAGGAAAGACGCCCCGCTTCCTGCGGGGAAATGCAGGTGCAAGGCCTGCCCGGCGCTCAGATCAGAAGGCGCCCCGGTCTCGACCGGGGCGCCTTCGCCGTTCTCCCTCACCCGGCCGGCGTCACCCGCGCGTCCGCCGTCTCGCAGCGCAGCACCCGGTCCGGGCCCACCAGCCGCACCGGCCCGGTCAGCGTCACGTGCGCGGTGTGCCGCACCTCGGCGCTCGACGGGCCCAGCCGCAGCTCCAGCGCCCCAGGTTCGACGATCCGGCTGCCCGACCGGCCGGTGAACGACGCCAGGTCGGCATGGAACCGGAAGCTCACCCGGCGCTCCTCGCCCGGCTCCAGCTCCAGCCGCCGGTAACCGACCAGGCGCACGTCGGGCCGCGTCACCGAGGCCACCGGATCGTGCAGATAGAGCTGCACCACCTCCGCGCCCGCCCGCTCCCCGGTGTTGCGCACGCTCAGCGCGAGGTCGTACGTCCCGTCCGTGCCGACCTCGACGGGCTCGGTGCCGCTGAACTCCCCCCAGGCGAACGACGTGTACGACAGCCCGTGCCCGAACGGGAAGAGGGGCGTCGGGTCCAGGGCGCTGACCTCGCTGGGGAGGCCCAGCGGTGGCTGGAGGTAGGTCCAGGGCTGGCCGCCGGGGTCGCGGGGGACGCTCAGCGGGAGGCGTCCCGAGGGGTTGACCCGGCCCGAGAGCACTCCGGCGACCGCCGTGCCGCCCTCCTCGCCGGGGAAGAACGCCTGTACCGCCGCGCCGAGTCGGGCTTCCCAGCGGCCCAGCGCGTAGGGGCGGCCGGTGAGCAGGACCAGGACGACCGGAGTGCCCGTGGCCACCAGCGCGTCCAGCAACCCCGTTTGCACGCCCGGCAGTTCCAGGTCCGCCACATCGCACCCCTCGCCGGAGGTGCCCCGCCCGAACAGGCCCGCCCGGTCGCCCAGCACCGCCACGCACACGTCGGCGTCCGACGCGAGGGCGACCGCTTCCGCGAAGCCGGAGGTGTCCGGGTCGGATACCCCGCAGCCCTCCGCGAACTTGACCTCCGCGTCCGGTAGTTCGGCGCGCAGCGACTCCAGGACCGTCGGGATCTCTATGCCCGGCGGCACGTCGGGGTGGTGCGGGAGGACGTGGGAGGGGAAGGAGTAGCAGCCGAGCATCGCGAGCGGGTCGGCGGCGCGGGGACCCACCACCGCGATCCGGGCGGTGCGGGAGAGGGGGAGCAGTCCTGCCGGGTTGGCCAGCAGGATCACCGACTCCTCCGCCAGGCGGCGGGCCAGGGCGCGGTTGCCGGGCGGGTCCAGGTCCACCTGTCCCTCGCGTTCCGGAGTGAAGTCCTCGTCCAGCAGTCCCAGTTCGCACTTCTGGAGCAGGACGCGGCGGGCCGCGCGGTCCACCAGCGACTCGGGCACGTCCCCGGCCCGTACCGCCGCGACCAGGTCGCTGCCGTAGCAGTCCACGGTGGGCAGCTCGACGTCGATCCCGGCGACCAGCGCCAGATGCGCGGCCTCGGTCTTCGTGGCCGCCACCCGGTGCAGGGTGCGCAGGAAGCCGACGGCGAAGTAGTCCGCGACCACCGTCCCGGTGAAGCCCCACTCCTCGCGCAGCAGCCCGGTCAGCAGCTCCGGGTCGGCCGAGGACGGGACGCCGTCGGTCTCGGTGTAGGCGGCCATCACCGACCGCGCGCCGCCCTCGCGCAGCGCCATCTCGAACGGCGGCAGCACGACGTCCGCCAGCTCGCGGACGCCCGCCCGTACCGGCGCCAGATTGCGGGCGCCCGCCGAGCTCGCGTACCCGGCGAAGTGCTTCAGGGTGGCGACCACCCCGGCCGACTCCAGACCCCGTACATAGGCGGCGCCGACCGTGCCGACCAGGTAGGGGTCCTCGCCGATGGTCTCCTCCACCCGCCCCCAGCGCAGATCGCGCGCCACGTCCAGGACCGGGGCGAGCCCCTGGTGGACGCCGACCGAGCGCAGGTCGGCGCCGATCCTGCGGCCCATCTCCTCCACCAGCTCCGGGTCGAAGGAGGCACCCCAGGCGGGCGGCACCGGGTACGCGGTCGCCCCCCAGGCGGTGAAGCCGGCCAGGCACTCCTCGTGGGCGAGCGCGGGGATGCCGAAGCGGCCGGCCGCGGCGATCCGACGCTGGGCGGCGGCGAGCGCACGGGCACCCGCCGCCGCGTCCACGGGGGCGGTGCCGAACGAGCGGGTCAACTGGCCGAGTCCGTGCGCGATCAGCCCGTCCCAGTCCGGCACCCGGCTCATCTCGCCCTGGAGCGGCGCCACTTCGCCGCCCTCCGCATCCGCGCCCACCCACACGCCGTACAACTGGGCCGTCTTCTCCTCCAGGGTCATCCGGGACAGCAGGTCGGCGACGCGGTCGGCGGCGGGCAGCGCGGGGTCGCGCCAGGGGGCGGTGGTCATGGAACTCCTGTCGGGGTGTCGTACGAGGGGACGCCGTGCGCGAGGGGGCCACGGGAGAGCTACGGGAGGGGCTCCGGGCGGGGGCTGCGAGGGATCACTTGCCGCCCACGCCCATCAGGCCGCCGACCAGGGCGCGCCGGGCCACCAGGTAGACGGCGAACACCGGGATGCCGGAGAGGACGACGGAGGCGAGCAGTGCGGGGATGTTCACGCCGAACTGGCTGACGTAGGTGAACAGGCCCAGGGTGAGGACCCGGGGGCCGTCGGACTGGGTGAAGATCAGCGGGAAGAGGAAGCCGTTCCACGCCTGGAGCGCCGCGTAGACGACGACGGTGCCGATACCGCCCCTGGCCAGCGGGATGACGAGCTGGAAGAGCATCCGCGCCGGGGATGCGCCGTCCAGGGCCATCGCCTCGTACAGCTCCTCGGAGATGTCCCGCAGGGTGCCCGTGAGGACGAGGACCGACACCGGCATCGCGAAGGCGGCGGTGGGCAGGACGACCGCGAGCAGGCTGTCGTACAGGTTCAGCTTGGCGATCATCAGATAGAGCGGGACCACCACGGCCTGTGCGGGGATGGCCACACCGAGCAGGAACAGCCGGAAGGCGGCGCCCGACCAGAAGCCCCGGGTGCGGACGGCGACGTACGCCAGCGGCACGCACAGGACCAGGACGATGGCGACGACGGCCGCCGCCACCAGCACGGTGTTGGCGAGGAAGTGGCCGAAGCCGCTGTGCAGGACGGTGTCGTAGTTGGCCAGGGTGGGGTGGTGCGGGGGGCGCAGGGCGTTGTGGCCGAGCGCCTCGTCCTGGCCGGTCAGGGACAGCGAGATCATCGCGTAGACCGGGACGATGACGACGGCCAGCCAGATCACCGAGCCGAGTCCGGCCAGCGGGTCGGCGCGGCGGGTCCAGGGGCGGCGCGGCGGCCGGGGCGGCTTCGCGGGTGCGGGGGACTTCACCGGCGGGGTGAGGGTGTCGGGGGCCACGGCGTCACATTCCTTCGCGGGTGCTGCGCATGGCGCCGAAGCCGGACAGCCGGATCAGCAGCAGGGACAGCGCGGTGGCGGCCACGACGAGGAAGGTCGCGACGGCGCTGGCGTAGCCGAAGTCGTAGCTCTTGAAGCCCGCTTCGTACATCAGGTACGGCAGGATCGCGGTGTCCGTGCCGGGGCCGCCCTGGGTGAGGATCAGGACGGTCTCGAAGTAGGTCAGCGAGCCGACGATCATCAGCACGCTCGACGTCGTCGCCGTGTTGCGCAGCTGGGGCAGCGTGATGGAGACGAACCGGCGCAGGCGTCCGGCGCCGTCGATCGCGGCAGCCTGGTAGAGCACGTCGGGGATCTGCCGCGCGCCGCCCTGGTAGATCATCGTGTGGAACGGGATGAACTGCCAGCCGCCGACGAAGACGAGCGCGAGGAACGCGCCGGAGGTCGAGCCGAGCGTGTCGCCGCGCACGATGCCGAAGTTGGGGTCGAGCAGGGCGTAGAACAGCAGCGAGATCGCCGTCGAGGACAGCAGGAACGGCACGAAGAAGATCGCCGACAGGACCGCCCGGTTGCGCTGCCGTCCCGCCGCCCAGACGCCCAGGAGCAGGGACGCGAGCGTCTGGAAGGCCCAACTGGCCACCGTCAGCAGGGCGGTGGCGGTCAGGGACTGGGTCAGCCGGTCGTCCCCGATCAGCTTGTGCCAGTTGGCCAGACCGGCCGGGCGGGGGTCGCCCAGGCCGTTCCAGGTGGTGAAGGACAGACAGAACGCGAGGATCATGGGCAGGAGGGCGAAGAAGCCGAAGAAGAGCACGGCGGGCAGCGCCCAGGAGGGGTGGGGGCGCCCGGCCCGCGTGGCCGATCCGCTGGTCGCGCCGCTCACTTCAGCTCCTTGAGCGCCGAAACGAACCGCTCCGGCGACGACTTGCCGACGAACAGCTTGTTGACCTCGGTGAGCATCGGGGTCGAGGCGTTCGGGTCGACCGCCTGGTCCCAGCTGAGTGTGAAGGCGGGGGCGTTCTGGACCATGCGGTACTGGAAGCGGGCGAACTCCGGGTTGGGGGAGGCGTCGAGGAGGTCGGCCGCGTTGGAGGTGGCCGGGATGTCGCCGTTGGCGATCAGGGCCTTGGCGTAGCGCTCGGAGGCGCAGTCGCGGAGGAAGGCGAGCGCCGCGTCCTTGTTGCTCGTACGGGCGTTCACCGACCAGTAGTTGGTGGGGTTGCCGACCACGTTGCGGATGTCGCCCGCGCCGCCCTCGAACTCCGGGAAGGGGCACCAGCCGAGGTCCTTCCTGGCGAAGTCCGGGAACTTGCCGAGCTGGGTGGAGTACTCCCACGAGCCCATCAGGTGCATCGCCGCCTTGCCCTTGGCGAAGGCGGCGGGGGCACCGCCGTTGGTGTACGCGACCGAGCTGAAGCCCTTGCCGAAGGCGCCGTCGTCGATGAGCTCGCGCACGGTCCTGGCGGCTTTGAGGACGGCGGGGTCGCCCCACCCCGCCGAGTCGCCGTTCTTGATCCGGTCGAAGACCTTGGGGCCGCCGATGCGGTCCACGAGGTACTCCAGCCACATGAGTTCGGGCCAGATGTCCGCGCCGCCGAGGGCGAACGGGGTGATCCCCGCCTTCTTCAGTTTCGCGTTGGTGTCGAGGAGCTGGTCCCAGGTGGTGGGCGGCTTCAGCTTGTGCTCGGCGAACAGGCGCTTGTTGTAGAAGAGGATCACCGGCTGCATACCGCGCATCGGGATGCCGTACTCGCGCCCGCCGAGCGCGCCGGCGGCGAGGACCGAGGGCAGGAAACCCTTCTTCAGGACCGGGTCGGAGGCGATGGTGCCGGTCAGGTCCAGGATCTGGTGGGCCTCCTCGTACGCCTTGATGGAGCCGCCGCCCCAGTTGAAGAACACGTCGGGGGCGTTCGGGGAGCCCATCGCGGTGCGCAGCTTCGCGGGGTACTCCGCGCCGGGCACCTTCTCCAGGTGGACCCGGCCCTTGGTCTTGCGGGCGGCGGCCGAGGAGTTGAACCGCGAGACCGCCGCGGCCTGCACCTTCGCCGCGTCGTCGCCGTACACGAACGCCGTGAGCGTGCCGTCCGCGCCGGAGTCGCCGCCGGAACCGCAGGCGGTGAGCCCGGCGGCCAGAGTGGCGGCACCGGCGCCGAGCAACCAGCGTCTGCTGTAGGTCTCCATGAACGGGCACCCCTCACGGATCGTTCGCGGATGACTCCGCGAAAGCCTTCGAATGTTTCGAAAGACAACTCGAATGTTCCGGGAACGTAAGACGCCCGACGGAGCCCGTCAAGAGGTCGCGCAGAGATACGATCGCGGCCATGAAGCCGACGAAGAACGGAACGGCGCAGAGCGCCACGCTCGCCGAGATCGCCCGGGAGGCCGGGGTGTCGGCTCCGACTGTTTCGAAGGTGCTCAACGGGCGGGCGGACGTCGCCGCGGCCACCCGTGCCCGGGTCGAGGAGCTGCTGCGCGCGCACGGTTACCGCCGCAGACGGGCCGAGGCCACCCGCTCGCCGCTGATCGACCTGGTCTTCCACGAGCTGGAGAGCGCCTGGGCGATGGAGGTCATCCGGGGCGTGGAGAACGTCGCCCGGGAGGCGGGGCTGAGCGTGGTGCTCTCCGAGAGCGCCGGGCGGCTCACCCCCGGCCGCACCTGGGCCGACCAGGTCGCGGGGCGCCGCCCGCACGGCGTGATCCTGGTCCTGTCGGACCTCGACGACTCCCAGCGCGCCCTGCTGACCAGCCGCCGCATCCCCTTCGTGGTCCTCGACCCGGCGGGCGACCCGGGGGCCGACGTGCCCTCCATCGGCGCCACCAACTGGCAGGGCGGCCTCGCCGCGACCCGGCACCTCGTCGACCTCGGCCACACCCGTATCGGTGCGATCAGCGGGCCCTCCCGCATGATGTGCAGCCGCGCCCGCCTCGACGGCTACCGGGCCGCCCTGGAGACCGCGGGGCTGCCCGTCGACCCCGCCCTGATCAAGGCCGGCGACTTCCACCACGACTCCGGCCGCCGCCTGGGCCTGGAGCTGCTGCGCGCCCCCGACCGCCCCACCGCCGTCTTCGCGGGCAACGACCTCCAGGCTCTCGGTCTCTACGAAGCCGCCCGCGAACTGGGCCTGCGCGTCCCCGAGGACCTCAGCGTCGTCGGCTTCGACGACCTTCCCGTCGCTCGCTGGGTCGGCCCCCCGCTCACCACCGTCCGCCAGCCCCTGACCGAAATGGCCGAAGCCGCCGCCCGCCTGGTCCTCGACCTCGGCCGCGCGGACTCCGCTCCCGCCTCCACCCGCGTGGAACTGGCGACGAGCCTGGTGGTGCGGTCGAGCACGGGGGCGCCGCCGGCGTGAGCCGGGCTACGCCGCCGGATGCCCGATCAGCATCGTCGGCGCTCCCGCCACCCGGGTCAGGAACACCGTCGCGGAGTGGGGCCCCTGTGGCTTCACCTTGCGGCGGAGCTCTTCCGGTTCGACCGCCGAGCCGCGCTTCTTGACGGTGAGGGTGCCGACCTGGCGTTCGCGGAGGAGCGCCTTCAGCTTCTTGAGGTTGAAGGGGAGCTGGTCGGTGATCTCGTAGGCGGTGGCGTAGGGGGTGGGGCGCAGGGTGTCGGAGGTGAGGTAGGCGATGGTCTCGTCCAGGAGGCCGCCGGCCAGGTCCTCGGCGACCTCGGCGACCAGGTGGGCGCGGATGACGGCGCCGTCGGGCTCGTAGAGGTAGCGGCCGACGGGGCGGACGGCCGGGTCGGGCAGACCGCGGCCTTCGAGGCTGCGGGGACCCGGGAGCAGGGTGGCGCGGACGCCGCCCGGGGCGCCGGTGCCGAACCACAGCACCGCCTCCTTCACGTCTCCGGCGTCCGAGATCCACTCCGCCTCGGCTTCGGCGGGGACCGCCTCGTGCGGGATGCCGGGGGCGATCTTCAACGCGGCGCGCGGGGCGGTACGGGCCGCCGCGACCGCCCAGGACAGCGGCGGTGAGTACGCCTCCGGATCGAAGATGCGGCCCCGGCCGCCGCGTCGCGCCGGGTCCACGAACACCGCGTCGTACCCGGCCGTGTCCACCTCGGTGACGTCCGTCTCGCGCACCTCGATCAGGCTGTCGAGCCCCAGCGCCTCGGCGTTCGCCCGCGCCACCGCCGCCGTCAGCGGGTCGCGGTCCACGGCGAGCACCCGGATACCCGCACGGGCCAGCGCGAGCGCGTCGCCGCCGATCCCGCAGCACAGGTCCGCCACCGAGGTCACCCCGAGCGCCCGCATCCGCTCCGCGCGGTACGCCGCCACGCTGGTCCGGGTCGACTGCTCGACCCCGTTCGGCGTGAAGAACATCCGCTCCGCGTCCTCGGCCCCGAACTTGGCCGCCGCCCGCTGCCGCAGCCGGGCCTGACCGAGCGCGGCCGACACCAGCTCGACGGGGTGGGTGCGGCGCAGCCGGGTGGCGACGGCGAGTTCGTCGGCCGGTGCGGTGCCGCGGACCTCGTCGAGCAGGGCCCGGCCCTCGTCGGTGCGCAGGGCGTGGAAGGAGGAGAGCTGGTCGTTCACCGGCTCATTGTGGGCCAGTCGGTGGACCGTACGCCTCCGACGGCGGTGTCGGGCCGGTCACGGGGCTCCGGCCTGCCAAGATCCGGCATCATGCGAGCCGTCGTACAAAACGATAAAAGTCGGGCGCGGTTGCGTGCGGCCGCCCTGCGCTGCGCCGCCGCCGCACTCACCACCGCCGCCGTCCTCACCGGCTGCGCGGGCCCCGGCGACAGCGCCGCCCCGCACAAGGCCCCCGCCGGACACGGCGGCCCCGCCAAGCCCCGGGACGCGGCCGCCGCCCGCCTCGCCGAACAGCAGCGCATGGCCGCCGCCGCCCGCAAGTGGGGTCTCGCGCAGGTCCCGGTCGCCCCGCCCGCGCCGCCCCGCGTCAAGCCGAGGATCACCGCCCGCGCCGGCTTCGAGGTAGCCCACCAGGACGACTGGGACCTCCCCCCGGTCTTCACCACCGTCCCCACGCGGCAGAAGGTCGTCTTCCTGACCATCGACGACGGCGCCGAGAAGGACCCCAGGTTCCTGGAGATGATGCGGGAGCTGAAGATCCCGTACACCGCCTTCCTCAGCAACTACCTCGTCAAGGACGACTACGGCTACTTCCGCACGATGCGGTCGTACGGCAACACGCTCGACAACCACACCCTGACCCACCCCTATCTCCCCGGCCTCTCCTACGAGGAGCAGCGCCACGAGATCTGCGGGATGCAGGACATCATGGAGAAGCAGTTCGGCAAGCGCCCCACCGTGCTGCGCCCGCCCTACGGCGACTACAACCAGGACACCCTGCGCGCCGCCAAGTCGTGCGGCATCGAGTACGCGCCGATCTGGAACGAAGAGGTCTACGTCGACCACTGGGAGTACCGCGAGGACGACCGCCGAATGCGCCGCGGCGACATCGTCCTCACCCACTTCCGGGGCCCCGGCGAGTGGAACGGCACCATGGTCGACGACATGCGCCGCTTCCTCGACAAGGTCACGGCCGAGGGCTACGCGGTCGCCCGCCTGGAGGACTACCTGTGAGCCACGGGGGGCGGGGACGGACGCGGCGGGCGCCGGGACGTTCGACGAGGCGCGCAGGCGGGTCCGGGCGCGCGGGCGCGGGCGCGCGCGCCGCGCTGTGCGCCGTACTGGCCACCGTCGCGCTCCTGACCGGCTGCGCCCAGTCCGTCGACCCCATCGAACGCCTCGGCAAGAAGGCCGCCGAGGGAGTGCACCGCCCCGTGGTCCGCGCCGACCGCGCCTACCGCCACTGGGGCCTGTCCGCCCCCCTCGCCGCCGCCCCCCACCACGCGGCGACCACCCGCACGGCCGGCCCCCTCCCCCCGGTCGTCGACCGCGTCCCCACCACCGACAAGGTCGTCTTCCTCACCTACGACGACGGCGCGGGCCAGGACCCCCGCCTGGCCACCCTGATCCGCGAACTCCACCTCCCGGTCACGGTCTTCACCACCGTCCACCAGGCGGCCCTCCGCAAGGCGGGCGCGACGGTCGAGCACCGGGCCCCCCGCCGGGGCACCCTCCCCGGCCTCCCCTACACCCGCCAGCGCGCCGCCCTCTGCACCCGCCCCGCCGCCCACCTCCTCCGCCCCCGCCACGGCACCTACGACCACACCACCCTCCGCGCCGCCGCCCACTGCGGCATCACCGCACTCGTCCTCTGGCGCGTGACGGTCACACCGACGGGCGTCGCCTACACGAGAGGCCCCCACGCCCTCCTCCCGGGCGACGTCGTCCGAGTGGGCCCGGCGCGAGGTCCGGCGACGGAACTGGGGGAGCAGACGGCGCGACTGCTGCGGAAGGTGCAGGAACGCGGCCTGACGGTGGGCCACTTGGAGGACTACCTGTAGGCGGCTCCGCTCGCTCGCGGTCCGTCCGGGCGGGGGCCTGGAGGTGCAGCGACCGAAACGGTGGACGCGACTCCCGCACCGACATCGCCGACGCGCCGCACGGCAATTGGCACTCCGCTTGACCGAGTGCTAACCCCGGTCATAGTCTCGGCTCTGGCACTCGGCAGCAGAGAGTGCCAACAAAGCGACGGGCAGGTCCGGCACCCGCGACGACGGATCCACCTGGTCGCCACCTCAGACAGTCAACCCCGTGTGATCTCAGAAGGGGGAGGTCGGATCGTGACGACCGCCAGCTCCAAGGTTGCCATCAAGCCGCTCGAGGACCGCATTGTGGTCCAGCCGCTGGACGCCGAGCAGACCACGGCCTCTGGCCTGGTCATTCCGGACACCGCGAAGGAGAAGCCCCAGGAGGGCGCCGTCCTCGCCGTGGGCCCGGGCCGCTTCGAGAACGGCGAGCGCCTGCCGCTCGACGTCAAGGTCGGCGACATCGTGCTGTACAGCAAGTACGGCGGCACCGAGGTGAAGTACAACGGCGACGAGTACCTCGTCCTCTCGGCGCGCGACGTTCTCGCGATCATCGAGAAGTAGTTCACCCGAAGCAGTCTCTGCTTCCCCGCTGCGCCCCTGGCCCCCGCGACCGAGAGGAAGCCGGGCGGCCGGGGGCGCGGTCACATCCACCCAGATTTTCGAGAGGGCTACCGCTGTCATGGCGAAGACTCTGAAGTTCGACGAGGACGCCCGTCGCGCCCTTGAGCGCGGCGTCAACAAGCTGGCCGACACGGTGAAGGTGACGATCGGCCCCCGGGGTCGCAACGTCGTCATCGACAAGAAGTTCGGCGCGCCCACCATCACCAACGACGGTGTCACGATCGCCCGTGAGGTCGAGATCGAGGACCCGTTCGAGAACCTCGGCGCCCAGCTCGTGAAGGAGGTGGCGACCAAGACCAACGACATCGCGGGTGACGGCACCACCACCGCCACCGTGCTCGCCCAGGCGCTCGTGCGCGAGGGCCTGAAGAACGTCGCCGCCGGTGCCTCCCCGGCCGCCCTGAAGAAGGGCATCGACGCCGCCGTCAAGGCCGTCTCCGAGGACCTGCACGCCGCGGCCCGTCCGATCGACGAGAAGTCGGACATCGCCGCCGTCGCCGCGCTGTCCGCCCAGGACGACCAGGTCGGCGAGCTGATCGCCGAGGCCATGGACAAGGTCGGCAAGGACGGTGTCATCACCGTCGAGGAGTCCAACACCTTCGGTCTGGAGCTGGACTTCACCGAGGGCATGGCCTTCGACAAGGGCTACCTGTCCCCGTACTTCGTCACCGACCAGGAGCGTATGGAGGCCGTCCTCGACGACCCGTACATCCTGATCAACCAGGGCAAGATCTCCTCGATCACCGAGCTGCTCCCGCTGCTCGAGAAGATCATCCAGACCAACGCCTCCCGCCCGCTGCTGATCATCGCCGAGGACGTCGAGGGCGAGGCCCTGTCGACCCTGGTGGTCAACAAGATCCGCGGCACCTTCAACGCCGTCGCGGTGAAGGCCCCCGGCTTCGGCGACCGCCGCAAGGCGATGCTGCAGGACATGGCCGTCCTCACCGGCGCCACCGTCATCTCCGAGGAGGTCGGCCTCAAGCTCGACCAGGCCGGTCTGGACGTGCTGGGCTCCGCCCGCCGCGTGACCGTCACCAAGGACGACACGACGATCGTCGAGGGCGCCGGCAAGTCCGAGGACGTCCAGGGCCGCGTCAACCAGATCAAGGCCGAGATCGAGAACACGGACTCCGACTGGGACCGCGAGAAGCTCCAGGAGCGCCTCGCGAAGCTGGCCGGCGGCGTGTGCGTGATCAAGGTCGGCGCCGCCACCGAGGTGGAGCTGAAGGAGAAGAAGCACCGTCTGGAGGACGCCATCTCCGCGACCCGCGCCGCGGTCGAGGAGGGCATCGTCTCCGGTGGTGGCTCCGCCCTGGTGCACGCCTCCAAGGTCCTCGACGACAACCTCGGCAAGTCCGGCGACGAGGCCACCGGTGTCTCGGTCGTCCGCAACGCCGTGGTCGAGCCCCTGCGCTGGATCGGCGAGAACGCCGGCCAGGAGGGCTACGTCATCGTCTCCAAGGTCAAGGACATGGAGAAGGGCCAGGGCTACAACGCCGCCACCGGCGAGTACGGCGACCTGATCAAGGCCGGCGTCATCGACCCGGTCAAGGTCACCCGCTCCGCCCTGGAGAACGCGGCCTCCATCGCCGCCCTCCTCCTGACGACCGAGACCCTGGTCGTCGAGAAGAAGGAAGAGGAAGAGGCCGCCGCCGGTCACGGCCACGGCCACGGTCACTCCCACTGACCCACCCTCACCACCACTGAGGCCCGGCCTCCCCACGGGGACGCCGGGCCTCGGCGTTGTCGGACCTTTGCTCTTCCTTTGCGGTCATCGCGACAGCGAAGCAAGACTGGCCGCTAGGGTCGAACACCCGTGCAGTCGGTGGAGGGGGAGAGTCCAAGTCATGGGTGAGAGCGGCGAGATACTCGACATCAAGATCGCTGACATCAAATCGACGGCGCCTCGTTTCCACCACGAGAGCGTTGCCCTCGCGCATGCTCTGACCAAGCTGAAGCACGGGCTGGCCGCGGCCGGAACACCGTGGGGCCACGACGAGCAGGGCGAGCGGTTCCACAAGCTGTACGGCCCGCACGTCAAGAAGATGGAGCACGCCACCCGGATCCTCGTCGACGGTCTGGCGAGCATTCACCAGGCCATGGTGGACATGGCCGACGGGCACGTCGACAACGAAGAGCTGATCCGGGGCATGTTCAGCCGCGTCCGGGTCGGACACGACGACAAGGGCGACGGCAAGTGAGCGTCGCGGACAAGGCCCGCAAGGTCGTCCAGGACATGACGGGGATGTGGTGGCCGGACGCCGACGAGGACGGGTTGCGGGACGCGGCCAAGGCGTGGCGGTCCTTCGCCGACGACGTCGACGACGTCACCTCTGCCGCCAACAGGGCGGCCGGCTCACTGATCGAGAACAACAAGGGCGAGGCCATCTCCGCCTTCGCCGACCCGTTCTGGCGTCGCTACCATCATGACGGCCACGGCTGGCTGAAGGACCTGGCCGAAGCCGCCCGCGCCATGGCCAAGGGGCTGGACGCGTACGCGGACACCGTGCACGCGGCCAAGAATAAGCTTGAACACGAACTGGAGATCGTCGGCGCCACCCTCGTTGCCGGTACCGCTCTGGCCGTGTTCACCGCCGGCATGTCGGAAGGCGCGGCAGTGGCCGCCGCGGCCACGGTCACGGAGGTCGCCGCCGGCCTGGGCGTAGCGGTGACCGAGGAGATCGCCACCATCGCGGCCACCACCTTCATGACCGCCGCCTTCGGCGGCATCGAATCCGTCACCGTGAACCTCGCCGTCACTCAGCCGGTCTCCATGGCGGTGGGCGAGCAGAAGGGCGGGCTCGATCTGGCTGAGGCTCACGAGGCCGGGGTCTACGGCGCGTTGCTGGGCGGTGGCCTCGGCGGTGCCGGAGCCACTGTTCGAGCCGTGCGCAACGCAGGGGGCGTCACCGAACTTCTCGGCGGTGTGCCGGTACCCTCTTTCGGCCCCGAGCCCGCCCTGGCCGGCGGTGCGGGCCCGGCTCTCGACGATCTCGGTCTGCTCATCACGGGAGACGGAGAGCCGAATGCGTGGCCGCGCAGCAAGCGAAGAGGACCGGTCAAACCGAAGTACCGAGCAGATCTCGCGGGCGACGAAGGCAAGGGGAGCCCGACCGAATCCCACACCTTGGCCAAGCATGTGGAGAAGACCGACCGACAGCTGAGAACCCGGTTGCGGCAGGAAAAAGAAATCAAAGGAAGCTCGAGTTTTATCAGCGAGGAGTCGGCACAGGATCTCACAGACCGGGTCATGCTCAAGGAACAAGCCGCGGTGAAGCGCTGGCTGGAGAAGGGGACCAAGCGGGACCTGGAGCTCGAATGCGACTTCGGTCAGGAGACCACCGGGCGAAGCTTGTCCCGAGAGGACTTCGTTCGCGGCACCGGGCCTCACGACGTTCACCGGGTATTCGTGCTTCTCCGCCGTGATCCCCAGATGCCGAGCGGCTACCGTATTCATACCTCCTTCCCGAAAGCCTGAGGCCAGAACCCCCCATGACTCGACCGGAGGATTCCATGGAGGAGGGCGAACGCTTCCCCGAACTCCACGATCTGCTCAGCTCCTACGCCTTCGCAGGCAACACGTTCACCGACACCGCCGAGGAACCCGGCCCGGCTCTGCACGCGTATATGCGTCAGGCGCTGCGTACGCCCGGGGCGCTGGACCGGGTGATCGCCGAGATCGACGACCTGCTGGAGACCGGTCTGTTCAGCGATGAAATCGCTGATGATGTGGACCTCCTGCCTCATGTGAATCCTCCCGCGGGCCGCACGGTTGAGCAGTGCCTTGCCGTGGTCCGCTCCCATCTCCGGCGGATCAGAGAAGGCGGAACACATCAGCACTCCTCTGTGCCTCGGACGGACTGGGAGTGGCGGAAGCGGTTCCCCGAGCTTCGGCATCTTCTGGCCGCCCACTTCCACCAGGACTTCTCACGGTTCTACGGATCGCACGGGGAAGCTCTGGACGACTACTTCTCGGCAAACCCGGCGGACGCCGTCTCCGAAACGGCGCGCGAAATCGAGTCGTTGCTCGCCATGGTCGAGACGGATGACGAACTCGACCATGTGACGGAGATCCTCGGACTCCAGGTCTACCCACCCGGCGGCGTTTCGCTGCGACGGTGGCTCACCGACATCCGGGACATCATCAGGCATCGCTCGTCATGACGTACAACTTCCTCACCGTGGAGCCCCTGGCGATCGGCGGCGTCATCACCGCGTTGGCGCGGTGCCTGCATCCGAGTGCCGAGGACTAGGACGTCGCCGACGAGGACACCGACCAGAATCTGGAACTGGGATGCCTCGGTGCTGTGCGAGATGGCGCGGGTTGCGGGGGGTGTCTCCACGTCCTTGGACGTCTACGTTCAGGAATCTGTCCAACTGCGCTACAGCGCGCGGGACTCGGCCGGCGCCTTCGCCCGGGCGGCGGATGCTGTCGTCCTCTTTCCCGCAGAGGAGATGCCGCCGAGCGCGTAATGGCTCGCCACGGGGCCGGGCTCGTGACGCGGGCTCGTCAGTACGAGTCCGGCGAGGAGGAGGAACCCCGCTTCACGATCGACAGGGTCGAATCGGCCGTCGCGGGGCTTCCTCACGTCACCGTCGCCCGTATCGCCGAAGTGGTCCCACCGGGAGCGCCTGCAAGCCCGGGACAAGCTGGAACGCATGAGAGCTCAACTCCCTGAGTAAGCAGCCGCGCTGGAGTCCCTGGACGCCCGCTTCGCCGAGATGACCGTCGGCGACACCGCCGGCCTGTTCTGCGATGAGGCGACCGGTGCCGATAGCGCCGCCATCACGCACGGATGGTGGTGGGACCGCCGTCCCGAACCGCTGCCTTGGCGACCTCACGAATCGGCAGCGGTGTGCGACCGGTGCGGGCACGGAGCACGCCGGTGACGGACGGAGCGGCACGCGTCCGCACCTCACCGGCGAGGCTCCTCGGCGCCTCGCCTCACTGCGGCCCGTACTTCCGCCCCGTCCGTGCGCTGAGCGTCCCCAGCAGCCCCCGGGGCGCGACCTTCGCCAGACCCATCAGGGTTTTGTAGCGGGGGTCGGGGATGGAGAGGGTCTTGCCGCGGGAGAGGTCTTCGAGGGCCTCGGCGACGACCTTGTCGGCGTCGAGCCACATCCAGCCGGGGATGTTGTCGGTGCCCATGCCGGCGCGCTCGTGGAATTCGGTGCGGACGAAGCCGGGGCACAGGGCCATCAGGCGGACGCCGCTGCCCGCGAGGTCCTTCGCCGCGCCCTGGGTGAACTGCACGACCCACGCCTTGGAGGCGCCGTACGTGCCGCGCGGGAGGAAGGCCGCCACCGAGGCGACGTTCACCACGCCGCCCCGCCCGCGCTCGCGCATCGCCTCCGTCGCCGCCGAGGTCAGCCGCAGGACCGCCTCGCAGTGCACCTTGAGCATCCGCAGCTCGTCGGCCATGGAGACGTCGAGATAGCGGCCCTTGTTGCCGAAACCGGCGTTGTTGACCAGCAGGTCGACGGGGTTGCGGCGGTCGCCGAGGCGCTCGGCGACGGTCTCGATGCCCTTGTCGTCCGCCAGGTCGGCGGTGAGCACCTCCGCCTCGATGCCGTGCCGGTCGTGCAGCTCGGTCGCCTGTTCCCGCAGCCGCCCGGTGTCGCGCGCCACCAGGACGAGGTCATGCCCGTCAGCCGCCAGCCGCCGCGCGAACGCGGCGCCGATCCCCGCGGTCGATCCCGTAATCAGAGCCGTTGTCATGGCCCAAGGGTAGTGACCCGGCCGGGCGGCGCACGTCGTCGGTGACGTGCCCTCAGCCTGCCCGTTCCGCCAGGTACTTGTGCAGCCGGGCCCGTACCTCCCCGTGCACCGTGTCGATCGCCGGGAGCAGCAGCGGCAGCAGCTCCTGCTCCGTGGTGACCGCACGGAACTGCATCGCCGCCGTCACCCCGTGCTCCGGCCGGTGCACGATCTCCACCGCGTCGCCCGCCCGGATCTCGCCCGGCTCGATCACCCGGAGGTAGGCGCCGGTCGCCGCCTTCCGGGTGAACCTCTTCACCCATCCCCGTTGGTCCAGATGGCCCTGGAACGTACGGCACGGGATACGCCCCGAGGTGACCTCCAGAACCAGCTCCGGACCGACCCGCCACCGCTCGCCGATGACCGCCCCGGACACCTCGACGCCGCCCAGGGTCAGGTTCTCGCCGAAGCAGCCGTTGGCCAAAGGTCGGCCCAGCTCCCGCTCCCACTCGTCCAGGTCCTCGCGCGCGAAGGCGTACACCGCCTGGTCGTCCCCGCCGTGATGGCGCAGGTCGCACACCGCGTCCCCGGCGAGCCCGCTCCCGCCGACCCCCTTGGGGCCCGGGGCCGTCACCCGCACCGGCCCCGCGACGGGCCGCTTGTCGATTCCCGTCAGGCCCTGCGCCTGGTCCGTGTACGGCAGCGCTCTGGGGTGCCCGAGATTGACGGAGAGAAGCTTCATGTGCGCACGGTACGTGACCGTCTCCCAAAGCGGCGACGCGATATTGGGCATCGCTCCCAAGCGCGGCTTATGCTCGACGTGTGATCGAGGCACGTCATCTCCGCGTCCTGCGCGCCGTCGCCACGACCGGCTCCTTCTCGGCGGCCGGCCGCGAGCTGGGCTGCACCCAGCCCGCCGTGAGCCAGCAGATGAAGGCGCTCGAAGCCTCGGTCGGCACCCCGCTGCTGGTGCGCGGCGGCCGCGAGATGCGGCTGACCCAGGCCGGAGAAGCCCTGGTCAGGCACGCCTCCGGCATCCTCGCCGGACTCACCGCCGCGGAGGAGGAGGTCGCCGCGATCGCGGGACTGAGGGCGGGCCGGGTCCGGCTCGTCTCCTTCCCGAGCGGCAGCTCCACCCTGGTCCCCAGCGCCCTGGCCGCCCTGCGCGCCGCCCACCCCGGCACCCGCGTCTCCCTGGAGGAGGCCGAGCCTCCGAAGTCCGTCGAACTGCTGCGCGAGGGCGACTGCGACCTGGCCCTCGCCTTCCGCTACGCGGGCGCGGCCGCCGAGGAGTGGGACGACCTGGTCGTACGGCGTCTGCTGACGGACCGTCTCGTCGCCCTCGTCCCCGAGCGCCACCGGCTCGCCCGCGCCGAGTCCGTCGCCATCGGGGAACTGGCCGAGGAGCCCTGGATCGCGGGCTGTCCCCGCTGCCGGGGGCAGTTGGTGCAGGTCTGCGAGGGGGCCGGCTTCACCCCGCGCATCGACTTCGCCACCGACGACTACCCGGCGGTGATCGGCCTGGTCGGCGCCGGTCTCGGGGTGGCGGTGCTGCCCCAGCTCGCGGTGGACTCGGTACGGCCCCGGGGCGTGCGCGTGGTCCGCCTGGAACCGGCGGTACGACGCGAGATCGTCGCGCTCACCCTCCCCGACCTGGCCCAGGTCCCGGCGGTGGCGGCGACGCTGGAGCAACTCACGCGGGCGGCCGAGGGTCTGAGGCGGCAGGCGTAGGCGCCCGCAGTCGCCCCGCGGGCGGAGGTGCTGCGGGGGAACGGGCGAAGGCGCTGGTCACGGCTGGTCTATGGCACCAAGGGTCCGGGACACGTGTGGGCGTGCCCGGTGAGACTTATACAGAAACGTTCCTTCAGGTGTTGGGGGCGGCGCCCCCGCCGGTGGTCGACGCCGACACCAGGCGGTTGCGTGCCCGCCCCATCAGCTCCTCGCGCTCGTCCTCGGTGAGGCCGCCCCACACGCCGTACGGCTCCCGTACCGCCAGGGCGTGTGCCGCACATTCGGCCCGGACCGGGCACCTCATACAGACCTCCTTGGCCGAGTTCTCACGAGCGCTCCGAGCCGCCCCGCGCTCGCCCTCCGGGTGAAAGAAGAGCGAGCTGTCCACCCCGCGGCAGGCGGCCAGCAACTGCCAGTCCCACAGGTCCGCGTTCGGTCCGGGAAGGCGGGAGAAATCTGCCATTACGTGACCCCTTGTAGCCGTTCTGGGCGGATACGGTGCCTTCGACCGTACATCTGCGGTCTAAGGAGATGAAAATATGACTCATTGCGAATCTAGCTCTAGACACCGTGAAATGGGAGCAAAAAGGTCTAAATGGGGCATGGGTTGTGATGAAACGGCGAGGGTCGGTCGGCCATGTCTCCACCGTGTCGGCCCCCTCACGTAGAGTGCCGAAGACAGCGTGTGGCCCCGTAACTCTTTCGAGTGACCGTCGTTGAGAGTGCGGAGGCGGTTGAAAACACAAGTGCTCGGGCAGGCGTCCGAGACGGTCGACCGCACAGGTGACGATTCCGTACCAGCCTGGAGGCTCAAGGTGACGCGCATCAGCTGCGGAGGGCGGTCATGACATCCGTCCTCGTCTGCGACGACTCCCCGCTTGCCCGAGAGGCGCTCCGCCGCGCGGTCGCGACCGTGCCCGGCGTCGAGCGTGTGACGACGGCTGCCAACGGCGAGGAAGTCCTCCGCCGCTGGGGTGCCGACCGCTCCGACCTCATTCTCATGGACGTCCGCATGCCCGGCCTGGGCGGTGTCGAGACCGTGCGTCGGCTGCTGTCCGCCGACCCGGGCGCGCGGATCATCATGCTCACCGTCGCCGAGGACCTCGACGGCGTGGCGCTGGCCGTCGCGGCCGGGGCGCGCGGCTATCTGCACAAGGACGCCTCGCGCGCCGAACTGCGGGCCACGGTGACGCAGGCCCTCGCCGACCCGACCTGGCGGCTGGCCCCGCGTCGGCTGCGCTCGGCCGAGATGGGGGCGGCGCCCACGCTCACCGCGCGGGAGATCCAGGTCCTCGAGGGCATGAGTCACGGCCGCTCCAACGCCGAGATCGGCCGCGAGCTGTTCCTCTCCGAGGACACCGTCAAGACCCACGCCCGGCGCCTGTTCAAGAAGCTCGGCGCCTCCGACCGCGCCCACGCGGTGGCACTCGGCTTCCGCTGGGGTCTGGTCCGCTAGGACATGCGCGGCGGCGGTGCCCCGCCACCCGTCGCTCCCCGCCTGCCGACCGGCGGGCGGGGCGGACCGGGTGCACGGGGGCTCGCGCTTCCGGCTGTCTGTTCGCCTGCGCTCGCGGTGCGCTGTCGCACGCCGCGTGGCGCCGGTCGCTCACGGGGGCTGTCCGAGGGGCTTTCGCTGTGGAGCCGGTCGTGCGACCGGCGTCCGGAGGTGGGCTGTGATGCGGTCACCTGGCGGTGGGCCGGGGCGGTTTGCTGTCGTCGAGTTCGGGCGTGCGCGTGACGGTGTGCGTGGGTGGTGCTCGGGGGCGGTGGTGGCGGTGACGGTGGTTCGTGCTGCGGGGGTGTCGCGTGGTGCCGGACTGCTGCCACGTGGTGCCGGGTTGCGGTGTGGGGCGGGGCTACCTGGGGTGTCGCCACAGGGTGGCCGGCCATATGGGTCGTCGGCACGTGGGGGCGGTGCACATATGGCCTCCCCACATGGGTTGTCGGCACATGGGGGCGGTCCACATAGGGCCTCGGCACATGGGGTCCGGCTGAACGGCGGCGCGCCACATGAGGCGCGGGCACACAGAACCGCACCACAGGGAGTCCGGGCACCCGACGGCCTGCCCCCGCAGAGCCGGCCCGCACGCCTCGCACGAGCCGCCCGTGCCCCCGCTCCACCCCCCACTCCCCCCACCCCCGAAGGTGCCCGCTGCTCGTTTCCGTGGGGATGCCGCATCCTTGAGGTGTGGAGTCTCTCGGGGAGTCGGTCAAGCGGAAGGGGAGGGTGCGGCGGATGACTGCTGCGGGCGCACCTGCTCATAACGCTTCGGTGCACAACCACGAACGCGATGCGACGGACCGGACGGCCGCAAGGCACCATGGACCGATGCGCGACGAGGAGGCGAGCACGGCTCACGGGGCGATCGGCGCCTTGGTACACCGTGCCGTCGACGGGGACGAGCAGGCCACGCACGACCTGCTCGCGCACGTCCACCCCCTCGCCCTGCGCTACTGCCGCACCCGCCTGTCCCGGTTGCCCGGCGACGCGCGCCACTTCGTCGAGGACCTCGCCCAGGAGGTCTGTGTCGCGGTGCTGCTCGCCCTGCCGCGCTACCGCGACACCGGCCGCCCCTTCGAGGCGTTCGTCTTCGCCATCGCCTCGCACAAGGTCGCCGACCTCCAGCGCGCCGCGATGCGGCACCCGGGGTCCACGGCCGTTCCCTCCGACGAGATGCCCGAGCGCCCCGACGACTCCCTCGGCCCCGAGGAGCGCGCCCTGCTCAGCAGCGACGCGGCGTGGGCCAAGAAGCTGCTGGCCAACCTCCCCGAGAACCAGCGCGAGCTGTTGCTGTTGCGTATCGCCGTCGGCTTGACCGCGGAGGAGACGGGGCAGATGTTGGGAATGTCACCAGGAGCGGTACGGGTGGCGCAGCACCGCGCGCTGAGCAGGCTGCGCGCGCTGGCCGAGCAGTAGCCCCCGCGCCGCCCCCTGGCGGTCCGCCGAGGCCGGGACGACCGGCCTACGCGGAGCGAAAAAGCGGTGGTGGGACGGCCGAAGGGCAGTCCGGGCAGGGCGGGCGCGCGGCCGTGCGTGAACGCGCGCGCCACCGTTTCCGTACGAAAACACGAAGCCCGCGGTGCCCCCACAGCGTGGAATTTGCTGGCGACGCTTCCCGTTAGCATGGACATCCGCACCGATCAAGGCCATTTGGGGAAGGTGTCATGACTGCCAACGTCGACGGAGTGCCCGGTAAATTCGCGACACTCGGGCTGACCTACGACGACGTGCTGCTGCTCCCGGGCGCGTCGGACATGGCGCCCGAGGACATCGACACCTCCTCGTACGTCTCCCGCAACGTGCGTGTCAACATCCCGCTGCTGTCCGCCGCCATGGACAAGGTGACCGAATCCCGCATGGCGATCGCGATGGCCCGCCAGGGCGGCGTCGGCGTGCTGCACCGCAACCTGTCGATCGAGGACCAGGCCAACCAGGTCGACCTGGTGAAGCGGTCCGAGTCCGGCATGGTCACCGACCCGATCACCATCCACCCGGAGGCCACGCTCGCCGAGGCCGACGCGCTGTGCGCGAAGTTCCGCATCAGCGGCGTCCCGGTGACCGACGCGGAGAAGAAGCTCCTCGGCATCGTCACCAACCGCGACATGGCCTTCGAGACCGACCGCAGCCGCCGGGTGCACGAGGTCATGACGCCCATGCCGCTGGTCACGGCCAAGGTCGGCATCTCCCGCCCCGAGGCGATGGAGCTGCTGCGCAAGCACAAGATCGAGAAGCTGCCGCTGGTCGACGACCGCGGTGTGCTCAAGGGCCTGATCACGGTCAAGGACTTCGTCAAGGCCGAGCAGTACCCGAACGCGGCCAAGGACGGCGAGGGCCGGCTGCTGGTCGGCGCGGCCGTCGGCGTGGCCGGTGACTCCTTCGAGCGCGCGCAGGCGCTGATCGAGGCCGGCGCCGACTTCATCGTCGTGGACACCGCGCACGGTCACTCCCGGCTGGTCGGCGACATGATCGCCAAGATCAAGTCGAACTCCTCCGGCGTCGACGTCATCGGCGGCAACATCGCCACCCGCGATGGCGCCAAGGCGCTGGTCGACGCGGGCGCCGACGGCATCAAGGTCGGTGTCGGCCCGGGCTCGATCTGCACCACGCGCGTGGTCGCCGGTGTCGGCGTCCCGCAGGTCACCGCGATCTACGAGGCGGCGCTGGCCGCCAAGGAGGCCGGTGTCCCGGTCATCGGCGACGGTGGCCTGCAGTACTCCGGTGACATCGCCAAGGCCCTGGTCGCCGGCGCCGACACCGTGATGCTCGGCTCGCTGCTCGCGGGCTGCGCGGAGTCCCCGGGCGAGCTGCTCTTCATCAACGGCAAGCAGTTCAAGTCGTACCGCGGCATGGGCTCGCTCGGCGCGATGCAGACCCGCGGCGACCGCAAGTCCTTCTCCAAGGACCGCTACTTCCAGGAGGGCGTCGCCTCCGACGAGCAGCTCATCCCCGAGGGCATCGAGGGCCAGGTGCCCTACCGCGGCCCGCTGTCCTCCGTGGTCCACCAGTTGGTCGGCGGTCTGCGCCAGTCGATGTTCTACGTCGGCGGCAGCACCGTGCCCGAGCTGCAGGAGCACGGCCGGTTCGTCCGGATCACCTCGGCGGGCCTCAAGGAGAGCCACCCGCACGACATCCAGATGACGGTCGAGGCGCCGAACTACAGCAGCCGCGCCTGACCCGCACCCACGCGGAGCACCTGACGAGGGCGGTCCCGGTTCCACCGGGGCCGCCTTTGCCATGGGTGTCGGGGATACTGGAAGAGCCGAAACGCAAGAGGAAAGGCATGACGTGACTGAGATCGAGATCGGGCGCGGCAAGCGCGGCCGCCGGGCGTACGCCTTCGACGACATCGCCGTCGTCCCCAGCCGCCGCACGCGAGACCCGAAGGAGGTCTCGATCGCCTGGCAGATCGACGCCTACCGTTTCGAGCTGCCGTTCCTGGCCGCTCCCATGGACTCGGTGGTCTCCCCGGCCACCGCGATCCGCATCGGTGAGCTGGGCGGCCTCGGCGTCCTCAACCTGGAGGGTCTGTGGACCCGCCACGAGGACCCGCAGGCGCTGCTCGACGAGATCACCGAGCTGCCAGACGAGCTGGCCACCCGCCGTCTGCAGGAGATCTACGCGGCTCCCATCAAGGAGGAGCTGATCGGCGCGCGCATCAAGGAGGTGCGCGACTCCGGCGTGGTCACGGCGGCGGCGCTCTCCCCGCAGCGCACGGCGCAGTTCTCCAAGGCCGTCGTCGACGCGGGCGTGGACATCTTCGTCATCCGCGGCACGACCGTCTCGGCGGAGCACGTGTCGTCCTCGCACGAGCCGCTGAACCTCAAGCAGTTCATCTACGAGCTGGACGTCCCGGTGATCGTCGGCGGCTGCGCGACCTACACCGCCGCGCTGCACCTGATGCGCACCGGCGCCGCCGGTGTGCTGGTCGGCTTCGGCGGCGGCGCCGCGCACACCACGCGCAACGTGCTCGGCATCCAGGTTCCGATGGCGACGGCCGTCGCGGACGTGGCGGCGGCCCGCCGCGACTACATGGACGAGTCCGGCGGTCGCTACGTGCACGTGATCGCGGACGGCGGTGTCGGCTGGTCCGGCGACCTGCCGAAGGCGATCGCCTGCGGTGCCGACGCGGTCATGATGGGCTCCCCGCTGGCCCGCGCCACCGACGCGCCCGGCCGCGGTCACCACTGGGGCATGGAGGCGGTGAACGAGGAGCTGCCGCGCGGCAAGAAGGTGGACCTCGGCACCGTCGGCACCCTGGAGGAGGTGCTCACCGGACCGTCGCACACCCCGGACGGTTCGATGAACTTCTTCGGCGCCCTGCGCCGCGCCATGGCCACCACCGGCTACAGCGAGCTGAAGGAGTTCCAGCGCGTCGAGGTGACGGTGGCGGACAGCCAGCACCGCCGCTGACCCGTACGAGACAGCACGAGGGCCCGGCCACCACGACGGTGGCCGGGCCCTCGCGGTGTGCGAGGGCCGTCAGCCGGCGGCCTTGCGGGTGCCGGTGAACGCGGTGTACCCGGCTATGACGAAGAAGAGCCAGGTCAGCGGGTCCATCTCCTCCTGCCAGGCGTCCTGGACGACCGAGAAGTGGCTCAGGAAGACGGTGAGGAAGTCCCGGTGCACCAGCTTGGCGATGATCATTGCCTCGCCGACCAGCTGGCCGAGGTACACCGCGGCGAGCGCGAGCACCACGCTGACGATCGGGAGGACGGCGTTGCGGCCGCCGACCTTGCCCGCCGCGAGACCGATGACGAAGCCGACACCCACGGCCGCCCAGCCGATCTCGTGCTCGGTGAGGCCGATGACGACCCCGTAGAGCCCGCCCGCGACCACGGCGGCGCCGAGGGCGGTGAGCAGACCGCCGACCAGGTTGCTCCGGACCGGTGCCTGCGGTGCCGGGGGCGCGACGGGTACGGCGCCCGGCTCACCGGCGTACGGGTTGCTCGCGGTCGGCTCGTCGGCCTGCGGAGACTGCGGGACGGGCGGCGGTGCTGACCGGCTCATGACGGAATCCCCCCGAGTGCCGTGGGCACCCCTGGACCAAGAAGAAATGGAAGACGACGCGCACATCTGTGCGACGAGTCCGGGGGAGATTAACAGCCGGGTACGACAACACCCGTCTGGTTTTTCCGTCTGAGGCTGTTTCAGAGCCGGTGCGCGGCTCCCGTGGGGGTGGCGCCCCGGGTGTCCAGCAGCAGTTGCGCCTTCACCGACAGGCCCTGGAGGTCGTAGGTGCGGTGGGGCTGGAGGAGGACCGTCAGGTCGGCGTCGGCCGCCGCCTCGTAGAGGGAGTCGGCGCGTGGGACCGGGTGGTTCAGGACGCTCCAGGAGGGGACCAGCGGGTCGTGGTAGCTGACGGAGGCGCCCAGTTCCATCAGGCGGAGGGCGATCTCGTGGGCGGGGGAACCCTGCTGGTCGGCGAGGTCGGCCTTGTAGGTGACACCGAGCAGCAGCACGCGCGCGCCCCGGGCGGACTTGCCGTGCTCGTTGAGCAGGGCGGCGGCGCGCTGGACGACGTAGCCGGGCATCCGGCTGTTGACCTGCTGCGCCAGTTCCACCATGCGCAGACCCCGGCTCGCGTGGCCGGCGAGGTCCTGCGGGACGGAGTGGCCGCCGACGCCGGGGCCCGGCCGGAACGCCTGGAAGCCGAACGGCTTGGTCTCCGCGCAGCGCACGACGTCCCACAGGTCGATGCCCAGCTCGTGGCAGAGGACGGCCATCTCGTTGACGAGCGCGATGTTGACGTGCCGGAAGTTGGTCTCCAGGAGCTGGACGGTCTCCGCCTCCCGCAGTCCGCGCGCGCGGACGACCTTGTCGGTGAGGCGTCCGTAGAAGGCGGCGGCCGACTCGGTGCAGGCGGGGGTGAGGCCGCCGATGACACGAGGGGTGCCCGCGGGGGTGCGGTCGCGGTTGCCCGGGTCCACCCGGCTGGGTGAATAGGCGAGGTGGAAGTCGCGCCCGGCGCGCAGCCCGGAGCCGCGTTCCAGGAGGGGACGCAGGACGTCCTCGGTGGTGCCGGGGAGGACGGGCGACTCCAGGACGACGGTGGTGTGCGGGCGGAGCTGTCCGGCCAGGACGCGGGCGGCGGCCTCGACCTGGCCGAGGTCGGGGGAGCCGTCGGCGCCGCGCGGGGTCGGCGCGCAGATGACGGCGGTACGGACGCGGCCGAGGTGGACGGGGTCGGTGCCGGGGCGGAAGCCGGTGGAGCGCATCCGGCGCAGTTCGGCGGGGCTGAGCGAGCCCGCCTCGGGTCCGGTGGCGTAGCCGATGGTCGGGATGCCTGCGGCGACGGCGGCCTGGGCCAGCGGCAGGCCGTAGGGACCGAGTCCGATGACGGCGAGGTCTGCGGGCATGGCGTGGGCCGTCCTTCCCGTTAGCCGAAGTGGGACAGGTGCGCAAGCGGTGTGGACCGGCTGAGCGAGCGCACTGTCAGACTAGGTAAAAATATGACCGTTATGTGTGATTGTGTTCGTGTGTCTTCCGTGTCATGCGGGGGACACGGGGGAGTTGTCCACAGGGCGGAAGTCCGTGGTGGCTGAAGCCGCGCGAGGCGGTCAGAATTTGGGCATGAGGAGGGGGTGAACCGGGCTTCGCCCACCGGGTGCGGCCGACGCGAGCAGGTTCTGCGAGGAGCGGGAGGCAGCGGTGAGGACAGCGAGTCTTGATCCGGCGCAGCGCGCCGAGGCACTGGCGGAGATGGCGGAGCGCGAACTGGACGTGCTGGTCGTCGGCGGCGGCATCGTGGGCGCCGGGACCGCACTGGACGCCGCCACACGCGGGCTGTCCACCGGGATAGTCGAGGCCCGCGACTGGGCCTCCGGCACCTCCAGCAGGTCCAGCAAACTGATACACGGCGGTCTGCGCTATCTCGAGATGCTCGACTTCCCCCTCGTCCGCGAGGCGCTGAAGGAACGCGGACTGCTGCTGGAGCGGCTCGCCCCGCACCTGGTCAAGCCGGTGCCGTTCCTCTACCCGCTCCAGCACCGCGGCTGGGAGCGGCTCTACGCGGGCACGGGCGTCGCGCTGTACGACGTGATGTCGATGGCCCGAGGACACGGCCGGGGCCTGCCCCTGCACCGCCACCTCAGCCGCACCCGCGCCCTGCGCGTCGCTCCCTGTCTGCGCAAGGACGCCCTGGTCGGCGCCCTGCAGTACTACGACGCCGAGGTGGACGACGCCCGCTTCGTGGCCACCCTGGTGCGCACGGCGGTGTCCTACGGCGCGAAGGCGGCCAACCGCGCCCGGGTGATCGGGTTCCTGCGCGAGGGCGAGCGGGTGGTCGGCGTCCGGGTGGAGGACGTGGAGGGTGGCGGGGAATACGAGATCCGTGCCCGTCAGGTCGTCAACGCCACCGGGGTGTGGACCGACGACACCCAGGCACTGGTGGGGGAGCGCGGCCAGTTCCACGTCAAGGCGTCCAAGGGCGTCCATCTCGTCGTGCCCCGGGACCGTATCCACTCCAGCACCGGTCTGATCCTGCGTACCGAGAAGTCCGTGCTGTTCGTCATCCCCTGGGGCAGGCACTGGATCGTCGGCACCACCGACACCGAGTGGGACCTCGACAAGGCTCACCCGGCCGCCTCCAGCGCCGACATCGACTACGTCCTGGAGCACGTCAACTCGGTGCTCGCGGTGCCGCTCACCCGGGACGACGTCGAGGGCGTCTACGCCGGGCTGCGGCCGCTGCTGGCCGGCGAGTCCGAGGCCACCAGCAAGCTGTCGCGCGAGCACACCGTGGCGCACCCGGTGCCGGGGCTCGTGGTCGTCGCGGGCGGCAAGTACACGACCTACCGGGTGATGGCCGAGGACGCCGTCGACGCCGCCGTGCACGGCCTGGACCGGCGGGTGGCCGACTCCGTGACCGAGGAGATCCCGCTGCTCGGCGCCGAGGGCTACCCGGCGATGTGGAACGCCCGCGAGCGCATAGCCGCCCGCTCCGGACTGCATGTGGCCCGCGTCGAGCACCTGCTCAACCGGTACGGCTCGATGACCGACCAGCTCCTGGACCTCGTCGCCGCCGACCCGAGCCTGGGGGAGCCGCTGCGGCACGCGGACGACTACCTGCGCGCCGAGATCGTCTACGCCGCCTCGCACGAGGGCGCCCGGCACCTGGACGACGTGCTCACCCGGCGCACCCGCATCTCCATCGAGACCTTCGACCGGGGCACCCGCAGTGCCCGCGAGGCCGCCGAGCTGATGGCGCCGGTGCTCGGCTGGGACCAGGACCAGATCGACCGCGAGGTCGAGCACTACGAGAAGCGGGTCGAGGCCGAGCGCGAGTCCCAGCGCCAGCCGGACGACCTCACGGCGGACGCGGCGCGGCTGGGGGCGCCGGACATCGTGCCGCTGTAGGTCCCGGGAGCGCGGCACGGGGTTCCGGCGACGGGCCCGGGTTCCGGCGCCGGACTCCGGGACCTGACGGCCGAGCGCCCGGGTTCACTCGAACGAGTGGCCGAATCCGGGATCTCCGGCCGGAACCCGCGCGTTCTACCAGGTGCGAGGGCAGAACTCAGCGGCGAGCAGGGCCGGTTCGAGCCGGGGATCCGTCATCGCGTCCGTGTTCACGCGGAAGGTGAGCACATGGCCGCCGTCGGCCGTGGCGGCCGTGCGCACATAGCTTCCGCTGATCCGTCCGTTGTGTCCCCAGACGGTGACCCCGCACGGAAGCCGGGCCGGATAAAGGCCCATGCCGTACTTCCCCTGTGCGGCACGCGTGTCCATCATCTCGCGCAGCCGGCGCGGGGTGAGCAGCTCGCCGCCCAGCAGGGCCGCGTAGAAGCGGTCCAGGTCGTCGAGCGTGGTCACCAGCTCGCCCGCGGCGCCGGCCACGCGCGGGTCCAGTTCGGTGACGTCGGAGCCGTCGGCCGTGAAGGCGCGGCCGTGCGGCGCGGGAAGCGAGCGGCGCGAGCCGGGGAAGGAGGTGCCCGTCAGACCGAGCGGGGCGATGATCCTGCGCTGTGCCTCGGCGGCGTAGGGGTGGCCGGTGACCTGACGGATCACCATGCCGAGCAGGACGTAGTTGGTGCTGGAGTAGGAGTAGTGGCCCCGGCGGCCCGGAGGGAGGGTGAATGCGAGACCGACGGCCTGAGGCGCGGTCAAAGGAGCCGTGCCACCGGTGACATGCGTGAAATCGGGCAGTCCACTGGTGTGGGTCAGCAACTGACGCAGGGTGATGCGGCGGCCGTCCGGCAGCGGGCCGGAGCGGGGCCCGGTGGTCCGGGACGGCCGCAGCAGGCCAGGCAGGTGCTCGTCCACGGTGTCGGACAGCGACAGCCGGTGCTCTGCGGCCAGTTGCAGCACGACCACCGCGACGAACGTCTTGGTGATGCTGCCGGCCCGGAAGTGGTCGGTGCGCGCGATGCCCCGGCCGGTGTCGGCGTAGCGCGAGACACGCCCGGGACCGGTGCGGATCCGGTTCAGCAGCGCGGCGGCCGGGGCCCCGCCCTCGGTGACCAGCCGGGGCAGCACCGCGTCCGTGGTCCCGGCCGTGGCGGTGGTGCCGGAGGTGTCGGGTGACAAGGTGGGAGAAAGGAGCAGAGCCGCCGCGAGAACCGGTATGGACAGGACTGTCCGAAGCGTCGGCATGTGCGTCTCCTCCCTCGCCGGGGACATCATCCCGGCAACTGGAACATCTGGTTCAGGCGGCCTCCGGATATGGGGGACCGGCGGCGAGAACAGGGGCCCCCAGGGCATCGGCCACTTGTCGGGTGAGAGACAATGGAGGCTCTGTCAGGGCGGGTTGCATGAGGGGACGCATGTCGGAGGCGGAGCGGGCGGGGACATCCCGTCAGGAGACTCGTCAGGGCAAGAACGAGCGTCGTCTTCTCGCCGGGCGGTACCGGCTGGGGGACGTGCTGGGCCGGGGCGGCATGGGCACGGTGTGGCGTGCCGAGGACGAGACCCTGGGCAGGACGGTCGCGGTAAAGGAGCTGCGGTTCCCGTCGAACATCGACGAGGACGAGAAGCGGCGCCTGATCACGCGCACCCTGCGCGAGGCCAAGGCGATCGCCCGTATCCGCAACAACAGCGCGGTGACGGTCTTCGACGTGGTCGACGAGGACGACCGGCCGTGGATCGTCATGGAGCTGGTCGAGGGCAAGTCCCTGGCCGAGGTCATCCGCGAGGACGGCCTGCTGGAGCCGCGGCGCGCCGCCGAGGTCGGTCTCGCCGTCCTGGACGTGCTGCGCTCGGCGCACCGCGAGGGCATCCTGCACCGTGACGTGAAGCCGTCCAACGTGCTGATCGCCGACGACGGCCGGGTGGTGCTCACCGACTTCGGCATCGCGCAGGTCGAGGGCGACCCCTCCATCACCTCCACCGGCATGCTCGTCGGCGCGCCCTCCTACATCTCGCCGGAGCGCGCCCGCGGCCACAAGCCCGGCCCGGCGGCGGACCTCTGGTCGCTGGGCGGCCTGCTGTACGCGGCGGTCGAGGGCACCCCGCCGTACGACAAGGGTTCGGCCATCGCCACCCTCACCGCCGTGATGACCGAGCCCCTGGACGAGCCCAAGAACGCGGGCCCGCTGCGGGACGTCATCTACGGCCTGCTCACCAAGGACCCGGCGCAGCGGCTCGACGACGCGGGTGCCCGGGCCCTGCTCAACGACGTGATCCGCGCGCCGGAACCGCAGGTCCTGGAGCCCACGCGGGTCGTGCCGCTCCCGGTGCAGCCCGGTCCCGAGGAGAAGCGGGGCGAGGAGGCGTCGGACAAGCTGCGCGGGGCGCTGCGTTCGGTCCGCAAGGCGGGCGGAGCCGGAGCGGCAGGCGCCGCGGGTGCGAAGGCCGCCGGCCAGGGCGGTGCCTCCGGTGCGGGCGCGCCCAAGACCACGACGGCTTCCGGACCGGCCTCCCAGAGCGCCTCCGGGGCCTCCGACTCCGTCGGCAACAAGCCAAGTTCGGGCTGGCCCGTCATGCCGCCGCCGGACCTCGACCTGCCGCCGCGCCCGGTGCCCAAGGCGCCGCTGACCGACGTGGTGCCCAGGCGCACGCTGGTGATCATCGCGGTGGTGGTGGCGCTCGCGGTGATCGGCGTCGTCCTCGCCGTCACCCTCGGCGGTGGCGACGGGTCGGACAAGGGCGGCGGCTCCAAGGCGGCCCCCTCGTCCTCCGCCTCCGTCAAGCGGGACGACCACGACGGCAAGGGCAAGGGCGGCGGCGCCGCGCCCGACGGCGGCTCCTCGGCGAGCACCGCGAACGGCACGTCGGCGAGCGCGGAGACGGCCTCCTCCGAGTCCGGCTCGTCCGGATCGGACGACGACTCCTCGGGCTCCGGGAAGGGCGGCGCCGCACCGGTCGTCTCGACCCACAAGGCGGCCCAGGGCTACTCCATCGGCCTGCCCAAGGGCTGGTCGTACGAGTCCTCCTCGGACGCCGGCGACCGTTACACCGGCCCGGACGGCCAGAAACTGCTCGTCGCCTGGACCAGCACGCCCAAGGACGACCCGGTGGCGGACTGGAAGAACCAGGAGCGGTACATGGTCCGCTCCCAGTACAAGCGCATCGGCATAGACAAGGTGCACTACCGCGACTGGAACACGGCCGACTGGGAGTTCACCTACGTCGACGGCGGGACCAAGTACCGTTCCATCGACCGGGGTTTCGTGGTCAACGACCACCTCGGTCAGGCGCTGATGTACACCGCGAAGGCCGACCACTGGGACAGCGCGCTGCGCAAGGACACCTGGAAGACCCTGACGGAGTCCTTCGAGCCCAACTCGTGACCTGAAAGAGCCCAGTTCGGGAGCGCGAGAATCCGTCATCCCCTCAATGCGGGTTGCCTCCGGCACGTATCGTGAGTGGTCGCGGACCGTACGCGGCGGGGTGTACGCGCGGAACGGACCGCCAGGGGAACGATCCTGGGCGACCGTACGGCAGGGGGTGGCGACGTGGACGAATACGCGGGCCGAGTGCTCGCCGACCGCTACCGTCTGCCGTTGCCGCCCTCGGACGAGTACGAGCTGACGGAGACGCGGGCCTTCGACACCTACAGCGGCCAGGAGGTGATGGTCCGCCAGGTGCCGTTGCCCGAGGTCGTCGAGGCCGAGGTCATCGACTCCGAGGGGCTGCCCGACGGGTTCACCGCGCGTGAGCGCGGGCGGCGTCCCTCGGCGGCCCGGGGTGCCACCCGCAGGCCGGCCGACCCCGCCGTGCGACGCGCGCTGGAGGCCGCGCAGGCGGCCGCCCGGATACCGGACCACCCCCGCCTGGACCAGGTCTTCGACGTGTTCGCGGAGGGCGGTTCCCTCTGGATCGTCAGCGAACTGGTGTCCGCACAGCCCCTGTCGGCGCTCCTCGCCGAGCAGCCGCTCAACCCCTACCGCGCCGCCGAGGTCGCCTCCGACGTGCTGATGGCGCTGCGCGTCCTGCACGCCCACGGCTGGACCCACCGCAACGTCACCGCCCGCACCGTCCTCGTCTGCGACGACGGCCGCGTCCTGCTGACCGGCCTCGCGTCCGGGGCGGCGGAGGAGGCGCTGTGCGGGTACGACCCGGTGCCGGTGGAGCCCGGGGAGGTTCCGCCGGCGCAGCAGCATCCGGTCGGCGCTCCGGGTCCGGGCGGGCCGGGGACACCGGTCGAGGGGTCCGTCGGCGGGGCCACCGGGGTGCCGTTCGGCGCCCGTGCGGCCGACGCGGGCGCCCTGCCCGTCCGCCCGGGACCCGGTCCCGACGCCGGTGCCGACACCGACCCCGAGGCCGCCCGGCGTGCCGCGATCCAGGCGCGGGCCGCCGCCGCGGGCGGGGAGTCCGGGGCGTCCGGACGGCGCGCGCTGGAGAGCGGGGAGGACATCCGCGCCGCCCGCGCCGGTGCCATCGCCGCGTACCGCGCGGGAGCGCGTGCGGCGGCCCGGGTGAACGAGACCCAGGACCGTGCCGCCCTTCCCGGCGCCCGTACGCCCGAGCCGGGCGGGTCGAACGACGCCGAGGCCGGGGCCAGGTCGCCCTACGCCGAGCCGCGTCCGGCCGAGCCGCGCCGTGGCGAGTTGCCCGCCACCGGGCCCCATGCCGAGCGGCCGTACGCCAACGGGCGGGAGTCCACCCCGCCCGGCACCATCGCCGACCCCTACGGCGTGGCGGGCAGGCCCTGGCACGGGGCCGCTCCCCGCACCGGAGCCGTACCGTCGCCCGCGCCCGTCCCGCCCGGGGCGTTCGGTGGTGACACCGGTAACGGGGCCGCCGCCCACGGCGCCGAGCACATCCACCCCCAGCCCGCGATCCCCGCGCAGATCGGCGGAGTCTCCCGGTGGGACGAGATCGGTCCCGTCGGGGCCGCTCCGCGCGGGCCCGGCAACGCCATCGCCGCCGAGCGGGCCCGGCAGATGCGGATGAGCGTCGTCGGGGCCGTCACCGAGCGGTGGGCACCGGAGCAGGCCGGGCCGGTGCACGAGAACTGGCAGTTGGCCGCGCCGATCGGGCCCGCCACCGATCTGTGGGCGCTCGGGGCGCTGCTGTTCCGGGCGGTGCAGGGGCACGCGCCGTATCCCGAGGAGGCCACGGCCGAGCTGGTGCAGTTGGTGTGCGCCGAGCCGCCCGCCTTCGCGGAGGAGTGCGGGGCGCTGCGTCCGGTCGTGGAGTCGCTGCTGCGGCAGGACCCCACCGAGCGGCCGGACGTCGAGGAACTCGCCGGGTGGCTGCGCTCGTTGGTGCGTTCGGCGCCCGAGCCGGACGCCGGTGCGCATGTGGTGCCCGTGCCGCCCGCCGACCCGCGCAGGCTGCCGATAGTGCGGCGGCGCGGCGAGCTGGTGCGGCGGCGCCGCAACCGCGCGCCCGCCCGGAACCCGCACGCCCGGCACAAGCGGGGCCGTCCCGAGCCGGAGCGTTCACCGCGCAGCCTCGGTCGTCTCCTGGTGCTGCTCGTCCTGCTCCTGCTGGCCGGGGCGGTCGCCTACGCGATGCTGTTCCTGCCCAAGCGCGGCGAGGACGGCGCGGCGGGCCGCGACCACGCCGGTACGGCCGGACAGGCGAGTCCCGCCCCCTCCCACGAGCAGCGCCCAAGTGCCGGTGACGGCAAGGGCGATGACAAGGGGGACGACAAGCCGACCGCGTCCGCCCCCGCCGCCGAGACCCAGACCGGCGGTGCCTCGGTGGCCGACGGTTTCACCCTGCGCTCGGACCCGGACGGCTTCCGGGTCGCCGTCGCCAAGGGCTGGGACCGCACCCCCCGCAACAACAGCGGCCAAGTCGTGTACAGCCAAGGCAACTTCGAGCTGATCGTCGTGCCCGGTCGGGACGGTACGGGCACCAACGGCACCGACCCGATGGTGTACCAGCGGGACAAGGAGCGCGAACTCCAGCCGTACCGCTCCTCCAGCTGGGCCACCGCGACCGGTCTGAGGACCATCGAGGTGGGCGGACGCACCATGGCCGAGGGGCAGTTCACCTGGACGGACGCAGGCGGCCGCGACCTGTACGTGCGCAACATGGCGATGCTGCTGAACGGCCGCTACCACGTGGTCCAGGTCCGGGGTCCGGAGGCGGAGCGGGACGAGGTGACACGGCTGTACGACCAGGCCACGTCGACGTACCGCTACACCGGCTGAGCGGCCTGCCGCCGAGGCCGCGCGCCGAGCCACCGCCACGAGGCGCGCGAAGCGGCTAAACCCCGCGGGGGAGCCGGGGTTGGGTTCCCGCCGCGGCGCGGAAGCGACAACCGTCACAGTGCTGTCTCCGTAGGACCCCGCCGGTTCCCTGCGGGGCGGCCGGTCCTTAGTCTGACCCTGTCAAGAGCATTGCGGGGCAACGTGAATCAGATGCAGGGCCTGCTCATAGCGGGCCGCTACCGGCTCGCCGATTCCATCGGCAGCGGCGGCATGGGCCGAGTGTGGCGTGCCCACGACGAGGTGCTGCACCGGAAGGTCGCCGTCAAGGAGCTGACCGCCGCGCTCTACGTCTCCGACAGCGAGCAGAGCGTCCTGCTGGCCCGTACCCGTGCCGAGGCCCGCGCCGCCGCGCGCATCAACCACTCCGCCGTCGTCACCGTGCACGACGTGCTCGAACACGACGGCCGCCCTTGGATCGTGATGGAGCTGGTCGAGGGCGAGTCGCTGGCCGACGCGGTGAAGGAGCGCGGTCGCATCGAGCCGCGCGAGGCCGCGCGCGTCGGCCTGTGGGTGCTGCGGGCGCTGCGCGCCGCGCACGGGGCGGGGGTGCTGCACCGCGACATCAAGCCCGGCAACGTTCTGCTCGGCCGCGACCGGCGCGTCCTGCTCACCGACTTCGGCATCGCCCAGATCGAGGGCGACGCCACCATCACCCGCACCGGAGAGGTCGTCGGCTCGGTCGACTACCTCGCCCCGGAGCGGGTGCGCGGTCACGACCCGGGCCCGGCGTCCGATCTGTGGGCGCTCGGCGCCACGCTCTACACGGCGGTCGAGGGCCACTCGCCCTTCCGCCGCACCTCGCCGCTCACCACCATGCAGGCGGTCGTCGAGGAGCGGGAGGCACCCCCGCAGCACGCGGGCCCCCTCGGCCCCGTCATCTCCGCCCTCCTCCAGAAGGAACCGGCACTGCGTCCGACCGCCGAGGACGCGGAACGGATGCTCTCCGACGTGTCCGAGGGCCGCGCGACCCACCCGGTCCGCGTGCCCGCGCAACAGGGCGCGGGCACGACCCCCACCGCCGGCACGGGCCTCCCCGGCATCCCGACGGCGACCAGTCCGACGGCGCCGGTGCCCGCCACGCCCCGCACCGGGGTGGTGCGGCGCAGACACCGCAACCGCACCGTCGCCCTCGTCGTCGTCCTCGCGGTCGTCCTCGGCGCGGCCGCCGCCGTCGGCTACCAGAAATGGGGCGCGTCGAGGCACACGACGAACACGGCCGACCCCACCCACGCGCCGGAGCCGACCGGCACGCCCACGAAGGGCACCGGCGGCGTCCCGGTCGGCTGGGAGCGCCACGACGACCCGGTGGGCTTCAGCCTCTCGCTGCCCAAGGGCTGGAAGCGCTCCGTCTCCATCGACCAGGACGGCCTGCGGCAGGTCGACTACTCGCCCGACAAGGGCAAGCACCTCGTGCGCGTCGCCGTCGACACCGCGCCGGACTTCCCCACCTCGTACGACCACCTGAGCAACCTGGACCAGCAGGTCTCGCACCGGCTGCGGTTCCAGGAGTACAAGCGGCTCAGCCTCAAGGAGGAGGTCTTCCGCGACCAGCCGGGCGCCCACTGGGAGTACACGTGGAACGCGCTGGCCAAGGACGCGCCGCACTACTTCCCGGGGCCCTATCACGCCATCGACGTCGGTTTCATGGACGGTGACGGCACCGAGTACGCCCTCTACGAAGCGTCACCGGCCGACGACTGGCCCACCACCAGCAAGCAGTTCGACTGGATCCTGCGGAGCTTCCGGAAGGACTGATCCGCACGGGACGGGCGAGGCTCAGGCGCCGTCCGAGCAGGTACGGACGATCTTGCTTCCTTCCATGACCGCCACCTGGGCGCCGATGTAGTCGAGCGCGTCACCGGTGGGCGACGCGTAGGTGCTGAAGGAAAGGGTCGAGCCGTTGCCGTCGTACTCGGAGTGCCAGGGCCAGTCCGTCACCCAACCGGTGTGGTCGTCGATGGAGTAGAGCCGGATGGCCACGTGGTGACCGTCGGCGGCCGTGTCCTTGACCCAGCCGCTGATGTCCACGTGGTGGGAGGTCCAGTTGGTGAACGTGAGACTCCCCGAGGCGCCGGTGACAGAGCAGGCGGCTCCGCCGCTCGCCGCGCTGGCGTTGGTCACGGTGGCCGTGGCGAAAATCGCCACCGCCGCGACGCTGGTGACGGAAAGACGCTTCCACATGTTTCCCATAAGGAAAAGGTAAGACGTCCATGATTCACAGGGCAGTCTGATTCCGGTCGCCCGTTCTGTCCCGTACGAGGCATAACTCTTGGCGAATCACCGTGCTTTGTATTTTTTCCACGACGGAGCGCGGCCGAAAACGATCGTGCCGGGCCCCGTGGGGCCGTCTCGTCTTGGCTGGTCGCCGTCACGGAGGGTGTGCGTCCGGTACGGCATGATGGTGGCCATGGGGACCGAGGGGCACGACTTCCGTGTGGTCGCGGGCCGTTACCGCCTCCGGGCGCGCATCGGACGCGGTGGGATGGGCGTCGTCTGGCGGGCCGAGGACGAGGTGCTGGGCCGGCTGGTGGCGGTCAAGGAGATCGTCCAGGACGACTCCGCACCGGACGCGGACGCCCGGCTGCGGCGTGAGCGGACCTTCCGCGAGGCGCGAGCGGTGGCGCAGTTGCACCATCCGCACATCATCGTCGTGCACGACGTGGTCGAACAGGACGAACGCCCCTACATCGTCATGGAGTTGATCGACGGCGGCTCGCTCGCCGACCGGATCGCCGAGCGCGGCCCCCTCACCCCGGAGGAGGCCGCCCGGATCGGCGCCGACCTGCTGAGCGCGCTCAGCACCGCGCACGCCGCCGGAGTGCTGCACCGGGACATCAAGCCCGCCAACGTCCTCGTCGAGTCGGGCACCGACCGCGCCGTCCTCACCGACTTCGGCATCGCCCGGGTCGCGGGCGCCACCACGCTCACCGAGACCGGCTCCTTCGTCGGCTCGCCCGAATACACCGCGCCCGAGCGGATGTCGGGCCTGCGCAGCGGCCCGGCGGCCGACCTGTGGTCGCTCGGGGCGCTGCTGTGCACGGCGCTCAGCGGCGAGTCGCCGTTCCGCCGCGACTCGCTCGGCGGCATCCTGCACGCCGTCGTCAGCGACGACATCCGGCCGCCCACCGAGGCCGAGCCGCTGCTGCCGGTCATCCGGGGCCTGCTGGAGCGCGACCCCGAACGACGGCTCGACGCGGCCGACGCCGAACACATGCTGCGCACCTACCTGGAGACGGGCCGCACGCCGCCCCCGCCCGGCACCCCGACCCGCACACCCCGGCTGCTGAACGCGGCCCGCGCCGTCAGATCCGCCGCCCACCCGGACCGTACGGGCGACACCCCGCACCCGCCGACCGAGCACGCGGCACCCCCGGTCGTCGCCGCCCCCGTCCAGGCGCCCGGCACGAAGTGGCCGAGCCGGGGTGCCCTGGTGGCCGCGCTGCTGGTGGCGGCGGTCGCGGGAGCCGCGGCGTCGGCGGCGGTCCTGCTGGCGCACCAGAACGGCGGCGAACGCGGCGGCACCCCCGGCACCACGGCGACCCGCGCCCCGACCGGCACCCTCAGCCCCTCGCACACCCCGAGCGCCCCAGCGACCCCCACCACCCCGGCCGTTCCCCTCGCGCCCTCCGGTTACCGCACCGCCCGCGACCCGGCCGGGTTCTCCCTCGCCGTGCCATCGGCGTTCACCCGTGAACGGCAGGGTGAGCGGGTCTTCTACTTCTCCGCCGGCGACACCTTCCGGCTCGGCGTGAAGGTCGCCCGCCCCGAGACCGGCGGTCCCGCGGCCGTCCTCGACCGGGCCGCCGCCGACGGCGCCGACACCAATCCCGGCTACCGCGACGGCCGGGTCACCGAGACCACCCGCGCCGGACACCCCGCCGCGCTCTGGGAGTTCACCTGGAACGGCTTCAGCACCGCCGAGGGCGCCCGGCACACCTACGACCTGTGCTGGGAGGAGGACGGCCGGATGTACGACGTGTGGGTGTCGGCTCCGGTCGGCAAGGTGCGCGAGGCGCGGGAGTACTTCGACGTGGCGGTCGGGACGTTCACGGTGACGGCGCGCTGAGTCCCCTCGGCAGCGGGCAGCGCCGCGCGCCGCCCGCGCCGCGTCCGGGGCGCGCAGCGCGGTGGCGGCCAGCCTCAGCCGCCACCAGGTCGGGTACGCCATCGGCGGCCGCCCGGCCGGCGCGGTGAAGCGGCGGGCCAGGGTGGTCCGGGTGCTTGAACGAGCGCTCCAAAAAAGAGAGTTGGCGATTTTCGCGCACTTCGGGGGAAGTGGTGCGGTGCGCGTCTCGAAGAGGGGCGGTGAGTTCGTCTTCCGGAACGCCTGACCCTTCGACAAGGGCGGGGTGCGCACGGTACTCATGGGGCATGAGCGGAGACGGTGAACTCGCGTCCGGGGGACGGCTGATCGGCGGACGCTACCGGCTCGTCGCCCGTATCGGGTCCGGTCCGACCGGCACCGTCTGGCGCGCCCGGGACGAGCGGGACGGAGGCGAGGTCGCCGTCAAGGAGCCGTCGCTGCCCGGGAGTCCGGCCGACGACGAGGAGAGCGCGCGGATCGCGCACCGGCTCCACCGTGAGGCACGCGCCGCCGCCCGGGTGCGCCACCCCGGCGCCCTGACACCGCGTGAGGTGGTCACCGAGGACGGACTTCCCTGGATCGTCATGGAGTTGGTCGAGGGCGAGTCGTTGAGCGAGGTCGTGGCACGCGGCCCGCTGCCGTCCGCCGAGGCCGCGCGGGTCGGGCTCGCCGTGCTCGCCGCGCTGCGGGCGGCGCACGCGGTCGGCATCGTGCACCGGGACATCAAGCCCGCCAACGTGCTCGTCGAGTCCGGCACCGGACGGGTCCTCGTCACCGACTTCGGCATCGGGGACGGCCACGCCGAGGCGGCTCCGGCCGGTTTCGTCGCCCCGGAACACGCCTCCGGACCCGGCGCGGGACCCGCCTCCGACCTGTGGTCCCTCGGCGCCCTGCTCGCCCTGGCGGTCGAGGGCGGCGACCCCGGTCCGCTCGCCCCGCTCCTGGACCGCCTGCGCGCCACGTCCCCGGCGGCGCGGCCTGCGGCGGACGAGGTGGCGGCGGCGCTGGAGGCGTGCCGTGCCGTGGGAGCCGACGGTGCGGCCGGTGCCGTATCGCCGGAGCGGGCCGCCGGTTCCGTGTCTCGGGACCGGGCCGCCGCTGTCGCGCCGGCCGAATCCGCGGCCGCCCTCGTTTCCGACGCGGCCCGCTGATCCGCGCCGACAACGCCCTGATCAGCGCGTTTGTCGCCAGTGATCACTGGCGTGATGTGTGCGACCGGTGAAAGGGCATTACCGACGGGTACACAAAGCGTCCGGCCCGGCATACCCTGCGGCTCATGACGGACTCGCAGGCCCCGGAAACCACCGGAACCAACCCGCTCGCCCCGGCCCCCGAAGGCGTCCGCACCGCCGCCGACGTGGTCACCCCGGAGCTGGTGGCCCAGTTGACCAAGGGCGTGACCGGCTCGGGCCGTACCGCCAACCACACCCCCTTCACCGGCGAGAAGCTGGCCGACCTGCCCGAGTCCACGCCCGAGGACGTACTCAAGGCGTTCCAGGCGGCCCGCGCGGCACAGACCGTCTGGGAGCGGACCCCGGTGCGCCAGCGCGCGGCCGTCCTGCTCCGCTTCCACGACCTGCTCCTGGAGCGCCAGTCCGAGGTCCTCGACCTCGTCCAACTGGAGACCGGCAAGGCCCGGTTGCACGCCCACGAGGAGGTGCAGGCCGTCGCCGTCGCGGCCCGCCACTACGGCCGCAAGGCCCCCGCGTACCTGCGTCCCAAGCGGCATACCGGCGCCATCCCCGCCCTCACCAAGGTCACCGAACTCCGGCAGCCGCGCGGGGTGGTGGGCCAGATCGCGCCCTGGAACTACCCCCTGGAGCTGTCGGTCGGCGACGCGCTGCCCGCCTTCGCCGCGGGCAACGCGGTGGTGATGAAGCCCGACACCGAGACCTGTCTGACCGCCCTGTGGGCCCGCGACCTGCTGATCGAGGCGGGGCTGCCCGCCGACGTCTTCCAGGTCGTCCTCGGTGAAGGCCCGGTCGTGGGACCCGAGTTGGTCAAGCACGCCGACTACGTCTCCTTCACCGGCTCCACCCGTACCGGCCGTGAGGTCGCTCAGGGCGCCGCCGCCCGCCTGGTCGGCGTCTCCCTCGAACTCGGCGGCAAGAACGCGATGCTGGTGCTCCAGGACGCCGACATCGAGAAGGCCGCCGCGGGCGCCGTCCGCGCCTGCTTCTCCTCGGCCGGCCAACTCTGCATCTCCATCGAGCGGTTGTACGTCCACGAGTCCGTCGCCGACGCCTTCCTCGACCGCTTCACCGCCCGCACCCGCGCCCTGCGCCTGGGCAACTCCCTCGCCTACGGTGCCGACATGGGCTCCCTCGCCGGGGAACGCCAGCTCAAGGCCGTCGAGCGCCATGTCCAGGACGCCGTCGCCAAGGGCGCCAAGGTGCTCGCGGGCGGTGTCGCGCGGCCGGACGTTGGTCCGTACTTCTTCGAGCCCACCGTCCTCGACGGCGTCGAGGACACCATGGCCGTGTGCGAGGAGGAGACCTTCGGCCCGGTCGTCTCCGTCTACCGCTTCCGCACCGACGACGAGGCGGTCGAGCGCGCCAACGCCACGCCGTACGGCCTCAACGCCTCGGTGTGGACCGAGAGCTCCCGCCGCGGCCGGGACGTCGCCGCCCGGCTGCGCACCGGCACCGTCAACGTCAACGAGGGCTACGCCCCCGCCTACGGCAGCGTCCAGTCCCCGATGGGCGGCATGAAGGACTCCGGTCTCGGCCGCCGCCACGGCTCCGAGGGCATCCTCAAGTACACCGAGGCCCAGACGGTCGCCCAGCAGCGCCTGCTCCCCATGGCCCCCTCGCTCGGCATGGACGACGCCGCCTACGCCGCCTTCATGAGCCGCAGCCTCAAGCTGATGAAGGCCTTCCGCTTCCGCTGACCCCCACCCGCCCCGCCGTACCACCGCCGTTCTCGACGAGGAGAGCACGTGTCGCAGGAGAAGACTGTCCAGACCCCGAACGAGGAAGGGCGCGACGACGGTTACGACTACGACGTGCTCGTGGTCGGCTCCGGCTTCGGCGGTTCGGTGACCGCCCTGCGCCTGACCGAGAAGGGGTACCGCGTCGGCGTCCTGGAAGCCGGCCGCCGCTTCACCCGCGACACCCTCCCCAAGAACTCCTGGGACCTGCGCAACTACCTGTGGGCCCCCAAGCTCGGCCTCTACGGCATCCAGCGCATCCATCTGCTCGGCAACGTCATGGTGCTGGCCGGCGCGGGCGTCGGCGGCGGCTCGCTGAACTACGCCAACACCCTCTACGTACCGCCGAAGGCGTTCTTCGACGACCCCCAGTGGCGCGACATCACCGACTGGCAGGAGGAGCTGAAGCCGTACTACGACCAGGCGAAACGGATGCTCGGCGTCCGGCTCAACCCGACCGTGACCCCCTCCGACACCCATCTGCGCGCCGCCGCCGCGCGGATGGGCGTGGGCGACACCTTCCACATGGCGCCGGTCGGCGTGTTCTTCGGCGACGGCGAGGACGCCGACGGCACCGCGAAGGCGCGGCCGGGGGAGAAGGTCGCGGACCCGTACTTCGGCGGCGCGGGTCCCGAGCGCCGGGCCTGCACCGAGTGCGGCGAGTGCATGACCGGCTGCCGCCACGGCGCCAAGAACACCCTCAACGAGAACTACCTGTATCTCGCGGAGAAGGCGGGCGCGGTCGTCCACCCGCTCACCACGGTCGTCTCGGTCACGGACGACTCGCGCGGCGGCTACGCCGTCGCCACCCTGCCCACCGACCGCAAACGCACCGGCGAGGGGCGGCTCTTCACCGCCCGCCGTGTCGTCCTCGCGGCCGGGACCTACGGCACCCAGACCCTGCTGCACCGCATGAAGGCGGGGCGTCAACTGCCCTATCTCTCCAACCGGTTGGGTGACCTCACCCGCACCAACTCCGAGGCCCTGGTCGGCGCCCAGACCGACGACCGCCGCTACCGCAAGGCACACGGGGCGGACAAGGTCGACTTCACGCGCGGGGTGGCCATCACGTCCTCCGTCCACCCGGACGACAACACCCACATCGAGCCGGTCCGCTACGGCAAGGGCTCCAACTCGATGGGCGGCCTCACCATCCTCCAGGTGCCCTACGCCGAGGGCTCCTCGCGCGTCCTCGGCTGGCTCGCGCACGCCGTGCGGCACCCGGTGCAGCTCGCCCGCTCGGTCTCCAACCGGCGCTGGTCGGAGCGGACCATCATCGGCCTGGTGATGCAGTCGCTGGACAACTCCCTCACCACCTATCTGAAGCCCGGCGGCATCGGCAAGGGCCTGCTCACCGCCCGGCAGGGGCACGGCGCCCCCAACCCGACCCAGATCAAGGCCGCCACCGAGGCCGCCTCCGCGCTCGCCGCCGAGATCAACGGCTTCCCGGGCAGCAACGTGGGCGAGCTGATGGGCACCCCGCTCACCGCGCACTTCCTCGGCGGCTGCCCCATCGGGGACTCCCCGGAGACCGGCGTGATCGACCCGTACCACCGGCTCTACGGCCACCCCGGCATCTCGGTGGTCGACGGCGCCGCCGTCTCCGCGAACCTCGGCGTCAACCCGTCGCTCACCATCACCGCGCAGGCCGAGCGGGCCATGTCGTACTGGCCGAACAAGGGTGAGGAGGACCCGCGCCCGGCGCAGGGAGTGGCGTACGAGCGGCTGAAGCCCGTGGCACCGCGCAGTCCGGCGGTCCCGGCGGAGGCGTTCGGGGCGCTGCGGCTGCCGCTGCTGAAGGTGCCGGCGGTGCCGAAGCGGGACTGAGGCTCTCCGGGGCGGAGATTCCGGGAGCTGGAGCGCGCCAGGGCCCGGACATGCCACGAGGGACCTGTGTCCCCCTCCGAACGCAGGTCCCTCGACGCTTACCGTTTTCTTGATCCGGCAGCAGGTTCGATCGGTGAGGGCACGGAAGGGTTGCGCCGCCGCAGGGGTATTTCCGGTGTGGCGTCGGTCACAGGGTGAGAGTGCTGTGCTGTATGTACGGTTTTCCGCCGGACGGCCCCGGGCGTCCCCGGAGCCGACCGTTTCTCTTGGGTGACCGGGCTGCTGTCCCCTGCCGTCCGATCACTTTCCTGGAGCGAGGTCCCACGGCGCACGGCACGACCCGTACGCCTCATCGCTCCAGCGAGCCACGCGTGGTTCTGTCGGGCCCGCCCCTGGCTGGCACGGACACCGGGAACAACGAAGCGGCGCGCGCGGCGGTCACGCGCCGTACGGGTGAGAGCGGCACCGAACTCAGATACGGCCCTTGACCCGCGCGGCGCCCGGATTCAGACGCGGCCCCGGCACAGCTCCAGCAGGGTCATCGCGAGCGTCGTGCCGGGCTTGCCGAGAGCGTCGCGGTAGCGGCCGAGGATCTCCATCTCGCGCGACAGGCTCACCCGGCGGCCGCCGGAGGCGATGCGGGCCTCCTGGACGACGGCGGAGACGGCCATGCGCTCCTGGACGAGACCGAGGATGCGGTCGTCCAGGGCGTCGATGCGCTCACGGGCGCCGGCGATGGTCTCTTCCGCGGTGACGGTGGTCATGTTCGGGGCTCCTCGAAGAAGGGGCGCGACCCGGCGGTGACAGAACCCGGAAAACGACAGGCGCCCCGGGCCTTGTCGGCCCGGGGCGCCTGGTAAGTGCTTGGCGTTGGCTCAAGCAGCACGACCATGGCAGCCGGCGGGCCGGTTGCCATAGGTAAAGACGAAGGTCGTCTGCGTGAACATGCGGCCAGTATGCCACGGCCGCTCGGGGCCCGGTCCCGGTTTCTCCCGGGCCGCCCGGCGCACGGGGAGGGTGCCCCGGCCCGCCCCGTTAGAATCGGTCATACAGACCCCCGCCCAACCGCCGGAAGGCACCCCGTGTCATCAGCGACCCAGTCTGCCGCCGCCCCCGACACCGTTCTGGTCGTCGACTTCGGCGCGCAGTACGCCCAGCTCATCGCCCGTCGCGTCCGCGAGGCGCGGGTCTACAGCGAGATCGTGCCCAGCACCATGCCGGTCGCCGAGATGCTCGCCAAGAACCCCGCGGCGATCATCCTCTCCGGAGGCCCCTCCTCGGTCTACGAGGAGAACGCCCCCCAGCTCGACCGCGCCCTGTTCGAGGCCGGTGTCCCCGTCTTCGGCATGTGCTACGGCTTCCAGCTCATGGCGCAGACCCTCGGCGGCACCGTCGACAACACCGGCGCCCGCGAGTACGGCCGCACCGACCTGCACGTCTCCAAGTCCGGCTCCACCCTCTTCGAGGGCACCCCGGACGAGCAGCACGTGTGGATGTCGCACGGCGACGCCTGCTCCGCCGCCCCCGAGGGCTTCTCCGTGACCGCCTCCACGGACGTGGTCCCGGTCGCCGCCTTCGAGAACGACGAGAAGCGGCTCTACGGCGTCCAGTACCACCCCGAGGTCATGCACTCCACGCACGGCCAGCAGGTCCTGGAGCACTTCCTGTACCGGGGCGCGGGTCTGACCCCGTCCTGGACCACGGGCAACGTGATCGAGGAGCAGGTCGCCGCGATCCGCGAGCAGGTCGGCGACAAGCGCGCCATCTGCGGCCTGTCCGGCGGCGTGGACTCCGCCGTCGCCGCGGCCCTCGTGCAGAAGGCCATCGGCTCCCAGCTCACCTGCGTCTACGTCGACCACGGTCTGATGCGCAAGGGGGAGACCGAGCAGGTCGAGAAGGACTTCGTCGCGGCCACCGGCGTCCAGCTCAAGGTCGTCGACGCCGAGGAGCGCTTCCTCAAGGCGCTCGCCGGGGTCTCCGACCCCGAGGAGAAGCGGAAGATCATCGGCCGCGAGTTCATCCGCGTCTTCGAGCAGGCCCAGGCCGAGATCATCGCGGACGAGGGCCCGGCCGTGGAGTTCCTGGTCCAGGGCACCCTGTACCCGGACGTGGTCGAGTCCGGCGGCGGCACCGGCACCGCCAACATCAAGTCGCACCACAACGTCGGCGGCCTCCCCGAGGACCTCGAGTTCCGCCTCATCGAGCCGCTGCGCAAGCTGTTCAAGGACGAGGTCCGCATGGTCGGCCAGGAGCTGGGCCTGCCGGAGGAGATCGTCCAGCGCCAGCCCTTCCCCGGCCCCGGCCTCGGCATCCGCATCGTCGGTGAGGTCACCAAGGAGCGCCTGGACCTGCTGCGCGAGGCCGACGCCATCGCCCGTGAGGAGCTGACCGCCGCCGGTCTCGACCGTGAGATCTGGCAGTGCCCGGTGGTCCTGCTGGCGGACGTCCGCTCGGTCGGCGTCCAGGGCGACGGCCGCACCTACGGCCACCCGATCGTCCTGCGCCCGGTCTCCTCCGAGGACGCCATGACCGCCGACTGGTCCCGGCTGCCCTACGACGTGCTGGCGAAGATCTCCACCCGGATCACCAACGAGGTCCGCGACGTCAACCGTGTCGTCGTCGACGTGACCTCCAAGCCGCCGGGCACCATCGAGTGGGAGTGACCCCGGCGCGGGTCCTCTGACCAGCTCCACCGGAGGTGGAACGGCTCCGGCCGTTCCACCTCTTTTGGTACGCGCCGCACGACGGTACGTTCCGGTCCGTAAAGCACTCCCAGCGCTGGAGGACCCATGCAGCGGCCCACCCCTCCCTCGCCCATGCCCACCGAACGGCTGCGGTTCGCGATGCCGCCCATGCACGAGTCGGTCGAGGACGAACGCCGCCACCGCAAGGAACGTCTCGCGGGCGCCCTGCGGCTCTTCGGGCGGGCGGGGTTCGAGGACGGGGTGTCCGGGCACATCACCGCGCGCGATCCCGAATACAGCGACTGCTTCTGGGTCAACCCGTTCGGGATGCCCTTCAAGCACGTCACCGTGAGCGACCTCGTCCTCGCCAACCAGGACGGCCAGGTCGTCGAGGGGCGCTACCACGTGAACCAGGCCGCCTTCACCGTCCACGCCCAGGTGCACGCGGCCCGCCCCGACGTCGTCGCCGTCGCCCACTGCCACTCGGTGCACGGCCGCGCCCTCGCCGCCCTCGGCGACCTCATCGACCCCCTCACCCAGGAGAGCTGCGCCTTCTACGAGGACATCGCGCTCTACGACGCCTACACCGGCGTCACCGTCGACGCCGAGGAGGGCCGCCGTATCGCGGACGCGCTCGGGTCCCGCAAGGCGCTGGTCCTGCGCAACCACGGACTGCTCACCGTCGGGGACTCGGTGGACGCCGCCGCCTGGTGGTTCATGTCCCTGGAACGCTCCTGCCAGGTCCAGCTCACCGCGCGCGCCGCCGGACGCCCCGTCCTCATCGACCACAAGCTCGCCGTCGCCACCCGGGAACAGCTCGGCGGCGACCTGGTGGCGTGGATCAACTACCAGCCGCTCTGGCAGGACATCAGCCGGAGCGAGCCGGACCTGTTGAGCTGAGGAGGTCGTACCGGGGCGTGCGGGGTCGCGCGGCGTCAACACGGCGACACGCGCTTCACCCGCCACGACTCGGACCGGCTGCGACCGGCGCCCCGAGGTAGGGCACAATTCGCTCTGATCACAGGGGAGTTGTGTTGGGGCCGAAGTGCGCGCTGTGGGTGACTTCGGCCGGGTCCGGATTCGCGGGGAAGGCGGTCGGGGGTTGTGGCGGTACAGGAGGCGAGACGGGGCGCGTCGGCGGACGCCGACGGCGCCCACACGGGCGGCTGCACCTGCGGCGACTGCCCGCACGGCGCGCGTGAGGGACACCGGCGCGCGGTCGCCGCGTTCCTGCGCCGCCGTGACGAGTTCGCGGCCGGTCACGGGCTGCCCCAGGCGGTGGCCCACTCGGCCTCGGCGTCCCGGCAGTGGGTGTCCGCCGAGCTGACCCAGCGCGCGGAGACCATCGCCGAGCGCGGCCGCGCGGAGGGCGAGGCATGGCTGGCCGGGCTGTGGACGCGGACCGTGTGCGTGGCGTGGGGCGGGGTCGTCGTCCTGCTCCTCGCGCAGGCGCTCACCGCGATCGGCGCGGGCTGGAGCAACGCCCGCACCGCCGGTCTGCTCGCCGCCGTGGTCGTCGCGGGCGCGCTGACCGCCGCCTCCTGGTTCCACCGCGGGCGCGGTGGGGTGCTCGCCCCGGTGATCGGCGAGGACAACCGCATGTCCACCTCCCGTACCGTCGCCGCTTCCTGGGTGCTCTTCGTCGCCTACGCCGTCCTGCTCCTGGCAGGCCGGCTCGCCGCCGCCTCCGACCCCGCCGAACGCGACGCCCTGATCGCGGGCCTCGACCTCGCGCGCGGCGTGGGCGTGGTGACCGTGCTCGCGGTGGTCTGCGGCATCGCCGTCCTGGTCCGCCGGGTGGTCGGACTGCGCGTGCTGGGCCAGCGGCTCCAGAAGGTCTCCGCGCACCGGCCGCGCGCCGCCGACCTGCTCACCGACGACGCGGGGCGGGGTGCCTTCGCCGACATCCAGTACGTCGTCATCAGTGCCGTCGCCCTCCTCTTCGCCGCCGTCCGCCTCGGCCGTCGCCCCGACCAGTTGCCCGACCTGCCCTGGGGTCTCGCGGTCGTGGTGCTGATCTCCGCCGCCACCTACCTCGCCGGGAAGTACGCCGAGGGCGGCCGCCCGGTGATCCTCTCCGTGGTCCGCGCCCGTGAGCCGGGCGACCTGGACGGCCCGATCCGCACCGGGGACGACATCGAGATCCGCGGCAGCGGCTTCGTCCCGCCCGGCGCGCAGGGCGCCGACCGGCTCGCCCGTCTGGTCGTCCGCATCGGCGTGGTCGACGTCCACGTCCCCCTGGTCCCGGTCCCCGGCGGCTTCCGCAACCCGACGGACAGCGTCCTGACGGTGCCCGTACCGGCCGAGGTCGAGCCCGGCCCGGTCGAGGTCCAGGTCGTGACGGCGGCCGGGGTGGGGACCAACCGGTACCCGGTCGACGTCGTCGACTGAGTCCGCCGTTCGTCCGAGTCCGCCGTTCGTGCGAGTCCCCCGGTCGTCGCCTTCCCCGGTCGCCCGGTGCGGCGTGCCGATGCGCCCGATAACCGGAAAAACCGCCGGGGGAGGATTGAACCGGCCCCGTTTGTCATACGTATCGTCCTGTTGAGGGGTCCGGCACGGCGAGCGAGAGGCGGCTGGCAGTGATGACTCACGGTATGCGTATGGACACGCACACCTCCCGACTGGACGGCGGTCACACCTGGCGGGAGACCGCCGTCCGCTACTCACTCCTCCCGCTCCGGGTCTTCCTCGGAGTGACCTTCGTCTACGCGGGGCTGGACAAGCTCACCGACAGCGCGTTCCTGAAGTCCGGCGGCGCGGGTTCCATCGGCGACACGATGCGCTCGGCCCGCGACTCCGCGGCCGTCCCGGCCCTCATCGACCTGGCCCTGCACAACCCCGTGGGCTTCGGCTATGCCATCGCCTTCGGTGAACTCGCCGTCGGCATCGGCATCCTCATCGGCCTCTTCGGCCGCCTCGCCGCCTTCGGCGGCGCCCTGATCTCCCTCAGCCTCTGGCTGACCGTGAGCTGGTCCTCCACGCCGTACTACTACGGCAACGACCTCCCTTACCTGATGGCCTGGCTGCCGCTGGTCCTGGCGGGGACGCCGTACCTGTCGCTGGACGCGGTGTGGCAGGGGCGGCGGAGGCGCGGGATGGGCGGGTACCGGTAGGGGCAGAGAGCGAGCCGAGGGAAGAGGCCGGGGCCGGTGACGGCCCGCGGACCGAACGGGGCTCGTGAACCGCTCCTCGGTGACCGCAGTGCGATCTCCTAGCCGTCCTCCGGCGTCCTGCGCCGACCGCGTATCGCTCGGGCCACCCCGTCCGTGAGGCCCGCCAGGACCAGGGCGCCCGCGGTGATCGGGAGGGCGGTGAACCAGGGGATGTGCCAGAGGTGCCGGGCGTCTCCCAGGTAGAGGGCGGCCACGGTGGTGAAGGCGAGGCCGGCCAGGAGACGGCCGGGTTGGAAGTCACGGCGCGGCACGAGTGATCACCACCTGTCCTACGCCCACTTCGAGGGCGATCGTCAGGGTGCCGGCGGGCTTCGTCTTCGCGGCCGCGGCGAACGTCACCTGCTTGTGGCGGTCCGGCTGCACGTCGATGTCCTTTCCGTTGTCGCCTGGCAACCGGACGTCGCCGACGCCGAGATCGATGCGGACCCTGGCGGTCGTGTCCGCCGGGATGATCAGCCGGAGGCGTCCCGCGCCCACCTCGGCGTGAGTCGTTACCGTCCGGTCCTTCGCGGGGTGCACCCGGCTCAGGTCGAGGGTGGCGGCGCCGGTTCCGAGGTCGTAGGAGGAGCGGACGTCCGTCGCGGTGGCCGGCCGCCAGGTGGTCCGGCGCCATTGGGTGGTGACATCCGCGGGGAGGGCCGCGACTCCGGCGAGCAGGGCTGCCGTGAGGATCGCCAGGAAGGTCGTACCGGCTCCCGTGCGCCCGAGGAACGAGCCGAGGGCCATGCCCAGGCCCAGTACCGCGAGCGCACTGGCCAGACCGAGCTGGAGGCTCGTGCCCGGCAAATGGGTGTGCCAGGTCAGTCCGGTGACCAGGCCGCCCGCCAGGAGGGCCAGGAGGAACACCCAGCCGCCGATCCGGCGGGGGCCGCGTGGTCTCGGGGGGCGGGGCGCGGTGCCGGTGCCCGGGCTCGGCGGGGGCGGCGCGGTGTCGTGCGGCCAGGGGTCGGCCAGGCGCAGGTCGAGGACCGAGGTCACGTCCTGCCGGCGGGCGTCGCCGGGGCCCCACAGATAGCCGGTGCCACCGACATGGGTGCCGTCCTTGACTATCGGGTCGCGCCACCAGGAAGGGAAGTACGTCGAGACCGGCGGTGCCTGTGCCTCCGGCGGGGCGTCGGCGGCGGCCTGCGCGGCTATGGGGCCGGAGCGCGGGCGCGCACTCGGGGAACTGGGGGAGGGGTCGGGGTCCGGGGTGCCCCGGTGACGCGACCAGTACCCGGCACCGGCGAGCAGCAGGGAGAGGACCACCGCGAAGGTCAGCGCCCCGGCGTTGCGCAGCGTGGTCAGGACCACCCCGCAGCCGACCAGGGCGAACAGCACGGCGGCCAGCGCCTGGCCGTCCACCCGGCCGGTGAGCAGCTTGCGGACCTCGTTCTCCTCCTCGTCGTCCTGCGGCACGAGGAGCCAGGCGAAGCCGTAGAAGATCAGACCGATGCCGCCGGTCGCGGCCAGCACGGCCAGGGTGATGCGGTAGATCACCGGGTCCATGTCCGTCTGCCGGCCCAGGCCCGCGCACACGCCCGCGATCATCTTGTGTCTGCGGTCGCGCCGGAAGGGGCGGGAGTCCGAGGCGGCAGGGGGAGTCCCGTCCGCACCGGGAGTGCCTGCCCCGCCCGTGGCTCCGGGAACGTCCGTCGTGCCGGTTCCCGAGCCCGGGCGCGGGCCGGAGCCAGGTCCCGGACCCGTCGCTGCGTGCTCGTGATCCGTCATGCGTCCATCGTGACGGTTCCGCCGCCGGACCGGCAGTCGGATCAACCCTGGCCGAACCCTGAAATCGGCCCTGAGACGGAACCGGGGACCTGTTCGAATCCCGGGTTCCGCCGCCGGTCGGGGCGGCCGCAGCCGTATCGGGGGTACCCCGAGCGAAGATCAGGGGAGTCTCGGGGGCCGACCCTGATGACCCGCTGCCACGGCCGTGTGACCATCGATGACATGCCGGAAGCCGCAGCACTGCCCCTCGAAGACCCGCGGCCGCCGCGCAAGCTCTACCGCAGCGGTGACGGCCGCTGGCTCGGTGGAGTGGCGCGGGGCCTCGCCGGGCACCTCGGGCTGCCCGTGGTGTGGGTGCGGCTCGCCTTCGTCGGCCTGTTCATGGCCAACGGACTGGGCGCGCTGCTCTACGCCGCGTTCTGGTTCTTCGTGCCGCTCGGCGTCGGCGGTGTGGGCGCCCACAAGCCGTCCTCGCTCGTCGGCACCGAGACCTCCCCGGACGGCCGCCGCAGACTCGTGGCGCGCAAGCCGGACAAGGGGCAGATGGTCGCCCTGCTGCTCATGGTCATCGTGTCGATGGTCTTCGTGGGCAGCGTCAACGTGACCAACACGGCGAAGGCGTACCTCCTGCCGATCGTCCTGGTCGCGGCCGGTGTCGCCCTGGTCTGGCGGCAGGCGGACAACGCCCGCCGGGCCCGCTGGGTCGAGGTCGGCAGCAGACGGCGCACCCTCACCCTGCTCCGCGCGGGCGTGGGCGTGCTGCTGGTCACGGCCGGGGTGTCCGCCATATTCGTCATGCAGGGCTCGGCGGCTCACCTCGGCGCGGTGTTCCAGGCCGCGCTCGCCGTCCTGGTCGGCATCACGCTGCTCGCCGGCCCCTATCTCGTCCGGGTCACCCAGGACCTCTCCGAGGAGCGCCTGATGCGTATCAGGGCCCAGGAGCGCGCCGAGGTCGCCGCCCACGTCCACGACTCCGTGCTGCACACCCTGACCCTGATCCAGCGCAACGCCGACAACGCCGGCGAGGTGCGCCGCCTGGCCCGCGCCCAGGAGCGCGACCTGCGCACCTGGCTGTACCGGCCGGAGGGCACCGGCAAGGACGAGGCCGACGAGCCGGACACGGTCGCGGAGGCGGTCCGGCGCAGCGCGGCCGAGGTGGAGGACAAGCACGGCGTGCCCATAGAGGTCGTCGTGGTCGGCGACTGCCCGCTGGACGAGAGGACGGCCGCGCAGATGCAGGCCGCGCGCGAGGCGATGGTGAACGCCGCCAAGTACGGTGGCGACGGCGGTCCCGTGCAGGTGTACGCGGAGGTCGAGGGCAGGACGGTGTTCGTGTCCGTCCGCGACCGCGGGCCAGGTTTCGACCTCGACTCGATACCCGCGGACCGCATGGGCGTCAGAGAATCGATCATCGGCCGTATGGAGCGCAACGGCGGCACGGCCCGGCTGCGGTCGGTGCCGGACGGCGGCACGGAGGTCGAGCTGGAGATGGAGAGGGCGGAGAAGACGGCATGAGCGACGCGACCGAGAACGGCACGGAGGGGGCGGCGGAGGCGGCCGGTCCCGGACGCGACGCCGGGGGCGGTGCCGGCCGCCGTGTGCGGGTGGTGCTCGTGGACGACCACCGGATGTTCCGCACGGGGGTCCAGGCGGAGATCGGGCAGACCGAGCGGACCGGGGTCGAGGTGGTCGGCGAGGCCGCGGACGTCGACCAGGCGGTCGCCGTGATCACCGCGACGCGGCCCGAGGTGGTCCTGCTCGACGTCCATCTGCCCGGTGGTGGCGGGGTCGAGGTGCTGCGCCGCAGCGCCGCGCTGATGGCCGACCCCGAGCGGCCGGTGCGGTTCCTCGCGCTGTCCGTGTCGGACGCGGCGGAGGACGTGATCGGGGTGATCCGGGGCGGCGCCCGGGGCTATGTCACCAAGACGATCACGGGCACCGATCTCGTCGCCTCGATCTTCCGGGTCCAGGAGGGCGACGCGGTCTTCTCCCCGCGCCTGGCCGGTTTCGTCCTGGACGCCTTCGCGTCCACCGACGCCCCGCCGGTCGACGAGGACATGGACCGCCTCACCCAGCGGGAACGCGAGGTGCTGCGCCTGATCGCCCGGGGCTACGCCTACAAGGAGATCGCCAAGCAGCTCTACATCTCGGTGAAGACGGTCGAGTCCCACGTCTCGGCGGTCCTGCGCAAGCTCCAGTTGTCCAACCGTCACGAGCTGACCCGCTGGGCGACGGCGCGCCGCCTGGTGTGACCGCGGCGGCCGTCAGGCCGGGTCCGGCGCCTCGTGGAGCCGCAGCAGCGCGCGGGCGGCGTCGGCCACCGCCTCCCGCAGCTGTGGGGGTTCGAGTACCTCGACGCCCGGCCCGAGCCGCAGCACCTCGACGGTGGCGTGCTCGACCGACTCGATCGGGACGACCGTACGGACCCGTCCCTGCGGGTCGGGCCGTCCCGCATGGGTCTCGGCGGATGCCAGGACCGCCGCGTCCACCTGCTCCGGGAACCGCCGCCACGCCTGCGCCGAGAGCCGGAGCACCGCGCGGTCCCGGAAGCGGTGCGCGTCGAAACCGGCGATCCAGTCACGCCAGTACGCGGTCAGGTCGAAGCCGGTGGGCCGCTCGAAGGGCTCGCCGCCGGCGTCGGTCAGCCGCAGGATCTGCGACACCCGGTAGGTCCGGACGGCGGCGCCCCTCGCCTCGCTCCCCGTCCGGCCTGCGGACTGCGCCACCACGTACCAGAGCCCGGCCTTCAAGACGATGCCGAGCGGACAGAGCTCGCGCTCCACCTCCCGGGGCTCGGCCCAGCGGCGGTAGAGCACGCGCAGCGTCCGCCGGTTCCACACCGCCTCGGCGACGGCGGTGAGCCGGGGGACCTGCTCGGCCTCGCGGTACCAGCGCGAGGTGTCCAGGTGGAACCGCTCGCGGACCCGTGTCGCCCGCTCGCGCAGCGCCGGTGGCAGGGCCGCGTCGAGCTTGAGCTGGGCCGCCGCGAGATCGGCGCCGAGACCCAGTTCGGAGGCGGGACCGGGCAGACCGGCCAGGGCGAGCGCGTCCGCCTCGGCTCCGTGCAGTCCGGTCAGCCGGGTGCGATAGCCCTCGACCAGTGAGAACCCGCCCGAGTGGCCCGGCTCGCCGTAGACCGGGACACCCGCGGCGGACAGCGCGTCCACGTCGCGGTAGACCGTGCGGACCGAGACATCCAGCTCGGCGGCGAGCTGCCGGGCCGTCATGCGGCCGCGATTCTGCAGGAGCAGGACGAGGGAGAGCAGACGGCTCGCGGTCATGGCCACGCGCGCCATCCTCGCCGACTCCACTGACACGGGGTGGCAGTGAAGCCCCTTTTCGATGAACGCATGATCCTCGGCGAACCCGGCCCTGGCCGCGCTGTCCTTCCCGGCCGGCGGCGCCCTGATCCCGGGCGCGCGGGGGCGCCCTCACACCACCCGTGTCGCCCCGGCGAACGGCATCTGACTGATCGGTGCGATGCGCACCGGCGCCGAGGGGTTCGGGGCGTGGATCATCTTTCCGCCTCCGATGTAGAGGCCCACATGGCTGACGCCGGAGTAGAAGAACACCAGGTCACCAGGGCGGAGCTGGGAGCGCGAGACGCGCCGTCCGGCGTTGATCTGGGCGTAGGTGGTGCGGGGGAGGGAGATCCCGGCGGAGCGGTAGGCGGCCTGGACGAGACCCGAGCAGTCGAAGGCATGAGGGCCGGTGGCGCCCCAGACGTAGGGGCTGCCGAGCTTGCGGTAGGCGTAGGCGACGGCCGCGGCGGCGCGGGAGCCGGAGGCCACGGCCGGGGCGCCGGGCGCCTTCACCACGCCGGTTCCGGGGGTGCCGTTGTGCGGGGTGTGCGCGCCGGCCGGGTGGGCGGCCGTGGTGGCGCGGCCGGCGTGGGCCGGGGCGGTGCCGGTGACCTTCTTCCGCTCCCGGGGAGTGAGCCGGTGCAGGAGCCGCTGGGCCTCACGCAGCTTCGTGGTGACCGTCTTCTTCTGCCGCTTCAGCTCCGCCTGGCGGGCGCGCAGCGACTTCAGCTCGACGCGGGCGGCGCCGCGCAACTGCTCGATCTCGCGGAGCTGGGTGCGGACCCGGCTGACGGCACCGGCCTGCTGGTCGCCGACGCGCTCGGCGAGGGCGGCGCCGTCCAGATAGCGGTCGGGGTCGCCGGAGAGGGCGAGCTGCCAGGTGGGCGAGATGGAGCCGTCGCGGTACTGGGCCGCCGCGTAGGTGCCGAGGGCGTCGCGGGCGGTGTTCAGCCGGTCCTGCCTGCGGGCGGTCTCGTCCTGGAGGGTGTTCAGCCGCCGGCGCGCCGCGTCCGCCTTCTCCTTGGCGCCGTCGTACTTCTCGGTGGCGCTCTCCGCCTCCCGGTACAGCGTGTCCACTCTGGTCCTGACCTGCGCCGGGGTGAGCTGAGGCTCGGCGTGGCCGACTCCCTCGAAGGCTGTCGCGGTCGCCGCCCCCGCGAGGGCGAGGGTCGCGGCCGTGCGGGCGGTGTTGCCACCCAGCGAGCGATGTCGGGGCCTCCGGTGCGTTGCCACCTGGACCGTCACGTCCTTCCCTGGACTCGTACGGCCGAGGACCCGTACGACTCGAGCGGCCGGTGTCCGGTGCCCGCCCGCACAGGGGAGACGGGCGGCCACCGGACGTTCCTCGGCGGTGGTGTCCGGCTGCCGCCCCTGGTCCGGGCGGCGTGGGGAGCCGGTCACCTGGGGGAGGACGCTAGGCGGGTGTGTGACAGCTTGGTAACGGGTGTGCGGAATTGTCTGCTACGGGCCGGACGGGGATCGTTTGCGACCGGTACGCCGAAGTGGGGGCGCCGCCTTCGCGCGGTCTGGTGACCGATGAGTGCATTGCGGACACATGGGGCGGGAGAGGTGCTACGGCACACCCCCGCTAGGCTCCGGGGCATGGACGTACTCATCCATCTCTTCGTCGGCCTGCACATCATCGGCATCGCCGCGCTGCTCGGCGGTTTCCTCACCCAGATGAAGGCGATGGGCCGAGGCACCGCCCGCTTCGTCCCGGGCATGTTGCACGGCGCGTTCACCATGCTGGTCACCGGCGTGATCCTGGTCGGCCTCAACGAGGCTCAGGGCCACCACGTCAACACCATCAAGATCGGCATCAAGCTGGCCTTGCTGATCGTGATCCTCGGCCTGGTCTATGTGAAGCGCGACGAGGAGAAGGTCGACAAGGGCTCTTTCGCGCTGGTCGGCGCGCTGACCGTGGCGAACGTCTTCATCGCCGTGCTGTGGACGTGACGCCGGACCCCTCGGGGCCGTCGTCCTGACCGTCCCGGGCCCCGGTCCGCGCCGTGAGCACCGCGCCCGTGGCGGCTGCCAGCCACACCGCGAACGAGACCCACACCAGCACGTGGCCCGGCACCCGCAGCCAGCCGATGTGCAGGGCGGCGGCGACCGCCAGTGTCGTCGCCCCCGTCATCCCCATCGAGAAGGCCGTCGCCCAGCGTCCGAGGCCGTAGCGCGGACGCGGGCGCGCCAGCTCCGCCACCAGCAGGACCGCGTACCAGGCCAGGTCGAGGACGAGCAGGGCGGCCGTCACGTCGCGCAGGACGCCGCTGTCGTCCAGGTTCCACAGGTACAGCCGCGGGCTGTCGGCGGCGATCAGCCGGGCCCCGGCCAGCGCCGAGATGGACAGCGCGCCGCCCGCGATCCAGTGGTCGCCGGCCCCCCGCGTCAGCTCGCGCCGATCGAAGCGCGGCAGGGCGAGGCCGTAGAGCAGCAGACCCACCCCGAACAGCACCAGCGCGGTGTGCGCGAGCCACGCCACCGCCTCGGTTCCGGCGAGCGTGGCCGCCAGTACCGCGAGCGCCTGTGTGGCCACACAACACAGGAACACCGCTCCGGGCATTCTGTGACCCCAGTGCCGGGTGACGACGTAGAGCAGCACCGGCCAGAACAGGGCCGCCAGCGCCAGCAGCGCCTCGGCCACCACGGACCAGCCGAGCAGCGCGAAGCGGGTGCCGAGCACCGCCGTCGCGGCCACGGCGGTCAGCGCCCCCGGGGTGCGGGCCTCGGTCAGCCAGCGCTCCCGCTGCCGGGCCAGCCGCAGGGCGAAATCGGCGCCCAGGGCGAGCCAGCCGACGCAGGCGAGCGCCAGGAAGACCAGGGACACCGTTTCGGCGCCGGCCAGCCGCAGGCCGATCGAGACGACGGCGGTCGCCATCACGGCGGTACCCGCCGCCGGAGGGCGTTCCCACCACCACGCGCGCAGACCTGAGATGCCGGACATGCCCCGATGCTAGGGAGCGGTGCCGCCCCGGACCGGAGGGCACGCGCGCGTGGGGCTCGAAAGGACGCGCGCCCGGGATCCCCCGCCCGGCCGGGTCCGCGCCGACGTGGGCCACATCACCCCGGCCCGCTCCGACCAGGCCGTACGCCGCTCCACCCCCGCTCCATCGAGATCAACTCCCCGGAATTGCGACCGGGTTCTCCACGTGGCGACCGGTTGTCGGTGCGGCGCCCTAGACTCGTAGAGCGATGAGCAGCCTCTTTGACGACAGCTTCCTGGCGGACCTCCAGGCCCCGCACGGCCACGAGGAACAGCCCCCACCGCCCGAGGACGAGCACGCTCCGGAGTCGATTCCGGACGATCTGTTCGGCGGGAAGTTCGACCTGCCGCCGGACCGCGACGCGCACTACCGCGACGGCGCCCCGCGCCCCGCGATCGACGCGGCGGCCCTCCTGGACGGGCTGAACGAGAACCAGCGTGCCGCGGTCGTGCACGCGGGCTCCCCGCTGCTCATCGTCGCGGGCGCCGGCTCCGGCAAGACGCGTGTGCTGACCCACCGCATCGCCCACCTCCTCGCCGAGCGGCATGTGCACCCGGGCCAGATCCTCGCGATCACCTTCACCAACAAGGCCGCGGGCGAGATGAAGGAGCGTGTCGAGCAGCTCGTCGGCCCGCGCGCGAACGCGATGTGGGTCATGACCTTCCACAGCGCCTGCGTCCGCATCCTGCGCCGCGAGTCGAAGAAGCTCGGCTTCACCTCGTCGTTCTCGATCTACGACGCTGCCGACAGCAAGCGCCTGATGGCCCTGGTCTGCCGCGACCTGGACCTCGACCCCAAGCGCTACTCGCCCAAGTCCTTCAGCGCCAAGATCAGCAACCTCAAGAACGAGCTGATCGACGAGGAGGAATTCGCCGCCCAGGCCACCGACGGTTTCGAGAAGACCCTCGCCCAGGCGTACGCGCTCTACCAGTCGCGGCTGCGCGAGGCCAACGCGCTCGACTTCGACGACCTGATCATGACGACGGTCAACCTGCTGCGCGCCTTCCCGGACGTGGCCGAGCACTACCGCCGCCGCTTCCGGCACGTCATGGTCGACGAGTACCAGGACACCAATCACGCGCAGTACGCCCTGGTGCGAGAGCTGGTCGGCACCGGTGCCCACGACGAGGACGTGCCGCCGAGCGAGGCCGACCTGCCGCCCGCCGAGCTGTGCGTCGTCGGTGACGCGGACCAGTCGATCTACGCCTTCCGGGGCGCGACGATCCGCAACATCCTCCAGTTCGAGGAGGACTACCCGAACGCGACGACGATCCTGCTGGAGCAGAACTACCGCTCCACGCAGACCATCCTCTCCGCCGCCAACGCGGTCATCGAGCGCAACGAGTCCCGCCGCCCGAAGAACCTGTGGACCAACGCGGGCCAGGGCGCGGGCATCGTCGGCTACGTCGCGGACAACGAGCACGACGAGGCCCAGTTCGTCGCCGAGGAGATAGACCGCCTCACCGACGCGGGCGACGCCAAGGCCGGGGACGTCGCGGTGTTCTACCGCACCAACGCCCAGTCCCGTGTCTTCGAGGAGATCTTCATCCGCGTCGGCCTGCCCTACAAGGTCGTCGGCGGTGTCCGCTTCTACGAGCGCAAGGAGGTCCGGGACGTCCTGGCCTACCTGCGCGTCCTCGCCAACCCCGAGGACTCCGTGCCGATGCGCCGCATCCTCAACGTGCCCAAGCGGGGCATCGGCGAACGCGCCGAGGCGATGATCGACGCCCTCGCCCAGCGCGAGAAGATCAGCTTCCCGCAGGCGCTGAAGCGGGTGGACGAGGCGTACGGCATGGCCGCGCGCTCCGCCAACGCGGTCAAGCGGTTCAACACGCTGATGGAGGACCTGCGCACGATCGTCGAGTCCGGCGCGGGACCGGCCACCATCCTGGAGGCCGTCCTCGAACGCACCGGATATCTCGCCGAGTTGCAGGCGTCCACCGACCCGCAGGACGAGACCCGCATCGAGAACCTCCAGGAACTCGCCGCCGTGGCCCTGGAGTTCGAGCAGGAGCGCGAGGACAGCGAGGACCAGGGCACCCTGGCCGACTTCCTGGAGAAGGTCGCCCTCGTCGCGGACTCCGACCAGATCCCCGACGAGGAGGACGGCGACGGCGTCATCACGCTGATGACCCTGCACACCGCCAAGGGTCTGGAGTTCCCGGTCGTCTTCCTGACCGGCATGGAGGACGGCGTGTTCCCGCACATGCGCGCCCTCAACCAGACCAAGGAGCTGGAGGAGGAGCGGCGCCTGGCGTACGTCGGCATCACGCGCGCCCGCGAGCGGCTGTACCTCACCCGTGCGTCGATGCGCAGCGCCTGGGGCCAGCCCTCGTACAACCCGCCCTCCCGTTTCCTGGACGAGATCCCGGCCACCCACGTCGAGTGGAAGCGCACGGGTGCGGCGGCCGCGCCGCCATCCTCCCGGGCGGGCTCGATCGCGTCCTCGCTCTCCTCGTCCCGCTCGCGTTCGTCGGCGGCGGGCGCGTCCGGGTTCGCCACCCGGCGGGCCTCGGAGAAGCCGGTGGTGGCGCTGGCGGTCGGGGACCGGGTCACGCACGACCAGTTCGGGCTCGGTACGGTCGTCGCGGTGGCCGGTGCGGGCGACAAGGCGCAGGCCACGATCGACTTCGGCGGCGGCAACGCCAAGCGGCTGCTGCTGCGGTACGCGCCGGTCGAGAAGCTCTAGCCGAGCGGGAAGCCGCAGACGAGCGCGCAGACGAGTGAGCCCCCGCCTTCGAGGCGGGGGCTCGTTCCGCGAGTACGGGGACGATCAGGTCGGGTCGAGGCCGTGGCTGCGCAGCCACGGCAGCGGGTCGATCGCCGCGCCGCCGCCCGGACGCACCTCGAAGTGCAGGTGGGGGCCGGTGGAATTGCCCGAGTTGCCGGAGAAGGCGACCGGCTGGCCGGCCTTGACGGCCGTACCGCTGGCGACGCGGTAGCTGGAGAGGTGGCAGTACCAGGTCTCGGTGCCGTCCTTGGCCGTGATGATCATCATGTTGCCGTAGGCGCTGTTCCACTTGGTGGAGACGACGCCGTCGGTGGCCGCCATCACGGTGGTGCCGTAGGAGACGGGGAAGTCGATGCCGGTGTGGACGGACATCCAGTTCACGCCCGCCTGGCCGAAGTAGGCGCTGAGACCCTTCTGGGCCACCGGGAGGACGAACTTGGGGCGCAGCCGCTCCTTGCGCGCGGCCTCGGCGGCGGCCTCTTTCTTCTCCTGCGCCTGCTGCGCCTTGAGGTCGATGCGCTCCTGGGTGCGGCTCGCCCGGTCGGTGAAGTCGTCGACCCCGGCGGAGAGCGTCTTGAGCTGGCTGTCCAGCTTGCTGTTGGCGACGGACGGCTTCACCGTGTGCGCGTCCGAGGCGGTCGCGCTGGTCTCCTGGGCGTCGTCGGTGAGGTTGCCGACCGAGGCCGCGGCGATCCCGGCCACGCCCATCACACAGACCGAGGGCACGGCGACCGTCAGCAGGGCCGAGCGCTTGGCGGGCGTACGGCGTCTGGAGCGGTTCGCCGCGCGGCCGCCCGCCCGGGGCGCCGGCACGGTCTCCTCCTGGTCGTCCAGGAGGTCGGGCACGACGGGCAGTTCGCCCGTGGAGTCCGGCTCCTCCTCGGGCGCGGCCGTCTCCCCGAACTCCGCCATCGCGGCGTCGTCGCCATAGGGGGAGTGGTGGTCGGCCTGCTGCTCGAAGGCGGCGGTGTGGTCGTACGCCGCGTGGTCCTGCGTGTCGTACGGCGCCTGGTGCTCGTGGGGCGCGTGGTGCTCCTGGTGGCCGTTCGCCGTGCCGCCGTCCGAGTTCCACTGGGTGGCGTCGTAGGCGCCGGTGTCGTGGCTCTGCGCGTTCCAGTCCCACTGCTGGGTCTGGTCGTGGCTCGCCGCGCCGTCGGTCTGGAGCCAGGCGCTCGCGTCCCACTGTCCGCTGACGTCGTGGCCGGTGGCCTGCGTGGGGACCTGCCAGGCGGTGGTGTCGTAGGCGCCGGTGTCGGCGACGGCGTGGTGCTGGGTGGCGTACGGGTCGTGGTCGTAGCCGGTCTGCCAGGCGGAGGTGTCGTAGCCGCCGGTCTGGGCATCTGTGTGGACGCCGTAGTACGCCTCGGCGGGGAAGAAGGCTCCGGTCTGGCCCGTGCCCACCGCGAAACCAGTGGCGTCGTAGCCGCTGTAGGTGGTGAGGTCGTCGTACGGGACTTCCGGGGCTCCGTACGGCGCGTAGTGCGCGGCGGAGGCGTCGGAAGCCGGGGCCGGGGAGGTCATGGTCCCCGACGGGTGACGGTCGTTCACCAACTTCTCTTTCGCCTCGACAACAGGGGCTGCCAGAGCAGTGCGGCGACTGTACCCGGCGGTACACGGGCGCCACAATCTTCCGCCGGTTTCGCGGCGGCGGGAAACGGGCATTCGGCCGTGTTTCGGGGGTCGCGGACGCGAGTTTGGCTTTGTGTTCGAAGAATGTTCGATGATGAGTGACGTTGTGTCACCTGTGCGCGGGCTGTGTCACGGCTGTCTTCCGATGCCGACGGGGTGGGCTCATACGGAGGCGGTCGGTGTGACGCGCGTTCACAGAGTGGTCAGCCATCCCGTGTACCAGGCGTGGAATCCGGGGTGGGCGGGCACGAATCCGGCCCAGTCGGGGTCGAAGAGCCAGATCTCCCCGGTGTGCGGGCCGTTCAGGACGAGCCGGAGAAACGTCCCGCAGCCCTGCTCGGCCAGCAGAAGAGTTCCCCTGGTCAGCGAGTCGGCGCCGGTACCGATTCGGCCGGACGCGGGCTCGGTGAGCGGGAACGGCGCGGCGAGACGTCCCGGTCGGCGGTCCTCCGCCCATTCGTCGTCCACCGCCTCGTCCTCCACGACCTCGGGGCGGGGTGTGGTCAGGGGCATCAGGCCGTGGGCCGGACCGGCGGGGCCGTCACCCACCTGGGCGACGAAGGAGCGGTACTCCGGCGGCAGGGCGATGCCGTGGCCGGTCTCGAACGACCGGATCTCCGGCTCGGCAAACGGAGGCCGCAGTTCGTAACGGTGCGTGTTCGACCCGAAGCGTCGCCTCGACGGGTCGCCGGCCGCCGCCTCTCGCAGGCGGGCTCGTACGGCGGCTGGGTCCCAGGTCTCCATGGCGGGGACCGTAACAAGGGCGGGGACCGGTCGTCCGGGCGTCTCCCGGGCAGCGGTCAGGCCACCGTCAGGCCGCCCGCCTCGCGCTTCGTGGCGGACTCGGTGTCCAGGGCGTCCCGTATCCCGGCGGCCACGGCGGGGTGGACGGGGAGGGCGAGGTGGCCGATGCCCGTGACACGGACGTTGAGGGCGTCCAGGTCGGGGTGCTCGACGCAGGCCGCCTCCAGCGGGTCCATCACCGAGTCCAGGTCGCTCCAGAAGCTCACGAATCGCGTACGGCAGCCGGGAGCCGGACGGGACAGCTCCTCGATGACCGCGGAGTCCGGACGCATCTGCCGGACGATGGGGTGGGCGTTGGCCAGAGGTATCGCGCGGGTGCCGGCGTGCGGGGTGCCGAGGGTGACCAGGGTGCGAACCCGCAGGTCACCGCCGAGGCACTGCACGTAGTAGCGCGCGATCAGGCCGCCCAGGCTGTGGCCCACGATGTCTATCTGACGGCTCCCGGTGCGCTCGCAGATCTCCTCCACATGGCGGGCGAGCAGCTCGGCGGCCGTGCGGATGTCGCAGGTCAGCGGGGAGTAGTTGAGCGATTCGACGCGCTGGCGGCCGTGCTGCGCGAGGCTGCGGCGCAGGAGCACGAACACCGAGCGGTTGTCGATGAAGCCGTGCAGCAGGATGACCGGCGGGCCCGCCGGGACGGGGAGCCGGGCGGCGCCGTCCGGTGAGGGCAGTGCGGCCTGGCGCCGCTCCTGCGTGAGGCCGGTGGGATACAGCAGCACGTGCCCCGCCAGGATCGCGGCCTCGAGCGCGGTGGCTTTGAGCAGCGTTACGGACAGAGAGGCCAATCTGCCGGGCCAGAAGCGGCGGCAGACGGGGAGGAAGAACGGAAATACTCCGGTGACCTTCATTGGCCGACCTCCTGTCGGCGCGCGGGAGGCGTCTCTGTCCCCCGCGCGCCCTCATGTCCCACTATGTGATTTCCCCCTCCCCGCCGGTCGTAAAACTGCCGGTTGCGGGATCCTGGCGATAACGTTCGTTCACTTCGCGACGGTGGCGGAACGTGCCAGGGATGCGGTACTTGTCGGTATGACGGAAGCGGCCGCTTCCGGTGGCTCGATGGAGGCAGTGATGGGTGTGGCAGCCGGTCCGATCCGCGTGGTGGTGGCCAAGCCGGGGCTCGACGGCCACGATCGCGGGGCCAAGGTGATCGCGCGGGCGCTGCGCGACGCCGGTATGGAGGTCATCTACACCGGCCTCCACCAGACGCCGGAGCAGATCGTCACCACCGCGATCCAGGAGGACGCCGACGCCATCGGGCTGTCGATCCTCTCGGGCGCCCACAACACGCTCTTCGCCGCCGTCATCGACCTCCTCAAGGAGCGCGACGCCGCGGACATCCTCGTCTTCGGCGGCGGCATCATCCCCGAGGAGGACATCGCGCCGCTGCGCGAGAAGGGAGTCGCGGCGATCTTCACGCCGGGCGCGACGACCGGGGCGATCGTGGAGTGGGTGCGGGAGAACGTGCGGCAGCCGGCGGCTTCGGGCGGCTGACCGGCGCCTTCACCCCCTTCCGGGTATCAGCTCCGCCGCCATCGCCGTGCGCAGTCGCAGGGTGGTGGCGAGCCGCTGGAACGCCTCCGCCCAGTAGCCTCCGGCGCCCGGCCGGCCGTCCTCGCGTTCCTCGGGGCGGGCCAGCAGGGCGTCCAGACGAGTGGTCTCCGCGGGGTCGAGGCAGCGCTCGGCCAGGCCCATCACACCGCTGAAGCTCCACGGGTAACTGCCCGCCTCCCGGGCGATGTCGAGCGCGTCCACCACCGCCCGGCCGAGCGACGGCGCCCACGGCACCGCACAGGCGCCGAGTAACTGGAACGCCTCCGACAGACCGTGCCGGGCGATGAACCCGGCCACCCAGTCGGCGCGCTCGGCCGCTTCCAGCGTGGCCAGCAGTCTTGTCCGGTCCGCGAGGGAGACGGCGCCGGGACCGCCCGCCTCCGGTGCGGCGGGCGCGCCGAGCAGCGCCCTCGCCCACTCGGCGTCCCCCTGCCGCACCGCCGCCCGGCACCACGCCGCGTGCAGCTCCTCCTGCCAGCCGTCGGCCACGGGCAGCGCCACGATCTCCTCCGCGGTACGGCCGCCGAGCCGCGCCGACCACACCCCGAGCGGGGCCGCCTCCACCAACTGGCCCAGCCACCAGGACCGTTCACCCCGCCCCTTCGGCGGCGTGGCCGACACCCCGTCCCGCTCCATGCCCGCGTCGCAGACGTGCGGAGCCTCCACGGCGACGGTGGGTTCCGCACCCGTGTGGTCGAGGGCCACGCAGGTCAGGGCGCGTTCCGCCATGCGCGCGGCGAGGGCGGAGCCGGGGAGGGAGGACAGCAACTCCGCCGCTACGGCGCGTACGTTGCGGCTGCGGTCGGCCAAGCCCCGTTCCAGGAAGGGCTCGTCGGCAGACGACAGGCTCGTGCGCAGCGAGTCGAGGAACATGAGGCGGTCCTCGGCGCGCTCGGTGGGCCAGGTGGATTCCAGCAACTTTCGTGCCCTTGACGGGGTGTGGGCGCGTACGGCTGTCAGCACGGCGACTCGCTCCGCGAACAGGCCCTCCTGCCAGAGGTGGCGTACGGCCTCGCTGTCCTCGGGGTCGGGCAGGGCCGAGCCTCCAAGGGCCGTGCGGCGGGCGAACCGCCAGTCCGGGTTCAGGCGGGCCAGCCACAGGGCTCTCGGGCCCGCGAACTCCAGGGCCGCGGGCCGGAGATCGGTCCGTCCGCGGGCCGCGTCGAGGAGGGCGGGCAGCAGGTGCGGGGGTGGGGCGTAGCCGTGTGCGTTGGCGGCCGCGAGCCACTGGGGGAGGAGTTCCGTCAGGTCGGGGGTGCTGCCGCGTCGGGTGCCCGCGGGGGAGCGGTCGGTGAGGAGGGCGGCGAGTCTGTGGGTGGCGCGGCTCGGGAGGAGCGGGCGTGGGTCGTCGGGGGCGGGTTCGGGACGTGGCGCGGCGGGTCCGGCGCGAAGGCCGGCCCGGCGTCGGACGGTCGCCATGGCGGCGGCGTCGAGCAGGGCCAGGGGTGCGGCGCGGCCGCCGTCCGCCGCGGGTACGGGGCGGCGGTCGGTGCCGAGCAGGGCGATGGTGAGGAGGTCGTCCCAGGAAGGTGCGGTGGTGGCCGTCGTCTCGTGCATCGGGGTTCCCTTCCGTGTGGGGCCGGGGCGGTGCCGCGGCGGGGTCAGTGCAGCGTCACCGGGGTGCCGGACTGGTGTGCGGGCCAGGCGGTGAGCGGGGTGAAGCCTCGGTGACCCAGCTCGCCGAAGACGGTGAGGGGGGTGCCGCCGGAGAGGGCGATCAGTCGCCAGAGGCCGGGGCGGGTGAGGGACGTGGGGGTCAGGGGGAGTGCGGTGGGGACCGGCGGGTCGGGCTCCGGTTCCGTGGGGCCCGGTTCCTCGGGGTCCCTTTCTTTGGGGGCCGCTTCTGTCTTGGTGCCGGCTTCTTCCTTGGGGTCCGCCTCCGCGTCGGCCAGTTGCCAGGAACCGGGGCGTGCGTCCGGCACCGGTACGACCCCGGCCAGGATGACCGGGACCGTGTCGAGCCAGGGATCCTCGCGCAGCGCGTCGCCGTAGCGGGCGGCCGCCTGCGCGGTGGTCAGCCCGGCGGGGCGGTCGGTGGCCGGGGTGGCTGGTGCGTACCGCTCGCCCAGCGCGGCGCGGAGCTGCCCCGCGCCCGCGTAGCCGGTCAGGTCCGCCTCCAGCATGTGGCCGACCGGCAGGGACAGTTCGGGGGCGCGTCCGGCGGCGCCGTAGGAGAGGAGCAGCCGGGTGTGGCCGGAGCCGGTGCCGTGCAGCCAGATGCGGCGGGTCGTCAGTTTCGGGTCGGCCGTGTCGTACTGGGCGAGGACCAGCCAGCGGTCGCGCAGCGGTGGACCGCCGGCGGACGCGGGCAGGCCGAGCCGGGAGCGGACCGTGGCCGCGAGGGCGTCGGGCAGTTGGGCGCGGTGCAGCCAGCCCTGGCCGAGGAGGTGCAGCAGGGCGCACTCCTCCAGAAGCCTGGTGGGCCAGTCCGCGCCGGAGGCGGGTATCGCGCCCAACTCCCTTGCCTTCGCCGCAAGCCCGGGCGCCTGTGCGTCGACCATGCGGGCGGCCGTCTCCTCCCACGGCGTGCACCCCGCCTGTTCGGCCGCGGCCAGGCCGCCGCGCAGCAGATCCGCCAGGCGCTGCTCCAGTTCGGTCACGCCCGCCGTGACCCGCTGCTCACGGCGCTCGGCACGACGCCGGGCCGCCTCGGGGTCGGCCGGGCCGCCGGAGCCCCGTCTCCGCTCCGCTCTCCCCTCCTCCGTCCGCTCCTCCGCCCGCTCTCCGAATCCGCTGCCCGCGCTGCGTGAGGCGGCGTCAGGCGCCTGGGCCGGCTCCCGGTCCGCACCCCGTCGCACCCCCTGCTGAGTCATGCGAACGACGGTAGGTCCCGCCACTGACAATCGGCCGCGTCCGAGTTATCCACAGGCCGAAGCGGTTGTCAGTGGCGTGCTGCATGGTGGAACCAGCTCGCCGACCGGCCGAGCCGAAGGGGGCCTCAGCCATGTCTGTGTCCACGGGGACGACCGCCGAACCGACCGCCGGGGCAGGGGATGCCCAGGCGTTGCGACCGCACGCCGAGGACGCCTTCGCGGTCGAACTCGCCGCGCTGGCCGCCCACGACGACAGACCGCGCCCGGCCCGCTGGAAGCTGTCGCCCTGGGCCGTGGCCACCTATCTGCTCGGCGGCACGCTGCCCGACGGCACGGTGATAACCCCCAAGTACGTGGGCCCGCGCCGCATCGTCGAGGTCGCCGTCACCACACTCGCCACCGACCGCGCCCTGCTGCTGCTCGGCGTGCCCGGCACGGCCAAGACCTGGGTGTCGGAGCACCTGGCCGCAGCCGTCAGCGGTGACTCGACCCTGCTGGTGCAGGGCACGGCGGGCACCCCGGAGGAGGCGATCCGCTACGGCTGGAACTACGCCCGGCTGCTCGCCCACGGCCCCAGCCGCGAGGCGCTCGTGCCGAGCCCGGTCATGCGCGCCATGTCCGAGGGCATGACGGCCCGGGTCGAGGAACTGACCCGCATCCCGGCCGACGTCCAGGACAGCCTGATCACCATCCTCTCCGAGAAGACCCTGCCCGTCCCCGAGCTGGGCGAGGAGGTCCAGGCCGTCCGGGGCTTCAACCTCATCGCCACCGCCAACGACCGCGACCGTGGCGTGAACGACCTCTCCAGCGCGCTGCGCCGCCGCTTCAACACCGTGGTGCTGCCATTGCCGGAGACCGCCGACGCCGAGGTGGACATCGTCACGCGCCGCGTCGAGCAGATCGGCCGCTCCCTGGACCTGCCGCCCGCGTCCGAGGGCCTGGACGAGATCCGTCGCGTCGTCACCGTGTTCCGCGAGCTGCGCGCGGGCGTCACCGGCGACGGCCGGACCAGGCTCAAGTCGCCGAGCGGCACCCTGTCCACGGCCGAGGCGATCTCCGTCGTCACCGGCGGTCTCGCCCTGTCGGCCCACTTCGGCGACGGCGTGCTGCGTGCCGGGGACGTGGCCGCGGGCATCCTCGGCGCCGTCGTCCGCGACCCGGCGGCCGACCGGGTCATATGGCAGGAGTACCTGGAGACGGTCGTGCGCGAGCGCGACGGCTGGACCGACTTCTACCGGGCCTGCCGCGAGGTGAGCGCATGAACCCGGTGAGCGGCGGGGCGTTCGCGTCCGGGCCGCTGCTGCTGGGGGTACGGCATCACGGGCCCGGCTCCGCGCGGGCCGTTCGCGCGGCGCTGGACGCGGCCCGGCCCGCTGTCGTCCTGATCGAGGGGCCGCCCGAGGCCGATCCGCTGATCCCGCTCGCCGACGGCCCCGGCCTGCGACCGCCGGTCGCGCTGCTCGCCCACGCCGTGGACGAACCCGGCCGCTCGGCCTTCTGGCCGCTGGCCGAGTTCAGCCCGGAGTGGGTGGCGATCCGCTGGGCGGCCGAGCGGGGGATCCCGGCCCGGTTCGTCGATCTGCCGGCGGCGCACACGTTGGCGGAGCCCGGGGACGAGCCCGGCGCCGACCCCGGGTCACTTGAGGGGACGCGTCTCGATCCGCTCGCCGCGCTGGCCGACGCCGCCGGGTACGACGATCCCGAGCGCTGGTGGGAGGACGTGGTCGAGCACCGGGGCGGGGGAGCGGGGGACCCCTTCGCGCCGTTCGCCGCGCTGGAGGAGGCGATGGGGGCGCTGCGTGAGCGGTACGGGGACGGGGGACGCACCCGGGACCAGGCGCGGGAGGCGCACATGCGGCTCCGACTGCGCGCGGCACGCCGTGAGTTCGGGGACGCGGTCGCGGTGGTGTGCGGGGCGTGGCACGTGCCCGCGCTGCGGGCCAGGGTCACCGTCGCCGCCGACCGGGCCCTGCTGAAGGGGCTGCCCAAGGTGAGGACGGAGCTGACGTGGGTGCCCTGGACGTACCGTCGCCTCTCCCGCTTCAGCGGCTACGGCGCGGGGATCGACTCGCCGGGGTGGTACGCACATCTGTTCCGGGCGCCGGACCGGCCGGTCGAGCGATGGCTGACCAAGGTCGCGGGGCTGCTGCGGCAGGAGGACCGGATGGTGTCCTCCGCGCACGTCATCGAGGCGGTCCGGCTCGCGGACACCCTCGCCGTGCTGCGCGGCCGCCCGCTGCCCGGGCTGAGCGAGACGACCGACGCCGTGCGCGCGGTGATGTGCGACGGATCGGACCTGCCGCTGTCCCTGGTGTACGACCGGCTGGTGGTCGGGGACGTGCTCGGGGAGGTGCCGGAGTCGGCGCCCGCGGTGCCGTTGCAGCGGGACCTCGCCCGGGAGCAGCGCCGGTTGCGGCTCAAGCCGGAGGCGGCGGAGCGGGAGTTGGAGCTGGACCTGCGCAAGGACACCGACGCCGCGCGCGGCAGGCTGCTGCACCGGCTGCGGCTGCTCGGCGTCGGCTGGGGCGAACCCACCACGTCACGAGGGAGCACGGGAACCTTCCGCGAGACCTGGCGGCTTCGCTGGGAACCGGAGTTGTCGGTGAGGGTGGCGGAGGCGGGCGTGTGGGGGACCACCGTCCTCGGCGCCGCGACGGCCAAGGCGGAGGCGGACGCGATCGCCGCCCGCACCCTCGCCGACGTCACCGTGCTGGCCGAACGGTGTCTGCTCGCCGGTCTGCCGGACGCCCTGCCCGTGGTCATGCGCGTCCTGGTCGACCGCGCGGCCCTCGACTCAGACGTCGGCCACCTCGCGCAGGCCCTTCCCGCGCTGGTCCGGTCCCTCCGCTACGGCGATGTGCGCGGCACCCATACCGGCGCGCTCGCCGAGGTGGCGGCCGTCCTGGCCGACCGGATCTTCGTCGGACTGCCCCCGGCGTGTGCCGGCCTGGACGCGGACGCGGCGCACGAGATGCGGGGGCACGTGGAGGGGGTGCAGGGGGCGGTGGCCTTGTTGTCCGAGGTGTGGGGCGGGCGCCGCCCGGAGGGCGAAGCGGGGTCGGGTGCCGAGGGCCCGCAGCGCGCCGGCCATCCTGAAGACGCCGAGCACCCCCGGCACCCCGACGATCCCCAGCGGTCTGACGAACCCCGGCGTTCCCCCCTGCGCGACCGCTGGGGCACCGTCCTCCGCACCCTCGCCCTGCGCGACGCCGTTCCCGGCGAGATACGGGGTCGTGCCGTCCGACTGCTGCTCGATGACGGCGCGTTGGCGGACAGGGAGGCGGCACGGCTCATGGGGCTGGCGCTGTCCCCGGGGACACCGCCCGGGGACGCGGCCGCGTGGATCGAGGGGTTTGTCGGGGGAGGCGGGGGCGGGCTGCTGCTGGTGCACGACGAGCGCTTGCTGGGGCTGGTCGACGGGTGGTTGACCTCGGTGTCGGCGGACGCGTTCACGGACGTGCTGCCGTTGCTGCGGCGGACCTTCTCCGCGTACGAACCCGGGGTGCGGCGCACGCTCGGCGAGCTGGTCCGGCGTGGGCCGGAAGGCGCGGCCGGACCCGTGACCGGCGCGACGGCACCGCCCGGTTTCGCGGCCGAGCCGGACCCGCGGCGCGCGGATGCCGTGGTGCCGGTGCTGCGGGCGCTGCTCGGGCTGGCGGAAGAGCGGACCGGGTCCAGGGACGACAACGCGCTTGCGGGGGTGGGCGGATGACGACAGACACGCCAGCGACGACAGACATGCCGAGGACGACAGGCACCGCACCTCGCGAAGCCGAAGCCGGCGCCGAGCGGTTGCGCCGCTGGCGGCTCGTCCTCGGCGGGGAGCAGGCCGACGGCACGGGATGCGCGCTCGCGGGGCGGGACGCGGCGATGGACACGGCACTGACCGCGCTGTACGGAAAGCAGGATCGGGGCGGCAAGGGTGCTGCGGGCGGGCGGGAGCGTTCGGCGGGACTCGGTGGTTCGGTGCCGTCGGTGGCGCGCTGGCTGGGGGACATCCGTACGTACTTCCCCTCCTCCGTCGTCCAGTTCATGCAGCGGGACGCCATCGACCGGCTCGGGCTCGCCGCGCTGCTCCTGGAGCCGGAGATGCTGGAGGCGGTGGAGGCGGACGTGCACCTGGTCGGCACGCTGCTCTCGTTGCACCAGGTCATGCCGGAGACGACGAGGCAGACCGCGCGGGCGGTCGTGCGGAAGGTGGTCGAGGATCTGGAGGAGCGGCTGGCGTCCCGTACCCGGGCGACCCTCACCGGGGCGCTCGACCGCAGTGCCCGGATCGGCAGACCGCGTCACCAGGACATCGACTGGAACCGTACGATCGCGGCCAACCTCAGGCACTATCTGCCCGAGCACCGCACGGTGGTGCCGGAACGGCTCGTCGGATACGGGCGGGCGGCGCGGTCGGTGAAGAAGGAGATCGTGCTCTGCGTGGACCAGTCCGGGTCGATGGCCGCGTCGGTCGTGTACGCGTCGGTGTTCGGGGCGGTGCTGGCCTCGATGCGGTCGGTCAGTACGCGCCTGGTCGTCTTCGACACCTCGGTCGTGGACCTCACCGATCAACTGGACGACCCGGTGGACGTCCTCTTCGGCACCCGGCTCGGCGGCGGCACGGACATCAACCGGGCGCTGGCGTACTGCCAGTCGCGGATCACCCGGCCCGCCGAGACGGTCGTGGTGCTGATCAGCGATCTGTACGAGGGCGGCATACGCGACGAGATGCTGAAGCGGGTCGCCGCGATGAAGGCGTCCGGCGTCCAGTTCGTGACCCTGCTCGCGCTCTCGGACGAAGGCACCCCCGCCTACGACCGCGACCACGCCGCAGCCCTGGCCGCGCTCGGCATCCCTGCCTTCGCCTGCACCCCCGACCACTTCCCGGAGGTGATGGCGGCGGCACTGGAGAAGCGGCCCGTCCCCGTCCCGCACCCCTCCTGACCTCGCGCCAGCACCGGCCACCGCCCGCCCGCGGACCCTTGCCTCCAGCCCGGCCCAGCCGGGTCCCGACCGTCCCCCGTCCGTCACTCACCAGGCCGCATCCCGTCCCGCTCCACCCCCGACCTGACCTGCGACAACTCCTTGTCCCCGCCGCGCGCCCGGCCAGGGTCACGGCACCGCGTGTCACCTCGCCCGGCATCATGTGACAGGTATCACCGCTCGGGTGTGACCCGCGATTTAGAGGGCCCCGGCAAGCAGCGATAACCTGCGAGGCGGACATGCCGCGCGCTCGGACACCGTGTGCGCCCCCCTAGTGACAAGCGGACGTCACGTTGCCCTTCGCGGCACGCCCACGCATCCAACGAACCGCGAGATCACTGATAGGGACGGAAGCGCGTGGACCTGTTCGAGTACCAGGCGAGGGACCTCTTCGCCAAGCACGATGTACCGGTGCTGGCCGGTGAAGTCATCGACACGCCTGAGGCGGCGCGCGAGATCACGGAGCGTCTGGGCGGCAAGTCCGTCGTCAAGGCGCAGGTGAAGGTCGGTGGTCGTGGCAAGGCCGGCGGCGTCAAGCTCGCCGCCACCCCGGACGAGGCCGTCGCCCGCGCGACGGACATCCTCGGCATGGACATCAAGGGCCACACGGTCCACAAGGTGATGATCGCCGAGACCGCTCCGGAAATCGTCGAGGAGTACTACGTCTCCTTCCTCCTCGACCGTGCCAACCGCACCTTCCTCTCCATCGCCTCCGTCGAGGGCGGCATGGAGATCGAGGAGGTCGCGGCCACCCGCCCCGAGGCCGTCGCGAAGATCGCGATCGACGCCATCGACGGTGTGGACGAGGCCAAGGCCCGCGAGATCGTCGAGGCCGCCAAGTTCCCGGCCGAGGTCGCGGACAAGGTCGCCAACGTGCTGATCAAGCTCTGGGACACCTTCATCAAGTCGGACGCCCTCCTGGTCGAGGTCAACCCGCTGGCGAAGGTCGCCTCCGGCGAGGTCATCGCCCTCGACGGCAAGGTGTCGCTCGACGAGAACGCCGAGTTCCGTCACCCCGAGTACGAAGAGCTGCACGACAAGGACGCGGCCAACCCGCTCGAGGCGGCCGCCAAGGCCAAGGGCCTCAACTACGTCAAGCTCGACGGCGAGGTCGGCATCATCGGCAACGGCGCGGGTCTCGTCATGAGCACCCTGGACGTCGTCGCGTACGCCGGTGAGAAGCACGGCGACGTGAAGCCCGCCAACTTCCTGGACATCGGCGGTGGCGCCTCCGCCCAGGTCATGGCGAACGGCCTGGAGATCATCCTGGGCGACCCGGACGTCAAGTCCGTGTTCGTCAACGTCTTCGGCGGCATCACCGCCTGCGACGAGGTCGCCAACGGCATCGTCCAGGCGCTGAAGCTCCTCGAGGAGCGCGGCGAGAAGGTCGAGAAGCCGCTCGTCGTCCGCCTCGACGGCAACAACGCCGAGCTGGGCCGCAAGATCCTCACCGACGCCAACCACCCGCTGGTGCAGCGCGTCGACACCATGGACGGCGCGGCCGACAAGGCCGCCGAGCTGGCCCACGCCGCAAAGTAAGCACTCAGGACGAGGACACAACACACCATGGCTATCTGGCTCAACAAGGACAGCAAGGTCATCGTCCAGGGCATGACCGGTGCCACCGGCATGAAGCACACCAAGCTCATGCTGGGCGACGGCACCGAGGTCGTGGGCGGCGTGAACCCGCGCAAGGCGGGTCAGACCGTGGACTTCGACGGCACCGAGGTACCCGTCTTCGGGACCGTCAAGGAGGCCATCGAGAAGACCGGCGCGAACGTCTCGGTCATCTTCGTGCCGGAGAAGTTCACCAAGGACGCGGTCGTCGAGGCCATCGACGCCGAGATCCCGCTGGCCGTCGTGATCACCGAGGGCATCGCCGTGCACGACACGGCCGCCTTCTGGGCGTACGCCGGCAAGAAGGGCAACAAGACCCGGATCATCGGCCCGAACTGCCCCGGCATCATCACGCCGGGCCAGTCGAACGTCGGCATCATCCCGGGCGACATCACCAAGCCGGGCCGCATCGGTCTGGTCTCGAAGTCCGGCACGCTGACGTACCAGATGATGTACGAGCTGCGTGACCTGGGCTTCTCGACCGCCGTCGGCATCGGTGGCGACCCGATCATCGGCACCACGCACATCGACGCCCTGGCCGCGTTCCAGGACGACCCCGACACCGACCTGATCGTGATGATCGGTGAGATCGGTGGCGACGCCGAGGAGCGCGCGGCCGCGTTCATCAAGGACAACGTGACCAAGCCGGTCGTCGGCTACGTTGCGGGCTTCACCGCGCCCGAGGGCAAGACCATGGGCCACGCCGGCGCCATCGTCTCCGGTTCGTCCGGCACCGCCCAGGCGAAGAAGGAGGCCCTGGAGGCCGCGGGCGTCAAGGTCGGCAAGACCCCGACCGAGACCGCCAAGCTGGCGCGGGAGATCCTCTCCGCCTGATCGGCCGATCACCCGATCACCCGATCGCCCGTTCGTCGGTACACCGGTGGGCCCGGTCCCCTCTCATGGGGGACCGGGCCCACCGGCGTTCCCGGGCCGGGTCATCCAGCATCCGGCGTCAGTCGCTCCGGCCCGTTGCCCTGCTCCCGGCGCAGCTTGGCGCGCAGGTCCTGCTCCGCCTTCGACAGCGGTCCCATGGCCGGGGTCGCGGGTACGCCGCGTACCGCCTGGGCGGGGGCGATGGGCGCCTCGTAGTGCGTCGGGGCCGAGTGCAGGGTCAGCGCCGTCGCGCCGACGATGGCGACGGTGAAGGCGAGGGCGGCGCGGGTCCAGAAGACGTTGCGGCGCTCGCCGACGGTGCGCACCGTGGTGGGGGCGTTCGCACGCAGCCGTTCCGTGGAGGCCAGTTCGGTCAGCCGCCGGTGCAGCGCGGCCGGGTCGGCCAGTTCCGGGACGTACGCGGCGACGGCCTCGCGGGCACGGGTCAACCGTCCCGCGGCGGCCGGGGTGCTGGCCTCCGTCTCGGCGGCCAGCTCGGGCAGGTCCAGCCCGACGCCGTCGTAGAGCACGAGGGTGCGCCGGTACGACGGCGGGAGGCTCAGCAGCGCGTCCAGCAGGGCGCGGTCGGCCGGGTCGGCGGGCGGTGGCTCGGGGTTGCGGTGGCGGGGGCGGAAGCGGTGCCAGGGGGAGAGGGCGTACTCGTACGCAGTCGCCCGCACCCAGCCGCCCGGGTCGCGGTCCCGGGCCACCTCGGGCCAGCGCTGCCAGGCGAGCTGGAAGGCACGCTCGACGGCCTCGCGGGCCAGTTCGCGGCGCCCGGTGAGGAGGTAGGTCTGGCGGACCAGGGCGGGGGCGCAGAACACGTAGAGCGCGTCGAACACCTGAGCGGGAGTCAGGGGTGGCGGCTCGGAGTCTCTCGGCGGGGGAGGGCTCGCCGCGTGCGTCCGACCCGCCGTCTGGTCGGCCAGCTCGGTGAGCAGGCGGGCGTACGCCTCGTGGCGAGGGCCGCTCGGAGTGCCTCGGCCGCGTTCCCAGGCGCGTACGGTCGCCCGGCTGACACCGAGTCGCCTGGCGACCTGAGCCTGCGTCAGCGCGTGGTGCTCGCGCAGGCGTCGGCGTTCGTCCGGTGGTGGCAGCGGACCGGCGTAAGTCTGCGTCACGGTTCACCCCTCTGCGTGATAAAGCGCATAAACATATATTGGGCGACACTACGGTGCTTCGCCTGTTACGCCGGGAAAGCGCGTGTCGTTGGGAGCATGGCGACGTGATCCCGCCGACCGATCGCCCCCCGTCGTCGTACCTGCCGTCGTCTCCGCCGTCGTCCCTGCGGACCCGGTTGCGCGACCGTTCACCCGGTCTGGGCGCGAGCCTCGTGAGCGGCGCGCTCGCCGCCGGGCTCGGACTCGCCGCGTGCGCCGCGCTGGTGATGGTGCTGTGGGTCAGCTCCCCGTACCCCGACAGCGGTCCGGGCGGCGCGCTGCACATCGCCGCCGCGCTCTGGCTGCTGGCCCACGGCGCCGAACTCCTGCGCGCCGACACCCTCTCCGGCACCCCGCAGCCCGTGGGCCTCACCCCGCTGCTGCTGCTCGCCCTGCCGGTGTGGCTGCTGCACCGGGCCGCGCGCGACGCGGTGGACGCCCCCGACGCCGCCGGCCACTCGGACCCCACCGAGGCGTCCGACGCCCCGCCCCCCGTCGCCGCCCACACGGCGTGGACCGGCGTCGTCCTCGGCTACCTCGGCGTCGGCACCGCCGTCGCCCTCTACGGTTCTGGCGGCGAACTCGGCCCCTCCTGGCCTTGGGTGACGGTCTGTCTCCCGCTGATCGCCGCCGCCGCCGCGTCCGGGGTCTGGTCGGCGTACGGCAGACCGCTCGGACCGCTGCCGGGGCCCGTGCGGGGCCTGTGCGCCGGGGCGGAGGCGCGGGCCCGGCTGCGTACGGCCCTGCGCGCGGCCGTGGCCGGTACGGCCGCGCTCACCGGCGGCGGGGCGCTGCTGCTCGGGGTCTCGCTGGTCTGGCACGGGGACGCCGCGCGGCAGTCCTTCACGCAGCTCACCGAGGGCTGGACCGGCCGGTCCACCGTCCTGCTGCTCGCCGTCTCACTGATCCCCAACGCGGCCGTGTGGGCCGCCGCCTACGCCCTCGGCCCCGGCTTCACCCTCGGCTCCGGCCATCTGGTGCACCCGCTGCTCTCCGACCCGGCCCCGCTCCTGCCGCCGTTCCCGCTGCTCGCCGCCGTGCCAGGCCCGGGCCCGGCCACCCCGTTGAACTGGGCGGCGGCCGCGGTGCCCGTCGCCGCCGGGGTGACCACCGGCTGGTTCGTGGCGCGCGGCGCCAGCCGGGGCGGGGAAGCGCCTTGGACGGCCCCGCGCACCACCGGAGTGCTCGCGCTCGCGGCCCTGCTCTGCGCCGGGACGCTGGCCCTGCTCGCCGCACTGTCGGGCGGTCCGCTGGGCGTCGGCGCGCTGGCCGACTTCGGCCCGGTGTGGTGGCGTACGGGCCCCGCGGCGGGCCTGTGGGTCCTGGTGACGGGGCTGCCGGTGGCGTGGACGGTACGGGCCTGGCGGCTGCGCGGCACCCGGAAGCCGGGCGCGGTCCCCGCTCGGTCCGCGGAGCCGAGGGGCGTGTTCACCAGGCTGCGGAAATCCGGCCCGCACAGCGCCCCGGTCGCGGAGGGCGCCGTACCCGGGCAGCAGAACCCCCGGCCCCCCGCCGAGGAGCTGTACGACTTCCTCGACGCGGACGACCCCTTCCCCTCGGACTGGTCCGACGCCCTCACCACGGCGACGCCGGTGCCCAAGGCCGAGCCCCGAGACGACCAGCCCCGAGACGACCAGCCCCGCGTCGACTAGCCCCGCTCGGCCCCCGCCGACCCCAGGACCCCCCGCAGCTCCTTCGGCAGCAGCGTGTCGCAGGACTGCTTGGCCTTGTTCGTCAGGGCGTCGTCCACGCAGGTGTAGTAGTCGCGGTAGACGAGCTGGACGGTGAAGACCGAGGCCGTCAGGCACAGGGCGAGGGCAGCGGCGATCATGCCGCCGATCGCGGCCGTCGCCTGGGGGCGGCCGTGCTGGGGCGGCTGCGCGGCGGCGGGGGCGTCCGGGTCCGGGGTGCGGGGCTTGGCGCGCAGGGAGCTGCCGCCCCAGTACAGCGAGAGGGCACCCAGGAGCAGCGAGACGTACGGCCAGCCCAGGAGCACGAAGAAGACGGCCCACATGCCGGCCAGGAGCGCGTAGCGCGCGCGGCGCTGCGCCGGGTCGGTCAGGTCCCAGCGCTTCTTGTCCGGGCCCCCGCCAGGACGCTCGGGTCCGCTGCCGGGACGCTCGCCGAAGGTGCCGGGGGCGCGGCCGGGCTGCCGGTCGCTCCACTGGCTGCCCCAGGGCGAGCCGTGTCCCTGGCCGCCCGAGCCCTCGGGACGGTTGCCCCACGGCGAGCCCTGGCCCTCGCCGGAGTCCGAGCCCTCCGGGTGCCGGGGGCGCCACGGCTGGTCCGGGCTGCCCTCGGGCGGAGGCGCGAACGGGTTGTCGTCCTGCTGGTCGCCGCCCCGGCCGCCGTCGCCGCCCGTCGGTGCCTGGGGCGGCGTGGAGGGCCGCTCCCGCAGCAGCGTGAAGCCGCGCTCGGGCAGCACGGAGCCGCGCTCGCCTCCCAGGTCCGGACGCGGCGGGAACGTGAGGAGTCGCGGGCTGCGATCGGGCATCAAAGGAGCGTCTTCCCCTAGGTCATGACGTAGGCCACTGCTCAGGCCGTGACAACTGTCCGGCACGAGCTTCCGTCCCGTGAACGGACCGCGCCACCACGGCGTTCCCGAGCCGGTTCCTGGCGAACGCTACCTTCCGGCCACGCCCCCGTCCCGTGGGGGCCGTCCGGAGTGCCGGTATCGTTGCTGGCGGCCGGCCGCTTCGTAGACTTCCCCGTATCCGGGGGCGCGAAGCTTTGTACGACCGTACAAACGCGACCGTACGAACCGGCCGGACATTCCGCCGTCCCGAGAAAGGGCCCCATCGTGGCCGCCACCCCCGCCGGTCCGTCGGCCAAGCGTCTGGTCGTGCTGGTCTCCGGCTCCGGAACCAACCTCCAGGCACTGCTGGACGAGATCGAACGCGTCGGAGCGGAGGCGTACGGCGCCCGGATCGTCGCCGTCGGGGCGGACCGCGACGGCATCGAGGGGCTGGCCCGCGCCGAGCGCGCCGGGCTGCCGACCTTCGTGTGCCGGGTGAAGGACCACGGGAGCCGCGAGGAGTGGGACGCGGCGCTCGCCGGGGCGGTCGCCGCCTTCGAGCCCGACCTCGTGATCTCCGCCGGGTTCATGAAGATCGTCGGCAAGGAGTTCCTGGCCCGGTTCGGCGGGCGGTTCGTCAACACCCACCCGGCGCTGCTGCCGAGCTTTCCCGGGGCCCACGGTGTGCGCGACGCGCTCGCGTACGGCGCCAAGGTCACCGGCTGCACCGTCCACTTCGTCGACGACGGCGTCGACACCGGGCCGATCATCGCGCAGGGCGTGGTCGAGGTCCGGGACGAGGACGACGAGAGCGCTCTGCACGAGCGCATCAAGGACGTCGAGCGAAGGCTGCTCGTCGAGGTCGTGGGCCGGCTCGCCCGCCACGGCCATCGCATTGAGGGACGAAAGGTAGTTATCCAGTGACCGCCACCGCCGAGAGCACCAAGCGGCCCCTTCGCCGGGCGCTCGTCAGCGTCTACGACAAGACCGGCCTCGAAGAGCTCGCGCGCGGGCTGCACGAGGCCGGTGTGGAGCTGGTCTCCACCGGTTCCACGGCGTCCCGCATCGCCGCCGCGGGCGTCCCCGTCACGGCCGTCGAGGAGCTGACCGGCTTCCCCGAGTGCCTGGACGGCCGGGTCAAGACCCTGCACCCCAAGGTCCACGCGGGCATCCTCGCCGACCTGCGCCTGGACAGCCACCGCGCGCAGCTCGACGAGCTGGGCGTCGCGCCGTTCGACCTCGTCGTCGTCAACCTCTACCCGTTCCGGGAGACCGTCGCCTCCGGCGCCTCCCCCGACGAGTGCGTGGAGCAGATCGACATCGGCGGCCCCTCGATGGTCCGCGCCGCCGCCAAGAACCACCCCTCCGTGGCCGTGGTGACCAGCCCCGAGCGGTACGCCGACGTGCTCGCCGCCGCCCAGGGGGGCGGCTTCGACCTCGCCGCGCGCAAGCGCCTGGCCGCCGAGGCGTTCCGGCACACCGCCGCCTACGACGTGGCCGTGGCCGACTGGTTCGCCACCGCGTACGCCCCGGTGGACGACTCCCCGTTCCCCGACTTCCTCGGCGCCACCTGGGACCGCGCGCACACCCTGCGCTACGGCGAGAACCCGCACCAGCCCGCCGCGCTGTACGTCGAGCAGGGCGCCGAGGGGCTCGCCCAGGCAGAGCAGCTGCACGGCAAGGAGATGTCGTACAACAACTACACGGACACGGACGCCGCGCGCCGTGCCGCCTACGACCACGACGAGCCGTGTGTCGCGATCATCAAGCACGCCAACCCGTGCGGCATCGCGGTCGGCGCGGACGTGGCCGAGGCGCACCGCAAGGCGCACGCCTGCGACCCGCTCTCCGCGTTCGGCGGCGTCATCGCGGTGAACCGGCCGGTCAGCAAGGAGCTTGCCGAGCAGGTCGCTGAGATCTTCACCGAGGTCATCGTGGCGCCGGACTACGAGGAGGGCGCGCTGGAGGCCCTGACGCGGAAGAAGAACATCCGCGTCCTGAAGGCCCCGCACGCGCCCGCCTCCCGTGTCGAGGTCAAGCCCATCGACGGCGGTGTCCTGGTCCAGGAGACCGACCGCCTCCAGGCCGACGGCGACGACCCGGCGAACTGGACCCTGGCCAGCGGCGAGGCGCTCTCCGCCGAGGAGCTGGCCGAGCTGGCCTTCGCCTGGCGGGCCTGCCGAGCGGTGAAGTCCAACGCGATCCTGCTCGCCAAGGACGGTGCCTCGGTCGGCGTCGGCATGGGGCAGGTCAACCGCGTCGACTCCTGCAAGCTGGCGGTCGAGCGGGCGGGCGAGGAGCGGGCGCGCGGTGCCTTCGCGGCCTCCGACGCGTTCTTCCCCTTCCCCGACGGGCCCGAGATCCTGATCGGCGCCGGGGTCCGCGCCATCGTGCAGCCCGGCGGCTCGATCCGCGACGAGCAGGTCGTTGAGGCGGCGAAGAAGGCGGGCGTGACGATGTACTTCACGGGGACGCGCCACTTCTTCCACTGAGCGCACCGGGCCGGCGTACGGCCGCACCGACATACGGCCGAGGGCCGTGTCCCACCCGGATCGGGGGGACACGGCCCTCGGCCGTGAACCGTGCGCTCAGTCCTTGTGCGCCACCACGGTGCCCGCGACCTTGTCGTGCCAGCCCTGCTGGCGGCCGGAGTTGTCCCAGAAGGGGGACAGGTAGACGAGGAGCTGGCCGATGCCGCAGCTCACGTAGCCCGCGGCGGTGGGGATGATCCAGCGCAGGAAGGACTTGAGCAGACCCGGCTTCTGGCCGGTGTCGGCGCGCAGGACGCGGATGCCGACGGCCAGCTTGCCCAGGGTCGCGCCGACCAGGCCGACCATCAGCCACTCGTAGAGCAGGGTCGCGAGACCGAACAGGAGCGCGATGGGGAGGATCTTGCTCACCATGCCCTGGCTGGCGTCCTGCATACAGGCGTCGTAGGCGGCCGAACCCGCGCTGGCGTCGCACTCCTGGGCCGAGCTCACGGCGCCCGCGATGCCGATGGACGCGAAGATGATGTAGATCACGAATATGATCGCGAAGTCGATCGCGCGGGCGCCGAAGCGGCGGCCCATCGAGGCCAGACGGGGGCCGGGGCCGCCCGGGTAACCGACGCCGGGCTGCTGCGGGTAGCCGTAGCCCTGGGGCGGGACGCCGCCGCCCTGCGGGTAGCCGTACTGCGGCGGCACGCCCTGCGGGGCCTGGGGGTAACCGGGCTGCTGCGGCTGGCCGTAGCCCTGCTGGGGGTCCTGGGGCTGACCGTACGGGTTGTTGGGCGAGCCGAAACTCATGGCTGGTTTCCTCCGTTGACCTTGCGGGGACGACGCGGAAGGCACGGAGGAATGACACGTTATGAGCGGTTAGCCCCCCACCGGACCGCGGCTTGTGCGCCATTCATGGTTGTGGAGGCGCAAGATCTTGTCCACCCGTATTCGCGATGTGTTGTGCAAGTGCAACATCAACGATCATCAGTGATCAACGACGGACATCCCGGGAGGTGCGGGACGTGCGGGACGCCACTCCGCCAGCGCCCACCCGGATTGGAACCGGGGGCCCGTCATCCGCGAGGATGGGGGTATGACCGCCCAGATTCTCGATGGCAAGGCCACCGCAGCCGCGATCAAGTCCGATCTGACCGCCCGCGTGGCGGCGCTGAAGGAGAAGGGAATCACGCCCGGCCTCGGCACCGTCCTCGTCGGGGAGGACCCCGGCAGCCAGAAGTACGTCGCGGGCAAGCACCGCGACTGCGCGCAGGTCGGCATCGCCTCCATCCAGCGTGAACTGCCCGCCACCGCCACCCAGGAGGAGATCGAGGCGGTCGTCCGCGAGCTGAACGAGGACCCGGCCTGCACCGGTTACATCGTCCAGCTCCCGCTGCCCAAGGGCATCGACGAGAACCGCATCCTGGAACTGATGGACCCGGAGAAGGACGCCGACGGCCTCCACCCGACCAACCTCGGCCGCCTCGTCCTCAACGAGCCCGCCCCCCTGCCCTGCACCCCCAACGGCGTCCTCACCCTGCTGCGCCGCTACGGCGTCGAGACCAAGGGCGCCGAGGTTGTCGTCGTCGGCCGCGGTGTGACCATCGGCCGCTCGATGCCGCTGCTGCTCACCCGGCGCAGCGAGAACGCCACGGTGACCCAGTGCCACACCGGCACCCGCGACCTGGCCGCGCACCTCAAGCGCGCCGACATCGTCATCGCGGCCGCCGGCTCCCCGCACCTGATCCGCGCCGAGGACATCAAGCCCGGCGCGGCCGTGCTCGACGTGGGCGTCTCCCGCAACGCCGAGGGCAAGATCGTCGGCGACGTCCACCCGGACGTGGCCGAGGTGGCCGCGTGGATCTCCCCCAACCCCGGTGGCGTGGGCCCGATGACCCGTGCCCAGCTGCTGGTCAACGTGGTCGAGGCGGCGGAGCGCAGTGCCGGCTGACGACGTGCGCGAGGACGCGGAGACCCGCGCGGAGAGCTGCGAGGAGGACGGGACGGTGCGGACGGAAGCCGGCAGCGCCGCCACGGCGCCCGCGGCTCGCAAGCGCCGCTTCCCGTTGTTCACCAAGGACACCGCGCGCCCCGAGGGCGGTGGCCGGGCCGCCTCCGGCGACGCCCCGGCACCCGCGCGGCAGTGGCCGATGCTCGTCGTGCTGTCCCTGGTCGGGCTCGGTCTGCTGCTGACCGCGTTCGACCTGGTGCGCGCCGGCACCCTGCTGATCGGCGTCGCGCTGCTGACCGGCGCGGTGCTGCGCTGGCTGCTGCCCTCGGTCGGCATGCTGGCGGTCCGCTCGCGGTTCACGGACATCGTCACCTACGGCATCCTCGGCGTCGTGATCACCCTGCTGGCCCTGATGGTCCAGCCGAACCCCCTGCTGGTGATCCCGTTCCTCAAGGACGCGCTGCACTTCACGGTGAGCAAGTAACGCCGTCCGCAAGGCGGTTACGGCTCCCGCGGCCGCTGTGGCCGGTGGGCTCGCCCCCTCCCCCGACCGGGGGCGAGCCGCCGGGGATCAGCGTGGCGCGGCCCGGCGCGGCTGTTCAACGCCTGTCCGTCGGCTGTGGCACGGAGGTGACGGTTCCGCTACGGGCCCGCACCCTGGGTGCTGCCGGTTCCGGGGCAGTTCGGGGACAACGACGCGAACACCCCGTAGCGGCCGGAGAACCGGGCTAACGTGGTGAAGGTGCGTGAAGGCGCCCAACGGGGTCGTCCCATGGGCGGGGGGTTAGGGCGCGCGCGACGGAGCGCTGCCCACGGACGGATGCTTCCGTGCGCCCCCGGGAGGGGAACCGGGGTCCTCCGGTGGCGCATCCCCGTGGATGAACGGGTGACCGGACGACCGGACGCACCGGGCGGATCGACGGGGACCGTCCGGTTCCGGCGCGGCCGTGGGGAGACGGCTCTCGCCGGGGGACGAGTGTGGGGGGAAGAGCGATGCCTCGTTGGAAACCGCTGCCGGACGAACTCGATCCGCAGATAAGGGAGTTCACCGGTCAGTTACGGCGGATCGTCGACCAGGGCGGCCTGAGCGTCGCGGCGCTGGCGGACCGGACCGGCTACAGCAGAACGTCCTGGGAGCGCTACCTGGGAGGCCGCCTCCTCGCCCCCCTCGGCGCGGTCGTCGCCCTCGCCGAGGCCACCGGGACCAGCCCCGTCCACCTCACCACGATGTGGGAACTGGCCGAACGCGCCTGGAGCCGCGCGGAGTCCCGCCAGGACCACACGATGGAACAGATCCGGATCACCCAGGCACGGGCGGCGCTGGGGGACGCGGGGACGGCGGGGGCCGGCGGGCCGGGCGCGGCTTCGGCGGTCGGCGGCGGTGACGGGGCAAGCGGTGCCGGTGCGGCCGCCGGTGCCGGTGCGCCGAGCCGGGCCCCGGGGCCGGGTGACACGGTCGCCGACGCCGTTCGGGCACCGGGTGGAGCCGGGTTCGGGTCCGCGCCCGCAGCGGGGAGCACGGGCACCGGCGGTCCGTCGGCGGCAGGCGGCTTCGGCCCGGCTCCCGCCGCGGGCAGCACCGGTGGCGGCAACGGCGCGGCACCTCGGACGCCGGACGGCGCCGGTGCCCCCGCGAAGCCCGGCGGCACAGGTCACGGCGGTGCGGCGCCGGGGATCGCCGGACCGGCGGGCGTGGTTCCCGCGGGGGCTGCGCACCTCCCGGCGCAGCCGACCGCGGCCGACGTGGACCGCGCCGCCCCGCCCGCCGAGGACACCGGCCGCGCACGGCGTACGACGCTCTTCGCGGCCGGGGCCGCCGTCGTCCTCCTCGCGATCGGGGCGGTCCTCCTGTTCACCGGGCGGGACGACGGGGGCAGCGAGCCCGGGAGGGCCGTCGACCCGCCCTCGGCGGCGGCCCGTACCCCGCAGGCGCTGCCCGCGGGCGTCAAGTGCGCCGGGGCCTCCTGCGCGGGGAAGGACGCCGAGGCCATGGGGTGCAGCGGGGCCCGGGTGGCGACGGTGAGCAGCGCGGTCGTCGGGACGGTCACGCTGGAGGTGCGGTACAGCCGGATCTGCGGCGCGGCTTGGGGGCGCATCACCGGGGCCGCGCCGGGGGACCGGGTGCGTGTTCTCGTGGGCGGTGAGCGGCACGGCGCCGTCACCGAGGCCGGGGACACCATCGCGTACACCCCGATGGTGACGGTCGAGCAGGCGTCCGGTGTCCGGGCCTGCGCGACGCTCGCGGCCGGGAGGACGGCTTGCACGAAACCGGCGAAGTAGCCACGCCCCCCGAACGAATTCCGCCCGGCCCGGCATGGCTCGCCCGAACCCGGGCACTCGCACTTGTACCCCCCCACGGGAGACCGGTGACGGCCGGTACCCCCGCCGGCGGCCGCCTTCGTCTCCCTCTCCCGGACGGGCGGCCGCCTCATACGTTCTCCGGGGTCAACTCGGCGGAGCAGCCGCCCTGTGGGGTGAGCCACAGGGCCCCGGACGTCCGGGATGCGGGATGCGCGATAGCCTGACCGCTGGATCTCTCTTGACGCCAAGAGATCGATCATCCACACGGGGCAGGGACGCCCCACCGCCTGTCATACGGAGAACGCCATGACCCGCACTCCCGTGAACGTCACCGTCACCGGCGCGGCCGGCCAGATCGGTTACGCCCTGCTCTTCCGCATCGCCTCCGGCCAGCTCCTCGGCGCGGACGTGCCGGTCAACCTGCGCCTGCTGGAGATCACCCCGGCGCTGAAGGCGGCCGAGGGCACGGCCATGGAGCTGGACGACTGCGCGTTCCCGCTGCTGAACGGCATCACCATCACCGACGACCCGAACGTCGCCTTCGACGGTGCCAACGTCGCCCTCCTCGTCGGCGCCCGCCCCCGTACCAAGGGCATGGAGCGCGGCGACCTCCTCGAGGCCAACGGCGGCATCTTCAAGCCGCAGGGCAAGGCCATCAACGACCACGCCGCGGACGACATCAAGGTCCTCGTCGTCGGCAACCCGGCCAACACCAACGCCCTGATCGCCCAGGCCGCCGCCCCGGACGTACCGGCCGAGCGCTTCACCGCGATGACCCGCCTCGACCACAACCGCGCGCTGACCCAGCTCGCGAAGAAGACGGGCGTGCCGGTCTCCGAGATCAAGCGCCTGACGATCTGGGGCAACCACTCCGCCACCCAGTACCCGGACATCTTCCACGCCACGGTCGCGGGCAAGAACGCCGCCGAGGTCGTGAACGACGAGCAGTGGCTGGCCGACGACTTCATCCCGACCGTCGCCAAGCGCGGTGCCGCGATCATCGAGGCCCGTGGCGCCTCCTCGGCCGCCTCCGCCGCCAACGCCGCCATCGACCACGTGTACACCTGGGTCAACGGCACCGCCGAGGGCGACTGGACCTCCATGGGCATCCCGTCGGACGGCTCCTACGGCGTCCCGGAGGGCCTGATCTCCTCCTTCCCGGTCACCACCAAGGACGGCACGTACGAGATCGTCCAGGGCCTGGACGTCAACGAGTTCTCCCGCGCCCGCATCGACGCCTCGGTGCAGGAGCTGGCGGAGGAGCGCGACGCGGTCCGCGCCCTCGGCCTCATCTGAGCCACGCGCACGCTGACGGGCTCCCACCGGTACGACCGGTGGGAGCCCGTCCCGTCTTTCCACACCTACTCCATGCCGCGCTTGCCCGGCGTCCAGAACGGCTTGGTCAGTACCGAGCGCCGGTCCCAGCCCGCGTCGCGCAGCACATGCCGTACCGCCTGCACGGTGCGCGCCTCACCGGCGACGTACGCCACTCCGCCGGGCGCGGGCGAAAGGCGGCCCACCGCCTCGGGCAGCGGGATCTCGCCGCGCAGGATCCACTCGATGCGGCCCGCGTGGGCCAGCGGCAGCCGGTCGCCCACCGTGTCCGTCTCCACGCAGCCCGAGACCCGCGCGCCGTCGGGCAGCGCGGCGAGCATCGCACCGAAGGCGACCGACGCGGTCTCGTCGCCGACGAAGACGTGGTGCGCGGCGTCCCGGCGCAGTGTGAAGGAACCTTCCGGCTTGCCGAGCCGCACCTCGTCGCCGACCGCCGCCTCGCGGCCCCAGCGCGCGCCCGGACCGTCACCGGGGTGGTCCAGGACGCACAACTCCAGTGCGCCGGCGGGCTCATAGCGCCAGATCGAGTACGTGCGACGGGTCACCGCGGTGCCCACCAGGACCCGCACCTGCTGACCCGGCAGCACGTCCAGACCGGCCAGCGCCTCGCCCTCGACGCGCAGGCGCCGCATCCGGGCGGTGAACCGCTCCACGGCGGTGACGGTGCCCCGGAGCATCAGCAGATCGAGGACGGGATTCAGCAGCGCGGGCATGCACGGCTCCTTGAAGTGCGACAACTCGGCCGAAAGGAACCCGAGTTGATCATCAGTGGGGGGTGGTGGGCGATGCTACGCGCTCCCTTCCCGGCGCCGTCGCCGGGAGGGGTCGTTCCCGGCCGCCGTAGCCCGCGACCACCAGCGGCGACCAGGGCGACCGTGCGCAGGGTGAAGGGGCCCGCGCCATGGCCGAGGCGCTCGGCCTGGTCGTCTTCCCGGTCCCGCTGCCGCTGCCGCCCCTGCGGGTGGGTATCGCCTGGCACCCCCGGCACGACGCCGACCCGGCGCACGCGTGGCTGCGGGACCGCGTGCGGGACCTCGTCCTCGGTGCGGTCACGACGGGCTGACGCCGCTTCACAGGCTTCACACAAGCGCCCGGCGGCAAAACGGGTGCCGTCGTCCCCGCGTCCCCTCTATCCTCGGGGTTCGTCCGTCGGCCCACTGACACGGGCCGCGCGTCACCACTTTTCGGGGGAGTGGCATGAGCGCCGCACAGGTGCCGGAGCAGAGCCGGCCCACGTCCGCCGGGGCGCCGTCCGCGCTGCCGGGCACGCCACCGCATGCCAGCGAGGCGACCCGGCTGCTGTGCGCGGGGGCGTATCTGGACCCCGGCTACCGCGACCGGGTCATCGAGGAGCTGCACCTCAACGAACAGCGCGTCGTGGCACCGTCGTTCGGCTTCGACGCGGCGCGGGTGCTGGCGCACGCGCTGCGGGCGCGCCGGTTCGAACTGCTGTGGGCCGGGGCGATCATCGGGCTGTGGCTGGTGGGGATGCCGCTCAGCGGTGGTCTGCTCGCGCTCGCCCTGTGGCCCAGCGTCATGCTCGCGGCCGCCCCCGCGATCCGCGGCCGTGCCACCGAGCCGCCGCTGTACCGCCTGGTCATCGCGTTCCTCGTCCGCTGGTCGGGCCGCCTGTACTTCGCGGTACTGCTGGCACTGACGGTCGCCGCCGCGTTCGGCGCCGGGGAGGACGACAAGCCGTCCTACGACCCCTACGACCCCTACGGCTCCTCGGGCTCCTCCAGCGGTCTCCTCGACACGCTGACCGCGGCCGTCGAGCCGCTCCAGGCGTGGCTCACGCTCGTCCTGCTCGCCGCCATCGCGTTGTGCGTGCACCTCCAGCGCACCCAGATCAGCCGGGCGCTCGCCGTCGAACTCTCCCCGCGGCGCTTCCCGGACGCCGCGGGCGACCCCGCCGAGCGGGCGGAGAACCCGCGCTTCCGGCGGGTCCGGCAGCGCATCCGGCTGGAGCAGCACGCGCCGCTGGTCCTCTACCACGAGGCGCGCCCCTTCTGCGGCGCCGGAGCGGCCTACGACACCTGGGTGCTCGCCGTGGAGCTGAAGCCGGACGAGCTGAAGAAGCGGCAGCCGCTCAGCAACCGGGCCATCCTCGACAAGATCCGTCCGCTGCTCGAACAGCTGCGGATCCCCGCGGAGTACGCGGGCCCCGCCGTGCGCGACCGGCTGCGGCGGATGGAGGTCGACGAGTGCGTGTTCCTGCCCGCGGAGGGGCTGCTCACCCGCGACCAGGCGCCGTACACCGAGCAGGCCTTCGAGGAGCACCGGGCGCACGCGGTCGAGGAGGGCGCCGAGAAGCGGCGGCACTTCCTGCGGGTGCGCGTGGGCGGCTGGGAGGAGGAACTGGTCGTCACGGTCTTCGTGCGCGTCCACACCCAGGGGCGGATGCTGGTCCTGGAGATCGCCCCGCACGTGCTGACGCCGGTGCGCGAGGAGTTCAAGGACGCCGACCGTACGGCCCACCGGTTCCGCAACAACAACGTGCTCGGCAAGGCCGCCACCGCCCTCGTCCTGGTGCCGGGCTCGGCGGGCCGCGCGCTGGCCCAGCTCGGCCGGGGCCTGGTGTACGTCTGGCGGCTGCTGACCGGCGGCCACTTTGGCGCGCTGCCCGACGGCCCCGCCCTCTCCGTGCGTGAACTCGGCTCCCGGCCCGACGGTTCGCTCTTCCAGGAGATGGACGTGGCCCGCTACCTCAAGGTCGTGCAGGACCGTGTCGCGGGCGGGGTGCGCTCCGCGCTCGCCGAATACGGCTACGAGACCGGCGAGTTCGTCCAGAAGGTCGTCAACATCAGCAACGGCGACGTCACCATCGGCCGCGTCGAGGGCAGCACCTTCGCCGTCGGCAGCCACGCGTCGGCCTCCGGTGGTCTCGCGGGTGGTTCGGCGCCGCAGAAGGGAACCGATTAGCCATGTCCGGTGACGAGCCCAACGTCAGCTTCGGGGACGTGTCGCACAGCACGTTCGCCGTCGGCAGTCACGCCCACGCCGAGAGCCACCGGCACGGCGGGGGTGTCTCGCCCGACCCCGCCACCGAGGAACTCCTCGCCGCCGTACGGGATCTGCGTGCCGACCTCGCCCGCGTCCGCGCCGACGACCGCACCGCCACGCTGGACGCCGCCCTCGCCGACACCGAGTCCGAGATCGCCCGCACCGGCCAGGCCGCCCCGACCCGCCGCGAGCGCCTCCGGGAACTCCTCGCCGACTCCCAGGCCCTCATGACCGTCCTCACCTCGGCCGGCACCCTCGCCGGCCTCCTGGGACTCTGACGACACAAGGGGGAGGGGGCCGCGATGAGCGGGGGACAGCGGTACTGGAACGAGGACGCCCAGCGGTGGGAGGACGGCACGGGGGACTCCCCGGCGACACCGACCTCTCCTCCGCCGCCACGCCCGGAGCGGGCCCCGAACGTGCCGGCCGCCGACACGGCACCGGTCCCGCCCCCGGCATGGCCCCCGGCGGCGGGCCAGGGCGAGTGGCCCCCGGCGGCGGGCCAGGGTCAGTGGCCTCCGGCTGCCGGTCAGACCGCGTGGCCCCCGGCGGCAACCGGGGCCGAGTCCCCGACCGAGCCGGGGGCCGGTCGCGCGGGCGGAGAGCCCGGCACCGAGTCGGCGGCAGGCGGCCGGAGCGGGGACGGCCCGGAGGAGTCTTCGCCCGGCGGACGCGGCGGCGGCTCCCCGGAGGGGCTCGGATCGCGGGGCGCCGGTGAGGAGTCCCCGGCGCGTGGTGCGGGCGCCGGGGACTCCGGCGAGGCGCTGCCGGACGGCCGGGGCGCGCGGCTCCCGGAGGGATTCGTACCGAAGGAAGCCGGCGCGGAGACTTCGCCCGGCGGGCGTGGTCCGGGCTCGCCGGGGGACCCCGCCTCGGGGCGTTCCGGCGCAGGGCTCCCGTGCGGGTCCTCCGGCGGTGACCCCGGCGCCGAAGCTCCGACCCAGGACGCGCCCGGCGGCTCCGGCACAGCCTTCCCCGCCTGGCCCCCCGTCGGCGGAACGGCGCGCACCTCGGTGTACGCCCCCGACGACGGACACTTCGCCGAGGCCGGCACCTCGTACCCGGGCGGATGGCCGCCGCCCGACGGTCAGCCCGACGAGCCCCCCGCGGGCCGCACCCGGCGCCTGTGGCCCGTCCTCGCCGCTGCCGCCGTTGTCGGAGCGGCCGTGGGTTTCGCGCTGGTCTTCGCCCTCGGCGGGGACGGGGAGGGGCGGCACACCGCTCAGGGGAGTTCCACGTCGGCACCGGCGCCGACCGGGAACACCGAGTCGTCCCCGTCCGCCGACCCCTCGCCGTCGGCTTCGCGGCCGCCCGAGGGGTACGAGGTGCGCCCCGACCGGGAGGGGTTCAGGATCGCCGTACCCGTGGAGTGGACGCGTAGCAGCGCGCCCTCGATGTACGGGATCCGGGTGGTCAACTACCGCAGCCCGGACCGCAGTCACCGGCTCCAGATCTACCAGGTCGCGGAGCAGTCCCCGGACGCCTCGTTCGAGCTGTATCTGTCGCCGGACACCCGCAAACCGGACGGCTTCGAGAAGCTGGACCTGCGGAACATGGACGACGGCGACTTCACCGGATCGCGCCTGGAGTATCTGGCCGACACGATCCGCGGCGAGCCCGACGTGGGGACCTGGCACGTGCTGGACGAGCGGTTCGTGGCCGGCGACGGCCGGATCTACGCGATCGCGGTGTACGGCCCCGACAGTGACGGCCGGGACGACGAGCTGGAGCTGCTCACCACCGCGCTGAAGTGGTTCTGCCCGCCCGACACGGGCTGTGACGCGCGGGCGTCGGTGGACTGAGCCGGCGGACGACCCCCGGCAGACGCTCTCTTTGTCCGTATTTCCTCCGTGATTTCAGTGACCCGGCCCACTTTCACCCCTCGAATGCGCATGTGCTTCGGAGGGCGCGGGAATGCGGTCCCGGTCCTTGGAGGTGGCACTTCTGTCACGCAGGGACGCTGAACAGGAACGGAAGGCAATACCGATCATGGCGGACAGAACGGAACGACCGGTGGGGGCGACCATTCACGCCGGAGGCGAGTGGCTCGACGCCGCCTCCGGCGCGACACGCGAGATCCTGGACCCCGCGGACGCCCGGCCCTTCGCCGTGGTCGCGGAGGGTGACGAGAAGGACGCGGACCGGGCGATCGCCGCCGCCCGGCAGGCGTTCGACCACGGCCCCTGGCCCCACACCCCCGTCGCCGAGCGCGCCGCCCTGCTGCGCCGCGTGGCGGACCTCCTCCTACGCGACCGCGAGCCGCTCGGCCTGCTGGAGAGCCGCGACGCGGGCAAGACCGTGGAGGAGGGCCGCGTCGACATCGACTGCGTCGCGGACGCCTTCCGCTACTTCGCGGACCTGGTCGCCGCCGAGGCGCCCGGCCGCGTCGTCGACGCGGGCTCGCCCGACATCCACAGCGTGGTCGTGCACGAGCCGGTCGGGGTCTGCTCGCTGATCACGCCCTGGAACTACCCCCTGCTCCAGGCAAGCTGGAAGGTGGCCCCGGCGCTCGCGGCGGGCAACACCTTCGTGCTCAAGCCGAGCGAGATCACCCCGCTGACCACGGTCAAGCTGATCGAGCTGCTCGCCGAGGCCGGACTCCCCGCGGGCGTCGCGAACCTCGTCACCGGCCCCGGCCACACCGTCGGCGCCCGGATGGCCGAGCACCCCGACGTCGACCTGGTCTCCTTCACCGGCGGACTGGTCAGCGGCACGAAGGTCGCCCAGGCCGCCGCGCCCACCGTGAAGAAGGTCGCCCTCGAACTCGGCGGCAAGAACCCCAACGTGGTCTTCGCGGACGCCTGCGCCACCGAGGAGGGCTTCGACACCGCGGTCGACCAGGCACTCAACGCCGCGTTCATCCACAGCGGCCAGGTCTGCTCGGCGGGCGGACGGCTCATCGTCGAGGAGTCGGTCCGGGACCGCTTCGTCGCCGAACTCGCCCGGCGCGCACGGAGGATCAGGCTCGGCCGCGGCACCGCCCCAGGCGTCGAGTGCGGCCCCCTCGTCTCCGAGCAGCAGCGCGCCAAGACCGAGGACTTCGTCGCCTCCGCGCTCGCCGAGGGCGCCACGCTGGCGTGCGGCGGCAAGCGCCCCGAGCCGAGCGAGGACCGCCCCGAGTCCGGCTACTTCTACGAGCCGACCGTCCTCGACCACTGCCACCGCGAGATGCGCGTCGTGCGGGAGGAGGTCTTCGGACCCGTCCTCACCGTCGAGACCTTCCGCACCGAGGACGAGGCGGTCGCCCTCGCCAACGACACCGAGTACGGCCTCGCGGGCGCCGTCTGGACCGCCGACCCCGGCCGCGCGCGGCGCGTCGCCGGCAGGCTGCGGCACGGCACCGTGTGGATCAACGACTTCCACCCCTACCTGCCGCAGGCGGAGTGGGGCGGCTTCGGCAAGAGCGGCACCGGCCGCGAGCTGGGTCCCGCCGGACTCGCCGAGTACCGCGAGACCAAGCACGTCTACCAGAACCTCGCCCCCCGCCCGGTGCGCTGGTTCGCGGGCTGACCCCCGCCCCGCACGACTTCTCCGTACGCCCCCTCCGTACGGCATCCCTGCCCCCAGGAGCAATCACCCCATGCCCGAACACACCCACGCGTACGACTACGTCGTCATCGGCGGCGGCACCGCGGGCTCCGTCATCGCCTCCCGCCTCACCGAGAACCCCGATGTCACGGTCGCCGTCATCGAGGGCGGCCCGAGCGACGTCGACCGCGACGACGTGCTGACCCTGCGCCGCTGGATGGGCCTGCTCGGCGGCGACCTCGACTACGACTACCCGACCACCGAGCAGCCGCGCGGCAACTCCCACATCCGGCACAGCCGCGCCCGGGTCCTCGGCGGCTGCTCCTCGCACAACACCCTGATCTCCTTCAAGCCGCTGCCGTCCGACTGGGACGAGTGGGAGCAGGCCGGGGCCGAGGGCTGGGGCGCCGTCCCGATGGAGGCGTACTTCGCCCGGCTGAAGAACAACATCGTCCCGGTGGACGAGCAGGACCGCAACGCCATCGCCCGCGACTTCGTGGACGCCGCGCAGGCCGCGCTGGACGTGCCGCGCGTGGAGGGCTTCAACAAGAAGCCGTTCACCGAGGGCGTCGGCTTCTTCGACCTCGCCTACCACCCGGAGAACAACAAGCGCTCCTCCGCCTCCGTGGCGTACCTCCACCCGGTGATGGACGAGCGCCCCAACCTCCGTCTCTTCCTGGAGACCTGGGCGTACAAGCTGGAGCTGGACGGCACCCGTGCCGAGGGCGTCCACGTGCGCACCAAGGACGGCCAGGAGCTGCTGATCAAGGCGCGGGGCGAGGTGATCCTCTGCGCGGGCGCCGTCGACACCCCGCGCCTGCTGCTGCACTCCGGCATCGGCCCCAGGCGGCAGCTCGAAGGGCTCGGCATCCCGGTCGTCCACGACCTGCCCGGCGTCGGCGAGAACCTGCTCGACCACCCCGAGTCGGTCATCGTCTGGGAGACCGACGGGCCGATCCCGGAGAACTCCGCGATGGACTCCGACGCGGGTCTGTTCGTCCGCCGCGACCCCCAACACGCGGGCCCGGACCTGATGTTCCACTTCTACCAGATCCCGTTCACCGACAACCCGGAGCGCCTCGGCTACGAGCGGCCCGAGTTCGGCGTCTCGATGACCCCGAACATCCCCAAGCCCAAGAGCCGCGGACGCCTTTACCTGACCAGCGCCGACCCGGAGGTGAAGCCCGCGCTCGACTTCCGCTACTTCACCGACGAGGACGACTACGACGCGCGGACCCTGGTCGACGGCATCCGCATCGCCCGCGAGATAGCGAAGACCGAGCCGCTCGCCCACTGGCTCAAGCGCGAGGTCTGCCCCGGCCCCGAGGTGCGGGACGACGAGGCGCTGAGCGAGTACGCCCGCAAGGTCGCCCACACCGTCTACCACCCGGCCGGCACCTGCAAAATGGGCGCCCCCGACGACGAACTGGCCGTGGTGGACCCCGAGTTGCGTATCCGCGGACTTGAGGGCGTCCGTATCGCCGACGCCTCGGTCTTCCCGACGATGACGGCGGTGAACCCGATGATCGGAGTACTCATGGTCGGTGAGAAGGCCGTCGATCTGATCGGTGGTGATGCGGGATGACGCTCACCGTGCCGACCCGCAAGCCGCCCACCTCCGCTGCCTTTGCCGCCGAGCCCGGCGCGCCCGTCTTCTCCGTGGACGGCCTGTGGAAGGTGTTCGGACCCAAGCCCGAGCGCGTCCCCGCCGACCCGGAGCTGGCCGCCCTGTCCCCGGCCGAGCTGCGCGCCCGCACCGGCTGCACCGCCGCCGTCCGCGACGTCTCCTTCGACGTGCGCAAGGGCGAGGTCTTCGTCGTCATGGGCCTGTCCGGCTCCGGCAAGTCCACCCTCGTGCGCTGCCTGACCCGGCTCATCGAGCCCACCGCGGGCACCATCGCCATCGACGGCGAGGACGTGCGCGCCATGGACCGCACCCGGCTGCGCGAACTGCGCCGCCACCGCGCCGCGATGGTCTTCCAGCACTTCGGTCTGCTGCCGCACCGCACCGTCCTCGACAACGTCGCCTACGGCCTGGAGATCCAGGGCGTCGGCAAGTCCGAACGCCGCGAGACGGCAGCCGAGTTCGTCGCCAAGGTCGGCCTCGCGGGCATGGAGAAGCGCCGCCCCGGCCAGCTCTCCGGCGGTCAGCGCCAGCGCGTCGGTCTCGCCCGCGCCCTCGCCGTCGACCCCGAGGTCCTGCTCTTCGACGAGCCGTTCAGCGCGCTCGACCCGCTGATCCGGCGCGACATGCAGGACGAGGTGGTCCGCCTGCACGAGGAGGAGGGCCGCACGATGGTGTTCATCACCCACGACCTCTCCGAGGCCCTCAAGCTCGGCGACCGCATCGCCCTGATGCGCGACGGCCGCGTGGTCCAGCTCGGCACCCCCGAGGAGATCGTCAACTCCCCGGCCGACGAGTACGTGCGCGAGTTCGTCCGCGACGTGCCGCGCGAGCAGGTCGTCACCTGCCGTACCGCCATGCGGCCCGCCTCCGCCGAGGAGGCGGGCAACGGTCCCGCCGTGCGCCCCGAGGCGCCGGTCGCGGAAGCCATCGAGGCCGTCGCCCGCGCGGGCGCCCCGGCCCGGGTGATGGACGCGGGACGCTGCATGGGCGTGGTCGACTCCGAGGCGCTGCTGAGCGTCGTCGCGGGGACCAACACGCCGGACGCCGGGGGCGCCCCCTCCGGCGAGCGCGCCGGCTCGGCCACGACCGAGCGTGAGCCGGAGGCCGCCTGATGGCCACGATCACCGTCCCCGCCGCCGCCCGGCGCGCGCTCCCCGCTGCCCTCGGATCCCGTCCCGCCGCCAAGCTGGCCGTGCTCGCCGTCGCCGCCGCGGTCCTCGTCCCGCTGCTCAGCGCCCGCTGGGGCAGCGGCAGCTGGCCGCACGCGCTGACCGTGAGCCTGGTGAAGCCGCTCGGCGCCGCCAGCGACTGGGTCATCGACAACCGGGACAGCCACCCGCTGTTCCTGTACTTCTTCGGCCACATCAGCAACGCCGTCGTCCTCGCCGTACGCGGCGTCTACCTCACCCTGCTCGCCGCCGGATGGCCCGGTGTCACCGTGCTCGGCGCCCTGGTCGCCTGGCGGGTGGCCGGGGTCCGGCTCGCGGTCGGCACGGCCGTGGCGTTCCTCGCCTGCGGCGCGCTCGGCATGTGGCTGGCGACCATGCAGACGCTCGCGCTGATGGTGGTCGCGGTGCTCGCCTCCGTCGCCGTCGGCGCGCTGCTCGGCCTCGGCGCCGGGCTCTCCGACCGGCTCGACCGCGCCCTGCGCCCGGTCCTGGACACCATGCAGGTGCTCCCGGCCTTCGCCTACCTCCTCCCCGTGGTGCTCGTCTTCGGCATCGGCGTGCCCGCCGCCGTCCTCGCCACCGTCGTCTACGCCGCCCCGCCCATGGCCCGCCTCACCGTGCTCGGCCTGCGCGGCGCCGACCCCGAGGTGCTGGAGGCCGTGCGCTCGCTCGGCGCCACCTCGCGCCAGCGGCTGCTGACCGCGCGCCTCCCGCTGGCCCGCAAGGAACTCCTGCTCGGCCTCAACCAGACGATCATGATGGCGCTCTCCATGGCCGTCATCTCCTCCGTCATCGGCGCCGGCGGTCTCGGCGACCGCGTCTACCAGGCGCTCGCCTCCGTCGACGTCGGCGCGGCCCTCGCCGCCGGCATCCCGATCGTGCTGCTCGCCGTCGTCCTGGACCGCGTGACCGCCGCGGCGGGCCGTGCCACCGAGGGCGCCGACCGCCCGCGCACCCACTGGCTGTACGCCCTCGGCGGCGCCGTGGCCGTGGCGGTCCTCGCACGGCTGCTCGGCCGCGCCGACTGGCCCACCGGGCTGACCCTCGACATCGCCGCGCCCGTCAACGACGCCGTCGACTGGATGACCGCGCACCTCTACTCGGGCGTCCCCGTCGTCGGCGGCACCGCCGACTGGGCGGGCCACTTCACCATCTGGATGCTGGACCCGCTGCGCGACGGCCTGCGCGCGCTGCCCTGGTGGGCGGTGCTGCTCGTGGTGGCCGCGCTCGCCTGGCTCATCGGCACCTGGCGCACCGCCCTGACCGCCGTCCTCGCCATGGCCGCGATCGGCGTGCTCGGCGTGTGGGACTCCTCGCTCGACACCCTCTCCCAGGTGCTGGCCGCCGTCGCCGTCACCCTGGTCCTCGGCATCGCCACCGGCATCGCGGCCGCGCGCAGCGAGCGCGTGGAGCGGGTGCTGCGCCCGGTCCTCGACGTGTTCCAGACCATGCCGCAGTTCGTGTACCTGATCCCGGTCGTCGCGCTCTTCGGCGTCGGCCGCGCGCCCGCCGTCGTCGCCGCCGTGGTCTACGCGCTCCCGGCGGTCGTCCGCATCACCGCCCAGGGTCTGCGCCAGGTGGACCCGGCCGCGCTGGAGTCGGCCCGCTCGCTCGGCGCGACCGGCCGCCAGCAGCTCTGGCAGGTCCAGTTGCCGCTGGCCCGGCGCTCCCTGCTGCTCGCCGTCAACCAGGGCGTGGTCCTGGTCCTCGCCGTCGTCATCATCGGCGGTCTGGTCGGCGCGGGCGCGCTCGGCTACGACGTCGCGTTCGGCCTGGCTCAGGGCGACCTCGCGACGGGTCTGGTCGCCGGTGCCGCCATCGTCTGCCTCGGCCTGATGCTCGACCGGGTGACCCAGCCGACGGGGCGCGGCGCGAAGAAGGGAGCGTGAGATGCGTATCCGTACGACTGTGGGGGTGACCCTCGCCGGAGCCTCGGCGCTCGCCCTGCTCACCGGCTGCGGCGCGGCCGACATGACCAAGCAGGCCAGCCCCTTCGCCAACGCGGGCGGCCCGAAGAGCGTCACCCTCTCCGTGCAGTCCTGGGTGGGCGCGCAGTCCAACGTGGCCGTCGCGCAGTACATCCTCCAGCACAAGCTGGGCTACCACGTCGACACCGTCCAGGTGGACGAGATCCCCGCCTGGGACGCCCTCAGCCAGGGCCGCGTCGACGCGCTCCTGGAGGACTGGAGCCACCCCGACCAGGAGAAGCGGTACGTCCACGACAAGAAGACGGTGACGCCCGCCGGGGGACTGGGAGTGACCGGGCACATCGGCTGGTACGTCCCGGCGTACTTCGCCAAGGAGCACCCGGACGTCACCGACTGGAAGAACCTGAACAAGTACGCGTCCCTCTTCCGCACCCCCGAGAGCGGCGGCAAGGGCCAGCTCATGGACGGCTCCCCGGCCTACGTCACCCACGACAAGGCCCTTGTGAAGAACCTGAAGCTCGACTACCAGGTCGTCTTCGCCGGCTCCGAAGCCGCCCAGATCACCCAGATGAAACAGTTCGCCAAGGAGAAGAAGCCCTTCCTGACCTACTGGTACACCCCCCAGTGGCTCTTCAAGAAGATCCCGATGACAGAGGTGAAGCTGCCGCCCTACAAACCCGGCTGCGACACCGACCCGGCGAAGATCGCCTGCGCCTACCCCCACACCCCCCTCCGCAAATTCCTCAACGCCGACTTCGCCAGGTCCGGCGGCAAGGCGGCCACTTTCCTGAAGAAGTTCAAGTGGACGACGGAGGACCAGAACGAGGTCTCGCTGATGATCGCGGACCGGAAACTGAGCCCCGAGGACGCGGCGAAGAAGTGGGTGGACACCCACCCGGCGGTCTGGAAGCGCTGGCTGTCGTAACCCTGACTGCCGGGCGGCGGAGAGTGGGCCGCCGCCCGGCGCGGCCGTGTTCCTACGCGGAACCCTGGTGGCCGCGCCTGTCCTCGACGTGGACCACGTGCGGTTCGGTGCCGTCCCGGTGGCGCTGTGAGCGTCCGCAGAGCCCGACCGAGAGGTGGTCCCGGCCACCGGGTTCGTCGGGGGCGACGTACGTGAGGACGTCCGGGTGATGGCCGGTGACCACCCAGCCCTCGACGTCCTCGACCTCGATCACCCTGAAGTCTCCCGAGGGACCACCCGCGTGGACGGGACCGAACTCCGCGAGGATCTGGCCGGCCTGCGCGGCGAGGTCTTCCCCGGGAGCGGTGAGCACCACGCAGGTGCCGTGCTCGAACACCACCCACGACGTGCGGGGGTCGGTGAGAAGACGCTTCCAGGCGTCGATGAGTATGTCGCTCTCCACGGCGGTCATCATGCCGCAGAAAGCCCCGGCACACGGAGAGGATTCACGCGTGCTGTCCCGGGGTGTAGTGCCCCGGCACCATCCGCGTCGTCACCGCGAAGCGGTTCCAGGCGTTGATCACGGTGATCGCGGCGATGAGATGGGTGAGTTCCGCCTCCTCGAAGTGCTTGGCGGCGCGGGCATACACCTCGTCCGGTACGAAACCGTCGGTCAGCACCGTCACCGCCTCGGTGAGTTCGAGGGCGGCGGCTTCCTGTTCCGTGTAGAAGTGGCGGGACTCGTCCCAGGCGCTGAGCTGGACGATGCGTTCCACCGTCTCGCCCGCCGCGAGGGCGTCCTTGGTGTGCATGTCGAGGCAGAACGCGCAGTGGTTGAGCTGGGAGGCGCGGATCTTGACCAGTTCGAGGAGGCGGGGGTCGAGCCCCTGCCGGGCGGCGATGTCGAGGCGGACCATCGCCTTGTAGACGTCGGGCGCGTGCTCGGTCCAGGCCAGACGGGCGGGGTGCTCGGGGGCGTACTCGGTGATGTTCATGCTTCGAGCCTAGGAGCGGAGCGGCCCAGGAGTATGGTCCATTCCCATGGCGGAATCGTGGGCCAATCTCGGCATCGACCTCCACCTGGAACCGGCCGGAAGCACCGGTCTGCGCCAGGGCCTGACCGACGCGCTGCGCGACGCGGTACGCGGCGGACGGCTCGCCCCCGGCACCCGGCTGCCCTCCTCCCGCGCCCTCGCCGCCGATCTCGGGATCGCCCGCAACACCGTCGCCGAGGCGTACGCGGGCCTGGTCGCCGAGGGGTGGCTCACCGCCCGCCAGGGCTCCGGCACCCGCGTCGCCGAGCGCGCCACGCCGCCCGCCACGGCACCGGCGGCCCCCGCCCGGCACCGCCCGCCCGGCCGTCCCGCCCTGAGCCTGGTCCCCGGCACCCCCGACCTCGCCGCCTTCCCGCGCACCGCCTGGCTCCAGGCCGCCCGCCGCGCCCTGGCCACCGCGCCCTTCGACGCCCTCGGCTACGGCGACCCGCGGGGGCGCCCCGAACTGCGCACCGCCGTCGCCGGATACCTCGCCCGCGTCCGGGGCGTACGCGCCGACCCCGACCGTGTGCTGATCACCGCCGGGTTCTCACACGCCCTGCGCCTCCTCGCCACCGTGCTGCGCGCCCGCGGCGCCCGCACGGTCGCCGTCGAGTCGTACGGCCTCGACGCGTACGCCGCCCTGCTGCACGAGGCGGGCCTCGCCACGACCCCGCTGCCGTACGACGAACTCGGCACGGACCCGCGTCTGTTGGACCGGGAGGACGCTGTGCTCCTCACCCCCGCCCACCAGTTCCCCATGGGCACCGCGCTGCGCCCCGACCGCCGCGCGGCCGTCGTCGACTGGGCCCGGCGCACCGGCGGACTGATCCTGGAGGACGACTACGACGGCGAGTTCCGCTACGACCGCCGTCCCGTCGGCGCCCTCCAGGACCTCGCCCCCGACCAGGTCGTCTACCTCGGCACCGCCAGCAAGTCGCTCGCCCCCGGACTCCGGTTGGGCTGGATGGTCCTGCCCCCGGCCCTGCACGCGGCGACGGTCGCGGCCAAGGGGCGTGTCGACACCTGTGGCGTCCTCGACCAGCTCACGCTCGCCGAGTTCCTCACCTCCGGCGCCTACGACCGCCACGTCCGCGCCGCCCGCCTGCGCTACCGGCGCCGCCGCGACGCCCTCGCCGCCGCCGTCACCGACCGCGCCCCCGGCGTCCACGTCACCGGCATCGCCGCCGGTCTGCACGCGGTGCTGCGGCTGCCGCCCGGCACCGAGCGCTCGGTCGTCCAAGCCGCGGGCTGGCAGGGCCTCGCCCTCCACGGCCTCTCCTTCTACCGGCACCCCGACGCCGAAACCGAGCCCCTGGACGCGCTGGTCGTGGGCTACGGAACGCCACCGGAAAGCGCGTGGAAGGAGGCGCTGGGGGCGCTGTGCCGGGCGCTTCCGTAGGGCCGGTCTGACCATTCCCGTCGTCGCCCGGAGGGCGGCAGACGAGAATGGTCAGACAGGCCCTCGGGGGAGACGCCCCCTGGCGGTGCGCGGCCGTGAAGCCCCTCAGCCCACCCGTTCCGTCTCCGGCTCAGCCGCCGTCTCCTCCGCATCCGGCGCCTCCCCGAACCGTGCCAGCGCCAGCGCCCCCGCCACGGCCACCACGAACCCCACCGCCGCGAGCGGACCGAACCCCGCCCGCGTACGGTCGCCCAGCCAGAGCACGCCCACCGCCGCCGGGCCCAGGGTCTCGCCGAGGACCATTCCGGCCGTCGCCGTCGTGACCGAGCCGCGTTGCAGCGCCGAGGTCAGCAGCAGGAAGGCGGCGCCGCCGCCGAGAAGGAGGGCGTAGAGGGCGGGGTCGGTCAACAGGGCGTAGGGGTGAAGGGAGTTGACCAGGCGCACCGCGACCTCCACCACCCCGAAGCCGAACCCCGCGCCGAGACCGAGCAGCAGTGCGCGGGGCCGCCCCGAGAGCCGGCCGCCGACCGCGCCGAGGAGCAGCACCCCCGCGGCCGTACCGAGCAGCGCGTACGGCAGCCAGGACGGGCCACCGCGGTCGCCCTCCGCGCCCGAGGCGAGACCGAGCATCGCCAGCCCCGCGCACACCACGCCGACCGCCGCCCACTCCGCCCCGCTCAGCCGGACCCGCAGCAGCCGCGCCGCGACCACCGCCGTCACCGCGAGGCTCGCGGCCAGCGCGGCGCCCACCGCGTAGATCGGCACCGAGCGCAGCGCGAGGATCTGGAACACGAAGCCCAGCCCGTCGAGCGCGAGCCCCGCCGCGTACCGCCACTGCCGTACCGCCCGCAGCAGCAGCGCCGCCTCCCCGCCGCCCTGTCCTCCGGCCGCCCGCGCGGCCACCGCCTGGAGCACCGTGGCCGTACCGAAGCAGACCGCCGCGCCGAGCGCGCACACCATTCCAAAAAGCACAAAGCGACTGTAGGGCAGCGGGTGGACGCGGGGCCGCCCTGCCGGAAACTCACACCGATCTCTAGGCTGACTGCCGAACGCATCACCGACGGGGGAGAACAGAACATGGCGAACACCCGGGACCGACTCCGCTCCACGACGGTCGTCCTCGGCGGCATGGGCCTGCTGGCCGCCGCCCTGACCGCCTGCTCGTCCGACCCGGACAAGCGCTGCGTGGACCAGGACAGCTACACCGCGTCCAAGGGCTACAAAGTCGTGTCGGACAAGAACTGCCGCGACGGCAAGCCCGGCACGACCTGGTACTACGGCGGCAGCCGGAGCGGCTCCCGGATCAAGGGCGGCTCCTTCACCGCGCCCCGCAAGGGCTCCGGCGGCGGGTCCGGGCACAGCGGCGTCCACCGGGGCGGCTTCGGCGGCGGCCACGGCGGCTCCGGCGGCTGACCGGACCGGAACCGACCCCCATGGAACGCCACACCCTCACCCCCCGACCCAACTGGCAGCGCACCGTCGAGGAGCAGGGCGTCATCTACCCGCTCACCCGCCACCCCGACGGCTCCCTGCGCCCGTACTGGGACGAGAGCGCCTACTACGCGTTCTCCCTGCCCGAGGTCGAGGCGCTGGAGGAGACCGTCGCCGAGCTGCACGCCATGTGCCTCGCCGCCGCCGGGCACCTGGTCGAGCACGACCGGCTGGCCGAACTCGGCATCACCGACCCGCGCGTGGCCCGCGCGGTCGCCGAGGCATGGCACCGCCGCGCCGAACTCCCCTCCCTCTACGGGCGGTTCGACCTGCGCTACGACGGCACGGGACCGGCCAAGCTGCTGGAGTACAACGCCGACACCCCGACCTCGCTCGTCGAGGCCGCCTCCGCGCAGTGGTTCTGGATGGAGGACCGTTTCCCCGGCGCCGACCAGTGGAACTCCCTGCACGAGCGTCTGGTCGACGCCTGGCGCACCCAGGCCGGGCTGCTCCCGCCCGGCGCCCCGCTGCACTTCGCGCACTCCTCGGCCGACGAACTCGGCGAGGACCTGATGACGGTCGCCTATCTCAAGGAGACCGCCGAGCAGGCCGGGCTCGACACCGACTGGCTCACCATGGAGGAGATCGGCTGGGACACCCTCTCCGGTCGCTTCGTGGACAACCGGGTGCGGTTCATCCGCGCGATCTTCAAGCTGTACCCCTGGGAATGGCTCACCACCGACTCCTTCGGCGGCCACGTCCTCGACACCCTCGACAACGGCGGGGGCACCGGCAGCACCCTGTGGATCGAGCCCGCCTGGAAGATGCTGCTCAGCAACAAGGCGCTGCTCGCGATCCTCTGGGAGCTGTACCCCGGCCACCCCAACCTCCTCCCCGCCCACCTCGACGGCCCCCGCGACCTGGCCGCCACCACCGGCTACGTCGCCAAGCCGCTGCTCGGCCGCGAGGGCGAGGGCGTCACCGTGCACCCGCCCGGGTCCCCGCCGCCCCCGCAGCACGGGGACCCCTGCTGCTACCAGGCCCTCGCCCCCCTCCCCGCCTTCGACGGCAACCACGTCGTGCTCGGCGCCTGGACCGTCGACGGCGAACCGGCCGGCCTCGGCATCCGCGAGTCAAGCGACCTGATCACCGACTCCTACGCCCGCTTCGTCCCGCACGTGATCCTTTAGCCCTGGTCACTGGGGAGTCCCCGGTGACCGGGCAGCTCCCGCTGCTGGGGAGTCCCCGGTGACCGGGCAGCCCCCGCTGCTGGGGAGTCCCCGGTTGCTGGCAGCTCCCGGTCGCTGGGGAGCCCCCGGTTGCTGGGCAGTCCCCGGTCGCTGGGGAGCCCCCGGTCGCTGGGCAGTCCCCGGTCGCCGGGCAGCTCCCGGCCCCGGGTAGACCCGGGTTGCCGGGTAGCCCCCCGGGTCGCCGCGCGCCCCGCCCGCCCCCCGTCCGCTCCCCGGACCGTCCGCCGCCCGCAGGGCATCGCCGGTATGGTGGCCGTGGGCCGTGACTGGCGCGCTGGGATGGGACGGACCATCGGGGAGCGGCCCGGGAACAGCGAGTGCCGTGCGCCTGGGCCGAACCGAACACGCCGACACACTGACGCGCCCTGTCCGGAGGTCCCCATGCCAGAGAACGCCACCCCGTCCGGCTCCGCCGAGTCCACCGCCTTCCGTGCCGCCCTCGACGTCATCCGCGCGGTGGAGCCCCGCGTCGCGGACGCCATCGGCCAGGAGCTCCACGACCAGCGCGACATGCTCAAGCTGATCGCCTCCGAGAACTACGCCTCCCCGGCCACCCTCCTCGCGATGGGCAACTGGTTCAGCGACAAGTACGCCGAGGGCACCGTCGGCCGCCGCTTCTACGCCGGCTGCCGCAACGTCGACACCGTCGAGGCTCTCGCCGCCGAGCACGCCCGCGAACTCTTCGGCGCCCGGCACGCCTACGTCCAGCCGCACTCCGGCATCGACGCCAACCTCGTCGCCTTCTGGGCGGTCCTCGCCGACCGCGTCGAGGTCCCCTTCCTGGAGAAGGCGGGCGTGCGCCAGATGAACGACCTCAGCGAGGCCGACTGGGCCGAGCTGCGCCAGGCGTTCGGCAACCAGCGGATGCTCGGCATGTCCCTGGACGCGGGCGGCCACCTCACCCACGGCTTCCGCCCGAACATCTCCGGCAAGATGTTCGACCAGCGCTCCTACGGCACCGACCCGGCCACCGGCCTCATCGACTACGACGCGCTGCGCGCCCAGGCCCGCGAGTTCCGCCCGCTCATCCTCGTCGCGGGCTACTCGGCGTACCCCCGGCTGGTGAACTTCCGGATCATGCGCGAGATCGCGGACGAGGTCGGCGCGACCCTCATGGTCGACATGGCCCACTTCGCGGGCCTGGTCGCGGGCAAGGTCCTCACCGGCGACTACGACCCGGTCCCGCACGCCCAGATCGTCACGACCACCACCCACAAGTCCCTGCGCGGCCCGCGCGGCGGCATGGTCCTGTGCGACGACTCCCTCAAGGACCAGGTCGACCGGGGCTGCCCGATGGTCCTCGGCGGCCCGCTCCCGCACGTGATGGCCGCCAAGGCGGTCGCCCTGGCGGAGGCGCGTCAGCCCGCGTTCCAGGACTACGCCCAGCGGATCGTGGACAACTCCCGCGCCCTCGCCGAGGGCCTGATGCGGCGCGGCGCCACCCTGGTCACCGGCGGCACCGACAACCACCTCAACCTGATCGACGTCGCCGCCTCCTACGGCCTCACCGGCCGCCAGGCCGAGGCCGCCCTGCTGGAGTCCGGCATCGTCACCAACCGCAACGCCATCCCCGCCGACCCCAACGGCGCCTGGTACACCTCCGGCATCCGCGTCGGCACCCCCGCCCTCACCACCCGTGGCCTCGGCACGGCGGAGATGGACGAGGTGGCGGGCCTGATCGACCGAGTCCTCACGACGACCCGGCCCGGCACGACGAAGTCCGGCGCCCCCTCCAAGGCCCAGCACGTCCTGGACCCGAAGCTGGCGGACGAGATCTCCAAGCGGGCGACGGACCTGGTGGCGGCGTTCCCGCTGTACCCCGAAATCGACCTCGGCTAGACCCACCCAGGGGCGCGTGGGACTGCGCGACCAGCCACCGACGGTCCGCAGTCCCCCGCGCACCGCCCCCACCCCCCACCACCCGGGCCGACCACACCCCCAGCCTCTGAGACAATGGGCACCATGGCCCCCGCTGAAAAGCTTCGCGTGCTCTCCGGTATCCAGCCCACCGCCGGCTCGTTCCACCTCGGCAACTACCTCGGCGCCGTGCGCCAGTGGGTGGCCCTCCAGGAGACCCACGACGCCTTCTACATGGTCGTCGACCTGCACGCGATCACGGTCCCGCAGGACCCCAAGGAGCTGCGGGACAACACCCGTCTCGCCGCCGCCCAGCTCCTCGCCGCCGGTCTGGACCCCGACCGCTGCACCCTGTTCGTGCAGAGCCACGTCCCCGAGCACGCCCAGCTCGCCTGGGTCATGAACTGCCTCACCGGCTTCGGCGAGGCGAGCCGCATGACCCAGTTCAAGGACAAGGCCGCCAAGCAGGGCGCCGACCGCGCGAGCGTCGGCCTCTTCACCTACCCGATCCTCCAGGTCGCGGACATCCTGCTCTACCAGGCCAACGAGGTCCCGGTCGGCGAGGACCAGCGCCAGCACATCGAGCTGACCCGCGACCTCGCCGAGCGCTTCAACGGCCGCTTCGGCCAGACCTTCGAGATCCCGAAGCCGTACATCCTCAAGGAGACGGCGAAGATCTACGACCTCCAGGACCCGGGCGTCAAGATGAGCAAGTCGGCGTCCACGCCGAAGGGCCTGATCAACCTGCTCGACGAGCCGAAGGCGACGGCCAAGAAGGTCAAGAGCGCCGTCACCGACACCGACACGGTCATCCGCTTCGACCCCGAGAACAAGCCCGGCGTGTCGAACCTGCTCACCATCCACTCCACTCTCACCGGCACGTCCATCGCCGACCTGGAGAAGAGCTACGAGGGCAAGATGTACGGCGCCCTCAAGACCGATCTCGCCGAGATCATGGTCGAGTTCGTGACGCCGTTCCGCGAGCGCACCCAGCAGTACCTGGACGACACCGAGACGCTGGACGCGGTCCTCGCCAAGGGCGCGGAGAAGGCGCGCGTGATCGCCGCCGAGACGCTGGCGCAGGCGTACGACCGGGTGGGCTTCCTGCCCGCCAAGCACTGAGCGCGCGCGGCACCGACGCGCACTGAGCGGGGCCCCGGACGCCCGAGTCGCCCGGGGCGTACGACCGCACGCGTGTCCCAGGGGGAGAAGCGCCGTACATCACGTCCGTTGCGCCTGCCCGGGGGACGGCCGTGGCCGTACAGTCGATAGCCGGTGGCCGGGGCAGAGGTGGCCGGCCGGACAACACGTGACGACGGGAGACGACGTGGGGACCGTAACGATCGGCGTGTCGATCGCGGTCCCGGAGCCTCACGGCAGCCTGCTCCAGGAGCGGCGCGCGGGCTTCGGTGACCCCGCCGCCCATGGCATCCCCACCCATGTCACCCTGCTGCCGCCGACCGAGGTCGACGCGGCGGACCTGACGGCCGTGGACGCCCATCTCGCCGCCGTCGCCGCCGCCGGACGCCCGTTCCCGATGCGTCTGTCGGGCACCGGCACCTTCCGGCCGCTGTCGCCCGTCGTCTACGTGCGCGTGGTGCGCGGCGCCGAGGAGTGCGCGGAGTTGCAGCAGCGGGTGCGCGACGCCTCGGGACCGGTCCCGCGCGAGCTGCAGTTCCCCTACCACCCGCACGTCACCGTGGCGCACGGCATCGAAGAGGCCGCGATGGACCGGGCTTTCGAGGAACTGGCCGGGTTCGAGGCGGAGTGGTCCTGCGCCGGGTTCGCGCTCTACGAGCAGGGACCCGACGGCGTGTGGGGCAGGCTGCGCGACTACCAGTTCGGCGCCCCTGTCGTACCGCCGCAGGCGGGCCGCCCGGCCGGACGCGGCACGATCGCGAGCCGGTAACGGGCTTTTTCCGCCGGGGTTCTACAGCGGCAGCCGGCGGAAGAGCGCCCGCGGCGTGTGCCGCAGCGCCGCCATCACCGGTCGCAGCGTCCCCGGCACCCACACCGTCTCCGAGCCCCGGCGCAGCCCGAGTTCGACGGCCGCCGCGACCGCCTCGGGGGTGGTGGAGAACGGCACCGGACCGAGCCCGGCCGTCTTCGCGGTCCTGACGAACCCGGGCCGTACGACCATCACATGGACGCCCGTGCCGTACAGCGCGTCCCCGAGGCCCTGCGCGAAGGTGTCCAGACCGGCCTTGCTGGAGCCGTAGATGAAGTCCGTGCGCCGGGCCCGTTCCCCGGCCGTGGCCGAGAGCACCACCAGCGCGCCGTGGCCCTGGTCCTGGAGCGCGCGGGCGGCGACGAGCCCCGAGGAGACGGCGCCGGTGTAGTTGGTCTGGGCGATGCGGACGGCGCGCATCGGGTCGCACTCGTCGCGCGCCTGGTCGCCGGGCAGTCCGAAGGCCAGCAGGACGAGATCCACCTCCCCCTCCGCGAACACCTTGCCCAGCACCGTCTCGTGGGACTCGGGGTCCAGGGCGTCGAAGGCGACCGTGCGCACATCGGCACCGAGGCAGCGCAGGTTCTCCGCCGCCCGGTCGAGCGCGGCGGAGGGACGCCCCGCCAGCCAGACGGTGCGGGTGCGGCGGGCGATCAGACGGCGCGCGGTCGCCAGCGCGATCTCCGAGGTGCCGCCGAGGACGAGCAGGGACCGGGGAGGTCCGGAGACAGCAGACATGCCCGTGACCGTATCGCCCGCATATGGGTGATACGCCGCAAGGCACCGCCGGGCTCCCCGCAATGGGTGATTAATGAGACGCGGTACAAGTGCGGTGCCGTACCCGCGGATCTGGGTACCGGCACATGGAGTTCCCGCGACGAGGGCAGAGACGGATCATGGACTGGCTGAAAAAGCTCCCCGGCATCGGGCCGGTCGTCACCTGGCTGATGACCACGCACGCATGGCGGTCGTACGCGCGCCTGGACCGGGTCAACTGGACCTGGCTGGCGGCCGCGATGACGTTCGTCAGCTTCGTCGCGCTGTTCCCGCTGTTGACCGTGGCCGCCGCGATCACCGCCGCGACGCTCAGCCCGTCGCGGCAGAAGACCGTCCAGCGGCAGATCGCGGACCAGTTCCCGGGTCTGGCCGACAAGCTGGACCTCGGCTCGCTCGTGCACAACGCCGGTACGGTCGGCGTCATCGCCGGTGCCGCGCTGCTGTTCACCGGTATCGGCTGGGTCGGTCAGATCCGGGACTGTCTGCGCGCGGTCTGGGAGTTGCCCGACCGGGGTGTCAACCCGATCGTCGCCAAGATCAAGGACGCCGGCATCCTGGTCGGGCTCGGCGGCGCCCTGCTGCTCACCCTCGCCGCCTCCACCCTCGCCTCGGCCGCCATCGGCTGGGTGGCACACCAGGCGGGGCTCGACGAACACGGCTGGGGCACCGCGCTGCTGAGGGCGGCGGCCTTCGCCGTCGCCGTGCTCGCCGACTTCCTGGTCCTGCTCTACGCCCTCACCCTCCTGCCCGGCGTCGAACCGCCGCGCCGACGCCTGGTCGTCGCCGCCCTGCTCGGCGCGGTCGGCTTCGAACTCCTCAAGCTGCTGCTCAGCGGCTACATCCAGGGTGTCGCCGCGAAGAGCGTCTACGGCGCCTTCGGCGTCCCCGTCGCCCTGCTGCTGTGGATCAACTTCACCTGCAAGATCCTGCTCTACAGCGCCGCCTGGACGGCGACGACCAGCGAGGAGGGCAAGGAGGAGGAGAAGTCCTCCGGGGAGGTCACGGACGGCTCCGGCGGCGCAGCAGGTCGGGCAGCGGCCAGCGGCGGTTGACCAGGAAAGCCGCGCCCGCGAGCAGCACGAGCAGTCCGCCCGCGACGGCGAGCGCGGTCCCGGCACCCCGGTGACCGCCCTCGACGGCGGCACCGGCGACGGGCTCCGTTCCGGCGGCGCCGGGTGTCGTGCCCGGGGAGGCGGGGGCGGGCGCCGTCGCACCCGCCGACGCCTCGGGGGAGGCGGTCACGGCGTTCTTCGGCGGCACCAGCGTCCCCACCGGCTGGACCTTCCCGGCCGCCTGGAAGCCCCAGTCGAACAGCTTGGCCGTCTCCTTGTAGACCTCGTTGTGCTCGTGCTTCTCCGGGTTCATCACGGTGACGAGCAGCACCTTGCCGCCGCGCTCGGCGACGCCGGTGAAGGTGGCGCCCGCGTTGGTGGTGTTGCCGTTCTTCACCCCGGCGATGCCCTGGTAGACGGGCACGTCGGTGTCGCCGCTGAGCAGCCGGTTGGTGTTCTGGATCTCGTCGTACCCGGTGACCGCCTTGTGGCTGCCGCCGCCCTTGCCCGGCTGCGCGGTGCCGGTCGGGAACTTGGCCCGCACGGTCGAGCAGTACTCCCGGAAGTCCTTCTTCTGCAGCCCGGAGCGGGCGAACAGGGAGAGGTCGTACGCCGAGGAGACCTGGCCGTCGGCGTCGTAGCCGTCGGGGCTGACCACGTGGGTGTCCAGGGCCTGGAGCTGGGCGGCGTGCGCCTGCATGTCCTTGACGGTCGCGGGGACGCCGCCGTTCATGGCGGACAGCACGTGGACGGCGTCGTTGCCGGAGCGCAGGAAGACGCCGAGCCAGAGGTCGTGAACGGAGTAGGTCCGGTTCGCCTTTATCCCGACCACGCTGGAGCCCGCGCCGACATCGGCCAGGTCGGCGGGCGCCACCTTGTACGTCTCCGACCTCGGGAAGCGGGGCAGGATCGTGTCCGCGAACAGCATCTTCAGGGTGCTCGCCGGGGGCAGCCGCCAGTGCGCGTTGTGCGCGGCCAGCACCTCGCCCGACTCGGCGTCGCTGACGATCCAGGAGCGGGCGGTGAGGTCCTTGGGCAGTACGGGGACGCCGCCCGCGAGGTTGACCTGGGTGCCGGGCTGCCCGAGCCGTTCGCCGCCGACCTTCGACATCCGGGCCGGGGGAGTGGCGGTGGGGCTCCCGGAGGGCTTGGGGCTCCCGGAGGGCTCGGGGGCGGCGAGAGCGACCGGTGCCGTGAGCGTCGTCGTCACGGAAACGGTCAGCAAAGCAGCGGAAGCGATCAACAAGGATCGCTTGCCGATCTTCTGAGGTGCGGACACGGTCGAGAACGTACCCGCCACGCCGTGTGAAGTCCCGCTCCCCACTCCACCCCGGGCCAGGAACCGGCCAGAGGGCGGCGATACTGGAGGCATGAAGCTCAGCCGCCCGGTGTCCTGGTTCCTGCTCGCCTTCGGGGTGTGGTCGTGGGTCATCTGGGTCACTTTCGTCAAGAATCTCGTTGCAGACGGCAGCGGTCTCGCCTTCGACAACGGCCACCCCACGGCGTACTTCTGGGTGCACCTGCTGCTGGCGATCGTCTCCTTCATCCTTGGGACCGTCGTCGGAGTGATCGGGTTGCGCGGACTGCGCGCACTGCGGCGGACGTCATAGCGGAGGGCGCCCTCGGGCGTCGCACGGACCGCCGCTCTCCCGGCGTCCCGGTGGATCCGGCCGACTGGTAGAACATCCACAAGTCAAGGACGGGAGCGGTCTCGGTGGTCATCGTCTTCGTGCTGGTCGCCCTGGCCGTACTGGCCGCCGTGGTGGCCCTGCACCACTACGTCTGGCGCCGCCTGGTCCGCGACACGACCCGCGCCCCTGGTCCGGCCCGCCGCGCGGGTACGGCCCTCTTCGTGGCGGGCCCGCTGCTGATGGTCGCCGCGCTGGTGGCGGAGCGCTCCGGGGCGCCCTTCTGGCTCCAGCGGACCCTGGCGTGGCCCGGGTTCCTGTGGATGGCGCTGGCGCTGTACCTGCTGCTGACGACGGTGGCGGTGGAGCCGGTGCGGTGGTGGGCGGGTCGGCGGCGCGGTCCGGTCGCGAGCGCGGCGCCGGGTCAGGAGACCGGGACGTCGCCGGCCCCGGGCCCGGCCCCGGCTACGGCGTCCGCGTCGGCTTCGCAGAAGCCGCCCGCCGTGCCGGCCTCGGCGACGGACACCGTGGTGACCGAGCCCCTGGTCACCCCTCCGCCCCAGGACTTCTCCCGCCGCCTCTTCGTCTCCCGGGTGGCCGGAGGCGTCGTCGCCGGGGTGGCGGTCGGCACGGTCGGCTGGGGCACGTACGGAGTGCTCCGGGGTCCGCGCGTCAAGCGCGTCACCGTGCCGCTGGCGAAGCTGCCGAGGGCGGCGCACGGCTACCGGATCGCCGTCGTCAGCGACATCCACCTCGGCCCGGTCCTGGGCCGCGACTTCGCCCAGTGGGTCGTGGACACGGTCAACTCCACCCAGCCGGACCTGATCGCCGTGGTGGGCGACCTGGTCGACGGCAGCGTGAAGAACCTGGGCCCCGCCGCGGCTCCCCTCGCCGGTCTCAAGGCGCGCCACGGGAGCTATTTCGTCACGGGAAATCACGAGTACTTCTCCGGCGCCGCGCAGTGGGTCGCGGAGGTCCGCACGCTCGGTCTGCACCCGCTGGAGAACGCCCGCACCGAGATGCCGTACTTCGACCTCGCGGGCGTCAACGACCTCCAGGGCGAGAGCGAGGGCCAGGGCCCGGACTTCGCCAAGGCCCTCGACGGCCGCGACCCCGCCCGCGCCTGCGTCCTCCTCGCCCACCAGCCCGTCCAGATCCACGAGGCCGTCCGCCACGCCGTCGACCTCCAGCTCTCCGGCCACACCCACGGCGGCCAGCTCTGGCCCGGCAACCTGCTCGCGGCCGCCGCGAACCCCACCGTCGCGGGCCTTGAGCGCTACGGCGACACCCAGCTCTACGTCAGCCGGGGCGCGGGCGCCTGGGGACCGCCGACCCGCGTGGACGCGCCGTCGGACGTGACGGTGATCGAGCTGGCGGCGATGAGCGCGTAGGCGGGCGGTACCTTGGCGCCGTGGACTACCTGACGGAACTTCGACGTGAACTGGACGCGTTCGGCGCCGTGTTGGACGGCGAACTGTCCGCCCCGGTCGAGCACTGCGGCGACTGGACGCTGGCGGACCTCGCCGTCCACATGGGCGCGGGGAACCTGTGGGTCGTCACGGCGGTGCGGGAGCGGCACGGGCGCGGCTACGACGAGAGCGCCGCGCCCCGCGACCGGGCGGACCTCACGTCCTGGTACGCCGCGTCGGCGGACGCGCTCGTCCAGGCACTCTCGGTCGACCCCGCCACCGAGGCGTGGACCTTCGCCCTGCCCCGCACGGTCGGCTTCTGGCTCCGGCGCCGCACCCAGGAGACGCTGATGCACCGCTGGGACGCCGAGCACGCCCTCGGCTCCGCCAAGCCGCTGGACCCCGCCCTCGCCGCCGACGGCGTCGCGGAGGTCTTCGACACGATGGCGCCCCGCATGATCTCCAAGGGCGCCGCGACCGCTCCCACCCAGGCGGTGCGCCTCACCGCCACCGACTCCGGCGCCTCCTGGACCCACGGTCCCGGCGAACCCCTGGCGGAGGTCTCCGGCACGGCCGAGGACCTGCTGCTGATGCTGTGGAGCCGCACACCCCGGGACACCGACGCGCTGACCTGGACCGGGGACCGCGAAGCGGGTCTGGGCGTGCTGGCGGGACCGCTGGTTCCCTGACCGGGGCGCTCCCTGATGCCGGGCGGAGGCAGCGGCGCCCGGCGGACGGACCGACCGGACGCCGCTGCCTTCACCGTCCGTCAGACCGCTGAGGTGACCCTCCGCCCCAGATGCCGGGCGAGGAAGCGGGCGGCGCTGTCGGACTCGACCCTCGGGAAGTCGAAGTCCTCGCCCGCGTGGGCGTGCAGCGACTTCTCGGTCGAGGCGAAGGCGTCGAACAGCGCGAGGCTCGCCTCACGGGGGATGCGCCGGTCGTCCCAGTGCACGTCGAACTCGACCGGCACGGTGATCCGCTTCGCCGCCTCGAACAGCGCGTCGGGCCACGCCATCCCGAAGACCGCCGCCGTGATCCGGGGCTCGGCCGCCACCAACGGCACCCCGATCGCCATGCCGAGCCCGATACCGACGTACCCCACCGGTCCCTCGGCACCGATCTCCGGGAGGTCCAGCAGGGCGTCGAGGAGAGCCCGGTACTCGGGCACGGCGACCTCCGCCAGCCGGGCGTTGTACGGCACGACGACCGGAGCCTCCGGCTCGCCCGCCGCCTGCGCGCCGCGCAGCGCGGCGACGTCCCGCTCGTCCTGTGCGTCACGCGGCCGGTCGCCATGACCGGGCGCGTCGATGACGGCGACATGGAAGCCGCAGTCACGCACGAGGAGGTGAGCCCGGCCCACCATCGCCCGGTGCCTCTTGTGAGCGCCGCCGCCGTGTCCCATCAGGACCAGCGGCGCACGCCCGGAGCCGGAGGCCGGCGACCAGAGGACGCCGGGGATCTCACCCAGGCGGAAGTCGCGCTCGGCGACGCCGTCCGAGAACGACTCGGCGGTGAAGTGCAGAGAATGCATGAGGTGTTGCCTTTCGGGAGTGCCCTGTTGTCGAGGCGCTCCCGGCGACACCTACGTCGATCGCCGGCCGTGACGGGAAAGGGGGAGCACCCACATCGCTACTGCGTTCATGGGTCTCACCTCCTGAGCCGGTGTCACGGTCGATTCGCAAGCTACAAGCCCGGGCGTTCTCCCGTCCAACCCTTTTTGGCTGCGGTACGACTGCGATCATGAGTGAAGATGTCGGCACGCGAAGCGAGAGGGCCTGGCCATGAAGCGAGCTGTCGCGCGGCTGTGGCGGAGCATCCGGGGTCCGGTGCAATGGCGGATCCTGTGGTTCGCGAACGCCAAGTTCATGGTGGGCGTCACCGGGGTCGTACGGGACGACGCGGGGCGCGTGCTGCTGCTCAGGCACCGGATGTGGCCGCCGGACCGGGCGTGGGGACTGCCCACGGGGTTCGCCGTCAAAGGCGAGGAGTTCGCGCACACCGTCGTACGGGAGGTCAAGGAGGAGACCGGGCTCGAGGTCGAGCCCGGCCGCCTGGTGAGACTGCTCAGCGGCTACCGGCTCCGCCTGGAGGTGGCGTACGAGGCGCGGTACGTCGGCGGCACCCTGAAGATCGACGAGTTCGAGATCCTGGAGGCGCGGTGGTGCAGCCCGGACGCGTTGCCGGAGGGGTTGCAGGAGTCGCATCGGGAGCTCATCGCGGGGGACGCGTCGGTGTGAAGCGGTCGGCTGCCTGGCGCCGTTGCCCGAGCGGCCGAGGGTCACGCGGGCGGACCGTAGCCTGTTGCGGTGCTGACCTATGACGAACTGAGCGCTGCGGAACGGGAGTTGTGGGACGGCTTTCCCGAGGGGCGGTGGGTGGATCTGCGGACCGGGACGCCCGAGCACGACGACCCCGCCGGGGGAGCGGAGTGGGGGCCGGGGCGTACGGTGCGCGCCGAGGTGGTGTCCGCCCTGCTGCTGGGGGTGAATCCGGCGGGCGCCGGAAGCGTGGCCGCGCTGCGGCTCGCCGGGGCGCGGATCACGGGGCGTATTGATCTGGCCGGGGCGGAGATCGGGCAGGTGCTCTGGCTGAAGGGGTGTCTGCTGGAGCACCCGGTCAGCTTCTACGGCGCCTCGACGCGGACGATCCGGATCACCGACAGCAGGGTTCCCGGGGTCGACGCCGGACTGGGGCGGATCGAGGGGCACCTCGAACTGGACGGCACCGTGATGGACACGGGTCGGCTCTCCCTCCTGAACGCCCATGTGGCAGGGGAACTGGGACTGAACCGGGCGCGGATCACCGCACCCGGGAAGTGGGCCGTGTTCGCGGGCGGTCTCGTCATGGGCGGCGGTGTCTTCTGCACGGGTCTCACCGCGTACGGCGGGATGCGGTTGCCGGGCGCGCAGTTGCCCGGCGGACTGCACCTGCGCGGTGCGCGCCTGGAGGCACCGGGCGGCGTGGCACTGAACGCCGACGGCATGACGGCCACGGTGGTCGACCTGTCCGAGGGGTTCGGCGCGAGGGGAACCCTCCGGTTCGAGGGCGCCCTGATATCCAACCGGCTCACCCTCGACGGAGCCACCCTGGGCGGCGGCGGCACCGCGCTGTTGGGCGCGGGGATGCGCACGGGAGCCCTGCACCTCACCCTCGCCGAGCCCCCGGAGGGAACCGTGGACCTCCGGGGCGCCACCGTCACCACGCTGCACGACCGCGAGCACGGCTGGCCGCGGGAGATCCGCACGGACGGCTTCGTCTACGGCGCCCTCCGCTCCGACCCGGCGTCCCCGCGCGAGGACACGGAGTACCGCCTGGCCTGGGTCCGCCGCAACCCGGGCTACGCCCCGCAGCCCTACGAGCAGCTCGCCGCCTGCTACCGGCAGGCGGGTCACGACGACGCCGCCCGCCGGGTGCTCCTGGAGAAGCAGCGCCATCGCCGCCGCACCCTGCACCCGGCGGGGCGCGCGTGGGGACATCTGCTCGACGTCACCGTCGGGTACGGCTACCGGCCCTGGCTGGCCGGAGTGTGGCTGGCCGCGCTCTCCCTGCTCGGCACCCTGGCGTTCAGCCTCTGCACGCCCCTGCGGACCAAACCCGGAGAGGGAGATCCGTTCAACGCCTTCGTCTACACCGTCGACCTGCTCTTCCCCATCGGCGACTTCGGCCAGCGCGGCGCATGGCACTGGACCGGGGCCGCGCAATGGCTGTCGTACCTGCTGATCGCCATCGGCTGGCTCCTCACGACGGCCGTGGTCGCCGGGGTGTCCCGCATGTTGAACAGGAGCTGACGCCCCCTATCCGCGCGGCCTCGGCTTGATCAGGGCGAACGGGGCGCCCTGGGGGTCTGCTACGACCGTCATCCGCCCGGCCACCATGTCGAACGGCGGAGCGAGCACCGTGCCGCCGCGCTTGACCAGCGCGTCCACCGTGGAGTCGACGTCGTCGACCGCGAAGTAGGTGAGCCAGTGCGGCGGGGTGTCCGGCGGGTCGTTGGCGAGGAGGGTGGCGCCGCCGACCGTACGGTCGCCGACGTGCAGTTCCCAGTACGAGTCGATGCCGTCGGCCGGGACGATGTCGATGCCGAACGCGTCGCCGTAGAACGCGGCGGCGGCCTCCACGTCGGTCGTGTGCAGCTCGTTCCAGATGAGGGCGCCGGGCTCGTTGGCCACGCCCGCGCCGAAGAAGTCGCCCGGCTGCCAGACGCCGAACACCGCGCCCTGCGGGTCTGCGGCGACCAGCATCCGGCCCAGCGTGCCGACGTCCATCACGGGGACGAGCAGGGTCCCGCCCGCGGCGACGATCTGGTCCTGGGTGGCCTCGGCGTCGGTGCTGGCGAGATAGCTGGTCCAGACGGTGGGCGGCTCCGGCATCCCCTCCGGGGCCATCGCCGGACCGATGCCCGCCACGGGCTTGCCCAGCAGCTCGCAGACCGCGTAGCCGCCGAACTCGGCCGGCCCCGCCGTGCCCTGCCAGCCGAGCAGGTCGCGGTAGAAGTCCAGCGCGGCCTGCTGGTCCTGCGCCATCAGATCGACCCAGCACGGAGTGCCGGTCGGGTACGGGGTGGTGACGTCGGGCATCGCTCACTCGCTCTCTGGAGAGGTTTCCCCCAGCCACCCTGTCCCCGCGCCCCCCGCCCCGCGACCCGACACGCCGCCCCACCCCGCAAGCGCGGGCACCGCAGAATCCGTCCGGCCATTCGCGTCGTCGCCCGAAGGACGTCCGAGCGGTGTCCGCGGCGAGAGTGCGTGCCTGGCGCTGTGCCGCAGAAGGGCCGCCCTCACGCACGATGCGGGGCCGTCCGGCAGAACCTGGCTCGGCGGCGTGGCGTGGCGGCTTCGGAGTTTCCCGGCGCACGGCCACACTCTGATCGCGCCTACTCTGCGTAATCAACGGCTCCCGGTGACTGCGCGTATCGCCTGGGGCCCCGTCACGCAGTGGACGCCATCGTTCCCCACCCGTTCCCGACACGGAGGAGCCCCCTGGTGCCCAGCGACAAAAGGGCCGTCGAGTGTCCGTTTGATTTCAGTGAGGCGCTCGAGTTCGATCCCGCGCTTGCCGAACTGATGCGCCGGGACACCCCGGCCCGCGTCAGGCTTCCCTACGGCGACGCCGACGCCTGGATCGTCACCGGCTTCGACGCCGTCAAAAGGGTGACCACGGACCCCCGGCTCAGCCGGGCAGCCATCATCGCCCACGACTACCCCCGGCTGACGCCCGAGCCCATCGTCTCGCCCGAGTCGATCAACGTCATGGACCCGCCGCACAGCAGCCGTGTCCGCCAACTGGCCTCGCAGGCGTTCACCCAGCAGCGGGCCGACGAGATGCGGCCCCGGATCGTCCGCCTCGCGGACAGCCTGCTGGACGAGATGGAGGAGCACGGCCCGCCGGCCGACGTGGTGGAGATGCTGGCCGACACGCTTCCCCAGCACACCGTCATGGACCTGCTCGGCGTCCCGCGCGAGGACTGGGCGCGGATGCAGGATGCCGTGCACCGGCTGCTGGTCGTCGGCGCCGGCACCAAGGAAGCCGCCGTGGCGGCCAAGGCCGACCTCACGTCCTACTTCGGCGAACTCGTGCAACAGCGCCGGAAGTCACCGGGCGACGACCTCATCAGCCTGATGGCCGAAGCCCGGGACGGCGAGGACTGTCTCAGCGACCGGGAACTGGCGGTCACCGCCATGACCCTCGCACTCAGCGGGCAGGACACGGCGACCTGCCAGATCGGCAACATCGTCTATCTGCTCCTCACCCGCCCCGAACTGGCGGACCACCTCAGGCACCGGCCCGGGGACCTGACCGACGTACTGAACGAGATGCTCCGCTACATCCCGTTCCGCAACGGGGTCGGCATCCCCCGGCTGGCTCTCGAAGACCTGGAACTGGGCGGTGCGCAGATCCGGGCGGGAGACTTCGTCCACGTGTCGTACCTCGCGGCCAACCGCGATCCGGAGCGCTATCCGAACCCGGACGCCATCGACATCCACCGGCCCAGCCGTCCGCACATGACGTTCGGCTGGGGCGGACACCGCTGCATCGCCGTGCCCCTGGCCATGGCGGAACTCGAAGTGGCCATCGGGCGGCTCCTGGAGCGCTTCCCCGGACTGCGGCTGGCCGTGCCGGCGGAGGAAGTGCGCTGGGACACCGAGACGATCCGGCGGTTTCCCCTGGAGCTGCCCGTGGTCTGGTGAACCGGAGCTCGCTGTCAGGGGGCTCCGCTCGGTCCCGTCTTGCCCGTGAACGGGAAGAGCGGGTAGCCCTCCATGCAGTCGCCCCCGGGCGGGTGGTACGGCCAGTCCATCCCGAGGCGGTACAGCAGGGTCAGTGCGGCAGCTCCCGCGAGCAGGGCGAGCCGGCTCGTCACCCGGGCCCCCGGAAGCGGCAGGCGCCGCAGCGCGAGCTGGAGCAGAAGCAGCAGCAGCGTCAGGGAGAGCCACACCGCCGCCGTCGTCATCCACAGCCCGATGGTGTTGCTCGCGTCGTTCCCGAGCGGGCAGCTCGCCCAGGACCGCGCGGTCCACACGGTGCCCCCGTACGCGCCGATGGCGGCGAGCACGGGAGCGAGCGAGTATCCGCCGCCGTGCGGCGTGTCCCGCCCCGGCGTCACCGGGCCCCCGCCGAGCGGCGCCCCAGCACCGGCTCCGCCACGAGCCGTGCCATGCCGCACAGGGTCTGCCCATGGCGGTCGAACAGCTCGTCGCGGGAGTCGAAGTGGCCGAGGTCCGTCAGGACGTGGGCGGAGAGGTCGCAGGAGGCGGAGTCCGCCGGGCAGACGGTGGAGCCGTCCCAGTCGATCGCCGTACGGGAGACCGCGTCGAAGAGGGTCTCCGCACCGGAGTTGGTGAAGCCGCCGCCGGGGCGGGCGCTCAGCTCGTCCAGGCCGCCGAAGAGTTCGGAGACGGGAAGCCAGGACGAGTCCAGCGCGAACTCCGGCCAGGCGAGCACCACTTGGTCAGGGACGAGAGGCCTAAGTCCGGGGAAGCGCGGGTACCAGTACCGCCCGTCCACCACCAGCCCCCGCACCCGCGTCGCCACGCCCGACGCCCGCGCGAAGGACTCCAGCACCGCGAGCCGCTGACTGCACGAGCCACGGCGGCGGCGCAGCACCTCCGAGACCGGGCGTTCGTCCCGCACCGAGTACACCGGGCGGACGGCGCCCGCGATCCAGCGGTGGGCCCGGCGCAGGGTCGCCACGGGGTCGTCGGCGGGGCTTTCTCCGGCAAGGGATGCGGAGATCTCCCGCAGCGGCGCGGACACCGAAGGGTGCCGCCAGTCCAGGATCGGGGTGGGAGCCGTGCTCCCCGCCGCCGTACCCCCGCCCGCCGAGCGGACCCGACCCCGCGGTGTGAGCAGCGAACTCGTCATGGGCGTTTCCCCGGATCCGGCATCGCCTTCGTCATCCCCGGCAGGAAGTCGGTGAACAATTCGTGTACCTCCAGGACGAGCGGACGCAGCACGCGGAAGCGGGCCAGGGCCACGCCGCGGGCGGTGAGACGGGCGCCGCGGCGGGCGAGGCGGTAGCTGCGTTCGCGGTTCTCGGTGCGGTCGAAGACCCAGTAGAGGACGAGTCCCATCTGGGAGAGCCACATCAACTCGGGCAGCACGTCGCGGAGTTCGGGCGCGACCTTGGTCTTGGAGCCGGCCAGGACCTCGCGGTGGACACGCATCGCCTCCTCCCGGGCGTGGCTGCTCTCGGGGGAGAAGGGGCTGAGCGGGCTGTCCGGGTCGGCGGCGTTCTTGAAGAACTGGACGGCGAACTCGTGGTACGGCCGGGCGATGTCGAGCCACGCCGTGAGCACGCCCGCGAGCCGCGCCTCCAGGTCGGTCTCCCGGTCGAGGACCTCCCGGACCGCCACCTGGTGTTCGGCGGCGATCCGGTCGTAAAAGCCCTGGATCAGGTGCTCCTTGCCCGCGAAGTAGTAGTAGGCGTTGCCCACGGAAACCCCGGCCTCCGTGGCGATGGCCCGCATCGTCGTCTTGTCGTAGCCGCGCTCCTGGAAGAGCCGCATCGCGGTCTCCAGGATGAGCGCGCGGGTCTGCTCGGACTTGGTCTGGGGTCCGGCCGCGTCGGGGCCGTCGTTCTTCGCGGGCACGGTAGAAGAGCCTAACCAGTGGGGCGGGAGCCGTCGGAACGGGACTGGGAGGTGTGCACCCACCCCCGCTGCGGGTCGTACCACCAGCCGTCGGCCCGGCGGTAGGTCCCCTTCCCGCCCCACTGCCTGCCCCGGTACTCGGCGGCGGCCAGCACCGCGCCCCGTGCGAGGCGCATCCCGGTCGGGGTGCTCAGTTTGTGCGCCAGCGCGCGGTGCTCGCGCAGGGCCCACAGGACGACGATCCAGGCCCGGGCACCCCGGTAGACCTGCCCGGCGTCGCCGACCACGGTCACCTCGTCCAGGAGGTCGGTCGTGTCGAGTCCGGGGAACCGCCCCCGCGCCTCGGCGGACCCGGCCGCGACCAGTGCCAGCGGCACCAGCTTGGACTGTCTGGCCAGCCAGTCCCGTACGTGCCGGCACAGTGCGCACTCGGCGTCGTAGAGGACGGTGAGCCCGTGGACCGGGGCGGTGTGCCCGCCCCGGCCCTGAGCGGCGCTCACGCCCCGGCCGCCGGAGGCGCCATCGGCGGGACCCAGCTCTGCGGGTTCACCGGCGGGTTGGTCTCGCGCTCCATCAGCCCCCGCCGACGGATCTTGTTGAGCACGTACACGTTGCCCAGGTGCATCACACCGAGGACCAGGAGCACCACGCCCAGCTTGGTGGACAGGGCCTCGAAGATGCCGCGGGTGTCCTCGATCTCCCCGCTCTTGCTCAGGTAGAGCGCCACGAAGCCGAGGTTGACGAGGTAGAAGCCGACGACCAGCAGATGGTTCACGGCGTCGGCCAGTTTCTCGTCGCCCCGCAGCACGTCCGCCAGGAAGATCCGGCCGTTGCGGCTGAGCGTACGGGCCACCCAGATGGTCAGTCCGATGCTGACGGCCAGGTAGATGACGTAGGCGATGACGGTGCGGTCCATGCCCCACCCCTTCTTGAACGCGTTCAAAACGCTGACAGGGCATGACTGTAGACCTCTTTTTGAACGTGTTCAACCAAGCCGCCGGACCGCCTGGCATGATGATCCGAAATAATCGTCTTGTCGCAACGATCCCCAGGAGCAGTCGCCTTGAGCGAGCAGCCTCAGCAGCCGGGCCCCCAGCAGCCCGGTCAGCCCGGCCCCCAGCAGCCGGGCCCGCCCGGGTACGGCTACCCCAACCAGCCCCCGCCGTTCCCGCCGCCCGGCTACCCGCAGCAGGGCGGTTACCAGCAGGGCTACCAGCAGCCGCCGGGCTATCAGCAGGGCTACTACCCGCCGCCCGGCGCCGTCCCGCCCGGCACCTACACGGGTGACCCCAACGCCCCCTACGGCTACGACCCCTACGGGCGCCCGTACTCCGACAAGTCCAAGATCGTTGCGGGCGTGCTCCAGCTCTTCGTGGGCAGCCTCGGCGTCGGCCGCTTCTACCTCGGCAACGTCGGCATGGGCCTGGCGCAGCTCTTCACCTGCGGCGGCTTCGGCATCTGGGCGCTGATCGACGGCATCATGCTGCTGGTCAACGACAACCAGACCGACGCCCAGGGCCGCATCCTGCGCAGCTGACGGCCATGCCCCGCTTCACGCTTCGCCACCCGGCGGCGGCGCCCCTGGCGGTGCTCGCCGCCGGCGCCGCCGGTGCCGCGTACCTCTACGGCACCGATCCGCACCAGCACGGCCACCTCCTGCCCGGCTGCCCCTTCCGGATGGTGACGGGGCTGCTCTGCCCCGCCTGCGGCGGCACCCGCATGGTCTACGACCTGATGCACGGTCACCTCACCGAGGCGTGGCTGGACAACCGCGCCCTGCTGCTGGCCTCGCCGTACGCGCTGGCACTCCTGGGGCGCTGGGCGCTGGAGGGGCTGCGGGGGCGCCGCTGGCAGCCCCGGCTGAGCCCGCGCGCGCAGGCGGTCGTCCTGGGGCTCGCGGTGACGTGGTGCGTGGTGCGCAACATCCACCATTGATCACGGTACGGGAACGATCGTTCGGCCGTACGCCTGCGTGTTCACGTCGTCCCTAGGATCACCACGCACAGGGGGGACGACGGGGCACGCACTTCGCCGTGGGATCTCTCCTGCCCGGAATCCCTACGGCACTCCCAGGAGCAACTGCCATGAGCGTCCCCACCCCTGACGCCCCCTACGGTTTCGACCCGCAGGGGCGCCCGTACTCCGACAAGTCCAAGATCGTCGCGGGCATCCTGCAGATCTTCCTGGGCGGGCTCGGCATCGGCCGCTTCTACGTCGGCAACACCGGCGTCGGGATAGCCCAGCTCCTCACCTGCGGCGGTCTCGGCTTCTGGGCGCTCATCGACGGCATCATCTTCCTCGTGAGCAACGACCGCACGGACAGCCAGGGCCGCGTGCTGCGCGGCTGAGCGCACGGACGCCGCAACGCCCGAGGGCCCCGTTTCCGGATGGCGGAAACGGGGCCCTCGGGCGTGCTGCGGAAGGATCAGAAGCGGCGCGTGATCAGGGCGCGCTTCACTTCCTGGATCGCCTTGGTGACCTCGATGCCACGCGGGCAGGCGTCCGTGCAGTTGAAGGTCGTGCGGCAACGCCACACGCCGTCACGGTCGTTGAGGATCTCCAGGCGCTGCTCACCGGCGTCGTCGCGCGAGTCGAAGATGAAGCGGTGCGCGTTGACGATGGCGGCCGGACCGAAGTACTGGCCGTCGTTCCAGAACACCGGGCAGGACGAGGTGCACGCGGCGCACAGGATGCACTTCGTGGTGTCGTCGAAGCGCTCGCGGTCCTCGGCGGACTGCAGGCGCTCACGCGTCGGCTCGTTGGTGTCGTTGGTGACCAGGAACGGCATGACGTCCCGGTACGCCTGGAAGAACGGGTCCATGTCGACCACGAGGTCCTTGAGCGCGGTCAGGCCCTTGATGGGCTCGACCGTGATCGGCTTCTCGGGGTTGACGTCCTTGATGAGCGTCTTGCAGGCCAGCCGGTTCTTGCCGTTGATCCGCATGGCGTCGGACCCGCAGATGCCGTGGGCGCAGGAACGCCGGAAGGTCAGCGTGCCGTCGTGGTCCCACTTGATCTTGTTGAGCCCGTCGAGGACGCGCTCCTTGGGGTCCATCTCCAGCTGGAAGTCCTGCCAGTGGACGTCCGGCGAGACCTCCGGGTTGAACCGGCGGATGCGCAGGGTGACCGTGATGTAGGGGGACGCGGCGGCGGCCGCCTCCGCCTTGTCCAGAACAGGGGTAGCCATCAGTACTTACGCTCCATCGGCTGGTAGCGGGTCTGGACGACCGGCTTGTAGTCGAGACGGATGGTCTCCGAGCCGTCGTCGCCCTTCTCGCGGTACGCCATCGTGTGGCGCATGAAGTTGACGTCGTCGCGGTTCGGGTAGTCCTCGCGGTAGTGACCGCCGCGGGACTCCTTGCGGGCGAGCGCGGAGACGGCCATGACCTCGGCCAGCTCCAGCAGGTTGCCCAGCTCGATGGCCTCGAGCAGGTCGGTGTTGAACCGCTTGCCCTTGTCCTGGATCGCCACGTTCTCGTAGCGCTCGCGCAGCTCGGCGATCTTCTCGACCGCCGTCTTGATCGTCTGCTCGGTGCGGAACACCATCACGTTGGCGTCCATGGTCTCCTGCAGCTCCCGGCGGATGTCGGCCACCCGCTCGGTGCCGGTGGAGTTCCGCAGCCGCTCGATCTGCTCGACGACGAAACCGGCCGGGTTCTCCGGCATCTCGACGAAGTCGACCGTGTGCGAGTAGTCGGCGGCGGCGATGCCCGCGCGACGGCCGAACACGTTGATGTCGAGCAGGGAGTTGGTGCCCAGGCGGTTGGCGCCGTGCACGGAGACACAGGCGACCTCGCCGGCCGCGTACAGACCCGGGATGACGGTGGTGTTGTCCGCCAGGACCTCACCCTCGACGTTGGTCGGGATGCCGCCCATGGCGTAGTGCGCGGTGGGCTGGATCGGGATCGGGTCCGTGTAGGGCTCGATGCCGAGGTAGGTGCGCGCGAACTCGGTGATGTCCGGGAGCTTCGCGTCGAGCTGCTCCGGCGGGAGGTGCGTGAGGTCGAGGTAGACGTGGTCGCCCTCGGGACCGCAGCCCCGGCCCTCGCGGATCTCCGTGTAGATGGAGCGCGAGACGACGTCGCGGGAGGCGAGGTCCTTCATGACGGGCGCGTACTTCTCCATGAAGCGCTCGCCGTCCTTGTTGCGCAGGATGCCGCCCTCACCGCGGGCACCCTCGGTGAGCAGGATGCCCATGCGCCAGATGCCGGTCGGGTGGAACTGGAAGAACTCCATGTCCTCCAGCGGGATGCCCCGGCGGAAGCACGCGGCCTGGCCGTCACCGGTCAGGGTGTGCGCGTTGGACGTCACCTTGAAGAACTTGCCGGTGCCGCCGGAGGCGTAGATCACGGACTTCGCCTGGAAGACGTGGATCTCGCCGGTGGCCAGCTCGTACGCCACCACACCGGCGGACGTCTTGACGCCGTCGACCTCGGTGATGAGCTGGTCCAGGACGTAGAACTCGTTGAAGAACTCCACGCCCTCCTTGACGCAGTTCTGGTACAGCGTCTGGAGGATCATGTGGCCGGTGCGGTCGGCCGCGTAGCAGGACCGGCGGACCGGGGCCTCGCCGTGGTTGCGGGAGTGACCGCCGAAGCGGCGCTGGTCGATCGTCCCGTCGGGCGTCCGGTTGAACGGCAGGCCCATCTTCTCCAGGTCGAGGACGGCGTCGATGGCCTCCTTCGCCAGGATCTCGGCGGCGTCCTGGTCGACCAGGTAGTCACCGCCCTTGACCGTGTCGAAGGTGTGCCACTCCCAGTTGTCCTCCTCCACGTTGGCGAGCGCGGCGGCCATGCCGCCCTGCGCGGCGCCCGTGTGGGAGCGGGTGGGGTAGAGCTTGGTCAGCACGGCGGTGCGGCTGCGCTTCGTGGACTCGATGGCCGCGCGCATGCCCGCGCCGCCGGCGCCGACGATGACGGTGTCGTACTTGTGGATCTTCATGATTCTCGCAGCCCCGTGCCTAGCGGATGTTCGGGTCGAAGGTGAAGATCACCAGCGTGCCCAGCAGGATGGTGAACACCGTGGCGGTGTAGAGCAGCGCCTTCAGCCACAGGCGGGTGTTCGCGCGCTCCGCGTAGTCGTTGATGACCGTGCGCAGGCCGTTGGCGCCGTGCAGCATCGCCAGCCACAGCATCGCCAGGTCCCAGACCTGCCAGAACGGGGACGCCCAGCGGCCGGCCACGAAGGCGAAGCCGATCTTGGAGACGCCGCCGTCGAGCACGAGCTGGATCAGCAGGTGGCCGATGACGAGGACGACCAGCACGATGCCGGACAGGCGCATGAAGAGCCAGGCCGCCATCTCGAAGTTGCCCCGGGTGGACTTCGGGGTCTTCTTGGTGCGCGTGCGCGAGCGCGGCGCGTCGAGGTTCAGCGCGTAGGCGTCTTCGAAGCCTTCCGCGGAGGAGCCCGTCAGATTGATCTCAGAGGTGGACATCGGCGTCAGCTCCCGAACAGGACACGAGCGGCGTGGCCGAGGACGGGGTAGAGCGCGCCCACCATCAGGACGAGCCAGACACCGACGACGGTCCACAGCATCTGCTTCTGGTAGCGCGGCCCCTTCGACCAGAAGTCGACGGCGATGACGCGCAGACCGTTGAGCGCGTGGAAGAGGATGGCGGCCACGAGGCCGTACTCCAGCAGCGCGACGATCGGGGTCTTGTACGTGGCTACGACCTTGTCGTAGTCCTCGGGGGAGACACGCACGAGAGCGGTGTCCAGCACGTGAACGAACAGGAAGAAGAAGATGAGGACACCGGTGACTCGATGAGCCACCCAGGACCACATACCTTCCCGGCCGCGGTACAGCGTTCCAGCCGGCACGGAAGAACCCTCCGGGTGCGGGGACTAGGGCCGCGCCGGCTTCACTGTCGGTCGGGCCCGGCCGGGTACGGTCCACCGGCCCTCAGCATCGTATCCATGACGTGCGCCAGGGCCGACGGGGGGCCGGTCTGTGTGATCCACCCCGCACCGCACGGGTGACCGACACCACCCCGGAACGGGTCCGGGGCCGAGGCCGGTCCCGCCGATCACGGCGCGGGCTCGGGATGCGGACCGCCCGCCCGCGGGGGTGTCGTCGAGGGGCGGGTTCACCGCCCGGCTTCGCCCGCGCGGTGCCGCCCCCGGCGCGGCGGCGTCCTTCCCCGCCCGGCATCCGGACGGCGCCGGCCCCGCTCACCTGGGAAGACGCGGCGCCGGTGCGCACCCGCGCCGTGATCCGCGGACCGGTTCTACGCGTGGGGGCGGGGCGCGTAGTGGCTGGCGGTGCGGCAGCCGGTGGGGCCGAGGTGGGCGGCGAGACGGTGGCGGGCCAGGCCGCGCAGTTCCTCGGCCACGATCACCCGTTCGTCGTCCGGATCGTTCGTCAATCGTGACCGGATTCCTTCGAGGACACGGTCCGGCAGCTCCTCCGGTGGGGTGTCGCCCGGAGAGATGACGAAAACATGGCCGAATCGCGCCTCGTAGGCGGCGTGCGCGGCGTCGAGCGCGGTGTGGGCGGCGGAGTACGTCCCCTCGGGCAGCCGGGGCAGGGACTCCCCGGCCAGGGCCTCGGCCAGATCGGTCTGGTCCAGGTCGTACGCCGCCTCGTCCGCCGCCGCGAGCAGGGCGGGCAGGTCGGGGTACGGGCGGTGCTCGGCGAGCCGGTCCGCCCAGCGCGAGCTGCGCAGACAGCGCTCCAGCAGGGCGCGGGCCTCGTCGGCGGGGGCCAGGTTGAAGGCGTCGAGGGGGGTGGGGAGATACGGCGAACGGTGCGCAGGCAGCGTGGGTCCTCGCGTCACGTGTGGTGTGGGGCAGGGGGATGCGTCAGATGTGGCAGGGGAACGTGTGAAAGGTGTGCCGACACGTTATCGAGAGTGGTCAGTGTGTGTCCGACGGATGCCCGATTTTCACTCGGACGGGAGAGTTTCGGAAACTCTCGATGACGGGTCCGCGCCGGTTCGGTCGTAGGTTGGGGTCGTGAGCCAGCACAGGCGCCGTACGACGGCGCGGCAGGTGAAGCGGAAACGGGCGGTCGTCGTCGCGGCGGTCGCCGGGACGGTCGTGGCCGGCGTGGGCGTCGGCGTGTGGGCCTCATCGGGCGGCGGCCCGCCCGGCGGCTCGGACGTGGCGAGCGTGGGCGACAGCCCGAGCCCGTCGCCCACGCGGAACTATCCGCTGTCGAAGGCGCCGCAGACCATACCGGCGGTCCGCGCCCACACCCCGGCGCACGGCCCCGGGTGGCGGCCGGCGCGCGGCGACCGGGTGGTGGTGACCGACCCGGGGCTGGCCGACGAGGGCAAGCTCATAGCCGGGGAGCTCGGCCTGAAGTACGCCGGGCAGCAGAAGGACACGCGCTCCGGTGACCTGCGGCTCACGCTCGGCGGCAAGGGCGCCGGCCCGGAGTCGTACACCATGACCGTGCGCGACGGCCGGGTGGAGATCAGCGGCCCCGCCGACGCGGGCGTGTTCTACGGCACCCGGACCCTCAAACAGGAGGTGCACGGCGGCGGTTCCGCCCCCGAGGGCGTCGTGAGGGACGAGCCCGCCAAGCAGGTGCGCGGCTTCATGCTCGACATCGCGCGCAAACCGTTCTCCGAGTCCTGGATCGAGGACCGGATACGCGAACTGGGCGATCTGAAGTTCAACGAGCTGGGACTGCACTTCTCCGACGACCAGGCGTTCCGGATCCAGTCCACCACCCACCCCGAGATCGTCTCCAAGGACCATCTCACCAAGGCGCAGGTCAAGAAGATCATCGACCTCGCCGCCGCCCGGCACATCACGGTCGTCCCCGAGATCGACTCGCCCGGCCACCTCGGCGCCGTCATCGCCGCCCACCCCGACCTCCAGCTCCGCAACGCGAGCGGCACCCCGACGCGGGGCGCGATCGACATCTCCAACCCCGCCTCCGCCAAGATCGTCGACGATCTGCTCAACGAGTACTCCGGGCTGTTCACGCAGAAGCAGTGGCACCTCGGCGGTGACGAGTACCAGGCGCTGACCGTCTCCGACCCGGAGACCTCGTACCCCCAGCTCGCCTCCGCCGCCCGCAAGGCGTACGGCCCGGACGGCTCCGTCGCCGACCTGGCCACCGGCTGGCTCAACGACCGCGCCGCCACCGTCCGGGCCCACGACCGCACCATGCGGGCCTGGAACGACGGCTTCCTGCGCGACACCTCGATCCAGCCCGCGGGGGACCTCCGGGTCGCCTACTGGACCGGCAAGGAGATAGGCGCCCGCCCGCCGGCGGAGTATCTGAGCGCGGGCCGCAAGGTCATCAACTACAACGACGAGTACCTCTACTACGTCCTCGGTGAGCCGCAGACCTTCGTCTACCCGACCGGGCAGCGCATCTACGAGCAGTGGACCCCGCGCGTGATCCGGGGCACCGACCCTGTCCCGGCGCGGTACGACGGGCAGATCCTCGGCGGCTTGTTCGCGGTGTGGTGCGACTTCCCCAACGCGCAGACCGAGGCGCAGGTCGCCTCCGGCATCCGGATGCCGCTGCGGGCGACCGTGCAGAAGCTCTGGGACCCGGGCCAACCCCCCTTGTCCTGGGATCGGTTCAGGCAACTCGCGAATCGGCTGGACTGACCTCCTGACGGAACGTATGTTCCAGGTAAAGCCGTCGGCGGGCCCGCTCGCCGGCGGCTTCCCGGTGCACACCGGCCTGGGGAGGGCGGTGTCGCGCCGTCGGCACCGTATCGGGGGGTAAACCTTCATGACCTGCACCCATTGCGGCCGTCAGCCCGCGTCCGCCGGAAACACGCTGTGCCCGGAGTGCCTCGCCGCGGGGGCGCATCCGCCGTTCGCGCCCGCCGAGCCGCCGCTGGCGCCGCTGCCCGGCGCACCGTCCGGACCGCCGCCCGGCGCACCGTCCGGGGCGGCGTACGACGCGCGGTACGCCGCGTCCTTCGCGCTCCCGCCCGGTCTCGCGCCGCGCTCGCCGGTCGGGCTGGGACGGGCCACCGTCACGCTCCTGGCGCTCGTCGGCGTGGCCGACCTGTTCGCCGTCTGCGCGGACGCGCTGCAACTGGACAGCGCGAGCAAGGGCCGTCCCTCCGACCTGGCCGACCTCGCCACCGGACTCACCGGCGGCGCCCAGGTGTTCGCCACGATCGCGGCGATGGTCGTCTATCTGTGCTGGCTGTACCGGGTGCGGGTCAACGCCGAGGTGTTCGACCAGTCCGGGCAGAGCCTGAAGCGGGGGTGGGCGATCGGCGCGTGGTTCTGCCCGATCGTCAATCTGTGGTTCCCGCGCCGGATCGTGCTCGACATCTGGAACACGAGCGCGCCCCAGGGCCGCCCGGCCGGACACCGGCTGATCGACCTCTGGTGGGCGCTGTGGCTCGTCTCCCTGGTCGCGGACCAGGCGACGGCCCGGTTCGACGGCGGCGCGGACGCCGTGTGGGAGGCGCGCGTGATGCTCTTCGCCGACCTCGTCGACATCCCCGCCGCCGTACTCGCCGTGCTGGTCGTGCTCCGGCTGACCCGGATGCAGCACCAGAAGGCGCTCGCCGTCCCGTTCGCCCCCGTTCTTGGCTGAAAACCGGCGACTGTGACACTCCCGGGCCGTCGCACGCAGTAAGGGGAAATGCGGGCTCCGTACAGACGGCGCCCAGGCGAGGGGAGATTCCATGAGCCTGGTGGAACTGATCGCACAGGCCGACGCGCGCGGGCTGGCCGCCAGTGGGCTGGCTTGTTCGGATCGGTGCGTCCCCCTGCTGTATGAGGACGACGAACTGCTGCGCCCGCTGTGGGCCCACCTCGCCGACGGCTCCGACTGGTCCGAGAGCCTGGAGAAGACCCGGGCCGCGCTCGGCGCGGTCGACCCCGGCGAGGACGAGGCGGCCCTGCTGGTCCGGCGGATGCTGGAGACGGCACCGGCCGAGCGGTCCGGCGAGGCGCTGCGCGAGTGGGCCGACGCCTGCTCGCTGGCCGCCCTCCAGGTGCACCGGCTCCTCGACCCGGCCACCGAGGACACCGCTCCCGCCGCCGGCGCGGCCGAGGACCGCCACGGTGGTACGGACGAGACGTCCTCCCCGCTGGTCGCCGCCGAACTCCGGCGCCAGACCGTCGTCCTGGAACTCCTCGCCGAGCACGGCGTGGGCGGGCTGCGCCGCGCCCTGGACGTGTCGATCGAGGGGCGCCGCATCCTCCAGGCGGTGGTCTCGCGCCGGGCGCGCAGTCAGGGCTGAGCGGATCGGGCGTAACGGTTCTTCAGGGCGCCCCGCCGCTCAAACCCCCTCGCGTGGGCGGGAACTGTGATCGTCCCGGGGTGGCGGTGCGGCGGTCCTGCGCCGGTTCCCGGAACGGCCCGGATTCCTGTTACGGCCGGGGCTCCGGGACCGCTGTCCCCTGTGTGACAGCCCCGTACCCCACTCCCGCGTACCCGTCCGCCCCCCTGGACGCCCGTCCCGCGCGCTGGGCCGCCGACACCGTCGCCGCGCTCCGCGAGGGGGCCCGGCTCCGGCTCGACTACACCGCGCGCAGCGTGTGGCGCGTCGACCGCGTGATCGACGAGATACGCCGCGACGGCCCGCCGTACGAGGCCGTCCGTCGCGTCCTGCGCGGCTTCGGCGCCTACGCCGGCGAGGTGATCGCCCGCCAGACCGGCGCCGAATGGTGGGCCACCGACGGCGACCCGTGCCTGCGCACCCCCGACGGCCGCCTGTGGACCCCGATGGACGAGGCCCGCCGCGCCTACGAGGGGGACGGGTCGCTGGGGCTGTTGTGCCGGGAGGCGATCGCGGGGCGCTGACCCCCGGTCGGCCGTGCCCCGCCTGGGGGGTGCCGCGGGCCCGCGAAGATCGGGGAGACGCCCCTTAGGGCCGGGCGACGAGAATGGTCAGACAGGCCCTAGCGGGCGGGTCCGATCGGGCGAAGGTGGTTCTCGGCGAGGTCGCGCAGTTCGTCGCGGGTGCGGGCGGGGTCGGACGTGGCCTCGGTGGCGCGATCGCCGGGGAGGTAGCGGACGCCGTCTATCTCGCAGATCAGCGGTCCCGCGCCGGTGTCGCGCACCAGGGCCTCGCCGACCGGCGCGGGTCCGCCGACGGTACGGCGCCCGGTGCCCCGGGAGCGGGAGATCGGCTGGAGGTACCGGGGCGCGGTCACGTCCCCGCCCTCCGGCCGGAACAGGACCAGCACCATTTCGCCGGGATCGCGGCACAGGCGGACGTACCGCATGGGCTGCCAGGCGTCCTTCCCGTCACCCGTCCGCGCGGCCCGCAGGACCGGACCGCAGAGGGGGACGCGGTCGGTCACGACCCAGCCGATCCGGGCGAGGCACACGATGCCGACCGTGCCGAACAGCGGGAAGCGCCAGTGCCCCAGGTGGAAGTGGTCGTCCAGGACGGCGCTGCCGGAGAACGCCAGCGGGTACCAGGCGGCGGTGCCGAGGACGGTGGCCGCCACCCAGGCCCACGGCGCCACGGACGTACGGCCGGGGCCACGGCGCGGCGGGGTCACCCGGGGTCCGGGCCGATGGCGATCGGCGTGCCGGGCCGCGGCGGCGAGGCTCGCGTAGCGCAGATCGTCCCCGAGAGCGGGCCACTCCTCCTCGTCCGCCTCACCGTCCGCGACCACGTGCGGCAGGGCCACCGGCCCGGCCCGGCGCGCCAGCCGGACGCGCCGGGCGCACAGCAGCGGGTTGACCACCAACGCCCCACCCAGACCGAGCAGTCCGGGCACACCTCCGAGTACGGCGACCACGCGCGGAGTGACCCCGGTGTCCACGGCCTCACCCAGGAACGGCCAGGGAAGCGCGACGACCGCTGTGCGGTCACCGGCACGCAGGGCCCCCGCGTCACAGTCCACACTCGCCCGCTCCACCCCGCCGTCCCAGGCGACCGTGCAGTCCTCCTCGTCCCGGTCCACCCGCACGACCTCGGCAGCAGTGTGCTTCCCGAACGCCACGACGTCCGCGGCGACGAGCCCCACGAACAGACCCACCGCGAGCGCGAACACCGCCCACGACGGCGCGACCGGCAACCGCGGCCGGCGCCCGCCCACGGGACCCGGCCGCGGCTCCTCACCCAGCCACGCGCCCAGCGTCCACGCGTCATGCGTGGCCAGCCCCAGCCGCACCACCCGCCCTTGAGGCGTCCGATACCGCAGGCGGACCCTCTCGACGGCGGGCCGGTCGACGGTGGAGACCGTCGCCCCCAGAGCCTCCCCACCACGCGGCAGCGCGACGGCACCCCCGGTCCGGTCAAGGAAAACGGGCCCGTCGAGCCGAGGATCGACCAGCAACCACCCCTTGCGCCCATCGAGCCGCCCCCGGAAGTGCACGGGCCGGCCCACGCCCAACGCGTGCCGCCTCCGCCCAGCCGCCCACCGGGCCAGCCCGGCGACGACCAAGGGCATCACCACAAGCCCCACAAAGGTGCCCACCATCGAATTCCGTCGTCTCCCTCGTCGTACGTGGACGGAGCAGCGTACGGGGGCTGCCGGAAGGGACGTTGCAGCGGGCGGGAGGAGTGACGTCGAAGCGACGGCCGGGGCCGCCACCCCCCACAGGAGAGGCCCCGGCCGTCGCGGGTGGCGGGTCTGGGTGCGGCCCGCATCTCGTACAGCGTCGGGAGTGCGGCTTGTGTCACACCCAATGGATCACGAGTCAGTTGCATCTTCTACAGACATGGACGGGGCGCTGTTTCAGGCCGTAACGTGCCTTTCGCGCCGACCACCAGACAGGCGTAAGGGAGTGCGGTGCAGGGGGACGACGCGGAGCTGACCGCCGCGGTGCGCGCGGCCCAGGGCGGTGACGAGGAAGCCTTCCGCACGGTGTACCGCGCGGTGCATCCACGGCTGCTCGGCTATGTGCGCACGCTGGTGGGGGAGCCGGACGCCGAGGACGTCACGTCCGAGGCCTGGCTCCAGATCGCCCGCGACCTCGACCGGTTCAGCGGTGACGCGGACCGCTTTCGCGGCTGGGCCGCCCGGATAGCCCGCAACCGCGCCCTGGACCACATACGGATGCGCGGCCGCCGTCCGCTGATAGGCGGCGACGAGACCGAACTGACCGGCCGCGCCGCCGAGTCGGACACCGCCGGTGAGGCGATGGAGGCACTGGCCACCGACGGCACCCTCTCGCTCATCGCGCGTCTGCCGCAGGACCAGGCCGAGGCGGTGGTGCTGCGCGTGGTGGTCGGCCTGGACGCCAAGTCCGCCGCCGAGACGCTCGGCAAGCGCGCGGGAGCGGTACGCACCGCCGCGCACCGGGGACTGAAGCGCCTCGCCGAACTCCTCGGCCCCGACCCGGAGTCGGCCGGTGGACTCGACGCGCTGCCGCCCCAGCGAGGACCCCGCGCCCGTACCGTCGCGCCCGCGAGTGTGACGCCTGCGCGTGCGCGGACGCAGAGGGACATGTGATGGCCGACGAGCACGACGAGTGGCTGGACCTCGAGACGTCGGAACGTCTGCTGAACGGCGAGCCGCCGCGATCTTCCGGCGACCGGGTCCCCGACGAGGGTGCCCGGCTGGCGTCCCTGCTGGCGACACTCGCCGACTCCGCAGCTCCGGCGAAGGACGAACTCCCGGGCGAGGAAGCGGCATTGGCGGCGTTCCGGGTGGCGCGGGCAGGACGTGCGGCCGGCAGTCCCCCGGCGGCCGAGGCGCCGGGGGGAGCCGCTCTCGACGCCTCCGCGTCCCAAGCCGCCTCCGCGGCAACCCCGTTCCACCGCCTCGACGCCGGCGTCGTCCACATCGGCGCCCAGCCGCGGCGCCCCGTGCGTGCGCGCCACGTGCGGTGGGGGCGGCCGGTGCGGATGGCGCTGGCCGCCGCCGTGGCCGTCGGGACGCTCGGCGGGGTGGCCGTGGCAGCCGGGAGCGGAGTGCTGCCCGGGCCGTTCCGGCAGGGGCGGCCCGACCCCGGGGCGTCCGTGTCCGCCGCCGCGACGCCGGGGCGCTCCCGGCTGCCGTCGTCTCCGGGACCGTCCGGCGACGCCGGGCCCACCCCCGGCGCGAGCGAGTCCGCCGACCCCGGTCACGCCCCGCCCGAGGCGGCGGGCGGCGCCGGCCAGGACACCGGCGAGGCGACCGACCCCGGCACCGGGTCCCGCAGGCCCGGCGCCCGGTGGCGGGTGGCGGTCGCGGCCTGCCGCGATCTGCGCGCCGGGCGGGAGCCCGAGGCGGGGCGCCGCCGTGCGCTGGAGGGTGTCGCGGGCGGCTCGGCGCGCGTGAAGGCGTACTGCACGGCCGTGCTGTCGGGGCGCCGGAACGGTCTGCCGGTCGTGCCCGTGCCCGGCGGTCCGGACACCGAGGGCCCCCTCGGCCACTTCGGCCACGGCCACCGGTCCGACGGCACGGGCGGATCAGGCGACGGCGACAACGACGGCCACGCGGGCTCCGGTGACGGCCACACCCGGAAGGGCCACGACCGCACCCTCCGCCACCGCACCGGTCTCGCCTCCCCCGTCCCCTCCACCTACGTCCTCCCCGCCGCCCCCAGCTCGGCGGACCTCCCCACAGGCACCCCCAGCCCGACCTTCAGCACCCTCTGACCTGCGGTTTTACCCAGAGCGGAAATTTCTTCGGCAAAGGTGTGACGTTTCTGGAGCCGGTGGCGCAGTACAGAGTGAGCCGACTGGTCATCGGCCGTCGCACTGAGCCGGGGTTCCCCCCGTACCCACGGCTCGTGCACCCGGCGCGGGCGGGACATGTTCCCCCGGTCCCGCCCGCGCCCCGCTTCACCCGCTTCACCAGGAGACGACAACCTTGTCGCCCACCCTCACCTGCGCGAACAGCGAGGCGATCGCCTGCTCGTCCCGCACGTTGACGCAGCCGTGCGAGCCGCCCGCGTAACCGCGCGCCGCGAAGTCGTACGAGTAGTGCACGGCCTGTCCGCCGCTGAAGAACAGGGCGTACGGCATGGGGGAGTCGTAGAGCGTCGACACATGGTGTCGTGACTTCCAGTAGACGTGGAACACACCCTCGCGGGTGGGTGAGTACTGCGAGCCGAAGCGGACGGACATCGTGGAGAGGGTCCGGCCGTTCGTCATCCAGCGCAGGGTCCGGCTGGTCTTGTCGATGCACAGCACCCGGCCGGTCAGACAGCGAGGATCGGGCGCGGCCGCGGGCTGGCCGCCCATCAGATACAGCTCCCACTTGCCCGGCCGGTGCGTCATCGCCACCAGCCGCTGCCAGGTGGCCGTGTCCGTACGGCCCGTCCTCGGCAGCCCGCGCTTGCCCTGGAAACCGCTGACGGCCTTCTCGGTCAGATCGTCGTAACTCCCGGTCGGCCCGTCGAAGAGCCAGTCGAGCTGCCGCAGCCGCGCCTGCAACTCGCGCACCCCGAAGCCGCTGTCGCCGCGCGACCACAGCACACGGGCACCGGCGACGGGCGCGGCGGACGTGCTCGTACGCGGCGCACCCGACGGCAGCTCCACGTGCAGCGGCGAGCGGTGCTTGCCGTCGGCGCCGTCCGGAGGCGCCACCGTGCAGCCGCAGAGCGCGGCGAGGGCGGCGACCGAGGCGAGCACGACGGCGGTTCTCCCCGGATTCCACATGCCCGGATGCTTCCCCGCGCGCCCCGCGTCGAACTACACGGCAGGGTGGTACGGGGGACGACGGACACCTCCCGGAGGCGGCCATGGCACGGCACACGGAGTCGGGGCAGCCCATCGAGCCGGTGTACGGCCCCGGCGACCTCGCGGACTGGGACCCGGCCGAGCGACTGGGCGAGCCCGGCGCGTACCCGTACACCAGGGGCGTGTACCCGACCATGTACACCGGCCGCCCCTGGACGATGCGCCAGTACGCCGGGTTCGGCACCGCCGCCGAGTCCAACGCCCGCTACCGCGAGCTGATCGCCCACGGCACCACCGGTCTGTCCGTCGCCTTCGACCTGCCCACCCAGATGGGCTACGACTCCGACGCGCCCCTCGCGCACGGCGAGGTCGGACGGGTCGGCGTGGCGGTGGACTCCGTCGAGGACATGCGGGAGCTGTTCGACGGCATCCCGCTGGACCGCGTCTCCACGTCCATGACGATCAACGCCCCGGCCGCCGCGCTGCTCCTGCTCTACCAACTGGTGGCCGAGGAGCGGGGCGTCCCCGGCGACCGGCTGACCGGCACGGTCCAGAACGACGTCCTGAAGGAGTACATCGCGCGCGGCACCTACATCTTCCCGCCCCGCCCCTCCCTCCGGCTGACCGCCGACCTGTTCGCGTACTGCGCCGCCGAGCTCCCGCGCTGGAACACCATCTCCATCTCCGGCTACCACATGGCGGAGGCGGGTGCCTCGCCCGCGCAGGAGGTCGCGTTCACGCTGGCGGACGGCATCGAGTACGTCCGCACGGCGCTCGCGGCGGGCATGGCCGTGGACGCGTTCGCGCCCCGGCTGTCCTTCTTCTTCGTGGCGCGCTCCACGCTCCTGGAGGAGGTCGCCAAGTTCCGCGCCGCGCGGCGCATATGGGCCCGGGTGATGCGCGAGGAGTTCGGCGCGCGCGATCCGAAGTCGTGGATGCTGCGCTTCCACACCCAGACCGCCGGGGTCCAACTCACCGCGCAGCAGCCCGAGGTGAACCTCGTCCGGGTCGCCGTGCAGGCACTCGCGGCCGTGCTCGGCGGCACGCAGTCGCTGCACACCAACGCCTTCGACGAGGCCATCGCCCTGCCCACCGACAAGAGCGCCCGCCTCGCCCTGCGCACCCAGCAGGTCCTGGCGTACGAGACGGACGTCCCCGCGACGGTCGACCCCTTCGCCGGCTCCTACGCGGTCGAGTCGCTGACCGACGACGTGGAGGCGGCAGCGCTGGAGCTGATGGACCGCGTGGCGGAGCGGGGCGGCGCGGTCGCCGCCGTCGAACAGGGCTTCCAGAAGGGCGAGATCGAGCGCAACGCCTACCGGATCGCCCGCGAGACGGAGGAGGGCGAGCGCGTGGTCGTCGGCGTCAACCGCTTCCGCCTGGACGAGGAGGAGCCGTACGCCCCGCACCGCCCGGACCCCGGCATCGAGACCCGGCAACGGGAGCGGCTGGCCCGGCTGCGGGCGGAACGCGACACGGGGGCGGTGGAGTCCGCGCTGCGCGCGCTCGGGGAGGCGGCGCGGGGCACGGGGAACGTCCTGCCGCCGATGAAGCGGGCGCTGCGGGAGCGGGCGACGGTGGGGGAGGTGTGCGAGGTGCTGCGGGGGGTGTGGGGGACGTACGTCCCGGCGGACGTCTTCTGAGGGCGGGCGCGGAGCGGGAGCCGCGGCCGGGAGCTGCTCCGGCCTGCTGGGACCCTCGCCATAGGCACGGTCGGTGGCCCGTGCGACACTCCCTGCATGTTCGGCGTCATCGATCTCCCCACCTACCTGGCAGGGCTCGTCCTGATCGTGCTGCTGCCCGGTCCCAACTCGCTCTACGTCCTGTCCGTGGCCGCCCGTAAGGGTGTGCGCGCGGGCTATACGGCCGCCGCCGGTGTGTGGTGCGGCGACACCGTGCTGATGACGCTGTCGGCGGCCGGTGTGGCCTCGCTGCTCCAGGCGAACGCGGTGCTGTTCGGGATCGTGAAGTACGCCGGTGCCGGCTATCTGACCTGGCTCGCGATCGGCATGATGCGGGCCGCGTGGCAGCTCTGGCGGACCCGGCGCGAGGCTGCCGTGGCGGAGACGGGCGAGCAGGCCGCGGCGGACGAACGGCCGTTCCGGCGGGCGCTGGTGGTGAGCCTGTTCAACCCGAAGGCGATCCTGTTCTTCGTCGCCTTCTTCGTCCAGTTCGTGGATCCCGGTTATGCCTACCCGGCCCTGTCGTTCGTCGTCCTCGGCGCCTTCGCCCAGGCGTTCAGCTTCCTCTACCTCACCGCGCTGATATTCGGCGGCACCCGCCTGTCGGCCGCCTTCCGCCGCCGCAAGAGGCTGTCGGCGACGGCCACTTCGGCGGCGGGGGTGCTGTTCCTCGGCTTCGCGGTGAAGCTGTCGCTGGCCTCCGCCGTCTAGGAGGCGGTCCGGCCGACGCGGGTCAGGTAGTCCTCGATCCCGTCGGCCGAGTCACCCGCCCAGCCCACGTATCCGTCGGGCCGGACGAGGAAGACGCCCGGCCCGTAGGAGGCGGGGGCCGCCGGGAGCGCGCGGATGCCGTCGTGCGGGGCGGGGGCGCCGAGCAGGGTCCAGTGCGGGCCCCGGAAGGCGTCGAAGAGGCGCACGCCGTCCACCCTGCCGTCCGGCGCGCGGTCGCCCGCGCGGACGCCGGAGGGGGCCCGGCGCGTGTCCTCGCGCAAGGCCGAGTCCGGGTAGCCGACGCCGAGCTGCACCGTGGCCCTCCCGCGCCGGACCTCGCCCCGGTGGACGCCGGTGGAGAGGTCGAGCACGGCGGCGGCGTTGGCGCGGCGGGCGGTCAGCGCCGCCCGCACCGCCTCCATGTACACGATCGGCTTCGTCACCGAGGAACAGGGCGTACGCCCCCTCCCCCGTGAACCGCGCGAGGGCTACGACCTCGCCGAACGCACCCGGCGCCTGGCGGAGTTCCCCTTGGCGGCCGAGGCGGGACCGTTCCTCTTCGAGAACTACGACGAGCAGTTCGAGGAGGGGCTGGCGGTGATCGTGGCGGGGATCGGGGCGCGGTACGGGATCGGCTGAGGTCAGCCCTTGAGAGCCCGGCGCAGGCGGGGGCCGAACGGTTTCTCCACGAAGCGGTGCAGCAGCCAGGCCAGTGCCAGCATCGCCGTCACCGTCAGGCCGAGCGTCGGCCAGGGTGCGAGGCCGAGGCCGCGGTGCAGTATCCGTACGGCGAACCAGCCCAGGTGCTCGTGCACCAGGTAGAACGGGTACGTCAGCGCGCCCGCCGTGACCAGCCACGGCCAGGACGCCCACCGGGTCCAGCCCAGCGCGACGACCGCCACCGAGGCGAAGGCCAGCGTGACCACCAGGACGATCACCACCGGGTGCCGGGTGAAGTCGCCGTGCGCGCCCGGATGCCACAGCCCGCGCACGGCCGCGCTCTGCCCGAGCAGCCAGGACATCACCACGATGCCCCAGGGCAGCGGGCTGCTTCCGAAGCGGTGGATCAGATGGAGCGCGAGGCCGCCGACGAAGAACGGCGCGTACTCCGGCATGACCACCGCGTCGGTGAGGGCGTTGCCGGAGGTGGTGGAGAGCGCGGCGGCCAGCGTCCAGACGCAGGCGAACAGCACCACCCGCCGGTAGGTCACCCCGCGCACGACCACGAACAGGGCGAACAGCGCGTAGAAGCGGACCTCCGCCCACAGCGTCCAGCACACCCCGAGGATGCGGGTGGCGCCCATCGGCTGCTGGAGCATCGTCAGGTTCACCAGGAACTCGTCGGCCCGTACGGGCTTCACCACGACCGGCAGCACGAAGGCCGCCGCGGTGACCAGCACCAGCGCCACCCAGTACGCCGGGTAGAGCCGGGCCACCCGCGAGCGGAAGAAGTCGCCGAGGCCGCGGCCCCAGCCGCTCATGCAGATCACGAAGCCGCTGATCACGAAGAAGAACTGCACCCCCAGGCAGCCGTAGGGGGCCACCTGGGAGAGCCGGGGGAAGACCTCGGACGGGCTCTGGTGCCAGGACTCGGAGATCGTGCCGCCGCGTCCGGCGTAGTGGTACAGACACACCATCAGCGCCGCCACCAGCCGCAGCCCGTCCACGGCGAGCAGACGCGTCCGCGGCCGGGTGACGGCGGACTCCGGCGGACTGACGAGGGGGGCCGTGTCGAGCTGCGGTGTGGCGGTCATGAGCCGGGTCCTGGGGGTTGAGTGGATCGTCGGAGGGCGGCGGGGCGCCGGGGCCGGGCGAGTCGGGTCAGCGGCGTACCACCCGGCGCAGCACGCGCGCCCGGCGTGCCACCCGGCGGACGGTGGCGTTGCGCGGGATGAACGCCAGTTGGGCGGGCACCCCGCCGGGCAGCGCCAGCGTGGCCAGCCGACGGCGCTTGAAGTAGCGCAGCGTCCCGGCGTCCTGGTGCGCGGCGAGGAAGCGTTCGGCGTGCGGGCGCGACCCCGGCAGGATCTTCGGCTGCATGGCGAAGGCCACCGCGCGCACCAGCTCCTCCAGTTCCTCGACCGTCGTGCCGCGCCGTCCCTCGACGACGGCCGCCCGGTCGGCGAGGTCAGGCAGCAGCGCGTCGACCACGGTGACCGGCACCCGGTTGCTGTTCTCGTACGGGACCAGCCGCTCCAGCAGGGTCCCGGTGCCGGTCCGCGCCACCGGCAGTCCGTAGAGCGTGGCGGCGGTCAGCAGGGCGGTGGAGAAGCAGCCGACGACAAGCGCGGGACGTATCCGCTGGTAGAGCACCTCCGCCAGCACCGGGGTGTCCAGCACCGTGAGGTCCGCCCCGAGTTTCTCCGCCTCCCGCTCCAGGGTGCGGGCGTAGCGGGCCGGCGCGGTGGGGTGCGGCTTGAACACCACGCTGGTGTGGCCGAGTCCGACGGCGCCGCGCAACATGCGGACGTGCAGCTCCTCCTCCTCGTCCGGGGTGAGGATGTCCAGCGCGGACAGATACTGGCCGAGCAGCAGCGCGGGCTCGTCCGGCGCGGGCACGTCGTCGTCGGCGGCCGCGAGTTCGGCCAGCACCTTGGTGAAGGCGGCCGACGGCACCAGCTCGGCGGGGACGCCGAACTCGGTGAGCAGCAACGGCTTCAGCCCCGGCACCAGGTCCAGGTGGAGCAGCCGGTCCACCCGGGTGCCGACCAGCGGGTCGATCTTGTTGCGGGTGGGGCCGTAACTCATCAGGCCGTCCGCGTACACCGTGACCGGGGCGCCGGTGAAGATCTGGGCGAGCGCGAGCGAGGGGTTGACCTGGATCGACTCGACCGCCAGCTCCACCCGCTCGTCGCCGAGCCGCCACTCGTGGCGCACGTACCGCTCCCACAAGGGCATGTCGTCCACGCGGGGCGCCCACCCCCCGGGGTGGAACGGGGCGATCGTCTCGTTGTACGACAGCACGTCGTCGAAGCGGTCCCGCAGCCGCTCGAAGCCCGGCATCCGGTCGAGGGCGGGCGTGGTCTCCGGGGTGGCCGCGTTGTTGCAGACGAGCAGGACGCGCCGGTCGGCGGGGGCGAAGCAGCCGGAGTCGAGGGCGGCGGCCAGCGTGGCCACGCCGTACAGCGTGGACGCCTGGAAGATCTGAGTGGTCATGCGGCGGCCCCCGCGGGTGCCGGGCGACGGCGCAGCCGGCGCAGCTTGGTGGCGCGTTCCAGGTCCATCGAATCCAGCGCCTCGGTCAGCACGTCCTGCGGCATACGCCGAAGGGCGGCCGCGCTCAGGGATTTCAGTTTCCTCGCCACCAGGGGTTCGAACCTTTCGATGCTTCCCAGATGGTGGGAAATGATCGCGCAATATGTGCGCACAGCTTTGGGCAGCAGTTCTCCGGCGTCACGGTCGGCAGCGGTTTCCGCTATGACCTGGTCGAATGCGCGCAGGAAATCGAGCTGGCGCACATCGCCGATCTGGGTGAGCGAGGAGGCGACTCCGCGCCGGTAGAAGACGCCGAGCAGCCCGGTCACGGCGAACGACTCCGCCTCCCGGTGCAGCCGCCAGATCCACGGCCGGTCCTCCGCCGTGCGCAGCCCGTCCGTGAAGTGCAGCAGGCCCCGCTCCGCCAGCCGGCGGTGGTAGATGCCCGCCCAGGCGTAGGCGTAGTCCACCGACGTCGACCGGTCCGCGGGCAGGATCGCCGCCCGCGGGTCGAGGACCACGTCGCGCCGCCCGTGCGGCACCCGGTGCACGGCCCGGGCCCGCCCGGTGCACTGCACATGGTCCGTCCGCAGGAAGTCGCAGCCCAGCCCCTCGATGGCGGCCACGAGCCGCTCGTAGTAGCCGGGGGCGAGCCAGTCGTCGCCGTCGAGGAACGTCAGATACTCGCCGCGCGCCCGGTCGATGCCGGTGTTGCGGGCCGTGGCGAGTCCGCCGTTCTTCTCGTGCCGGACCAGGACGGCGCCGGGCAACTCGCGCTCGGCACGTCGGAGCACGTCCGGCGTCCCGTCGCGGGAACAGTCGTCCACGAGAATGAACTCGAAATCGTCACGCGCGTTCGCACCGAGGCTCCTCAGGGTGTCCGGCGCGTATTGCTGCACGTTGTAGAACGGCACGATGACCGAGAGCTTGACCACGCCGAGGACATTAAGGCGGGGCCCGGCATTCGTTCTGACGCTCGCCTTGATGACGGGTGAACGACGCGTGGCGAAGCCGTGAACCGGGTTTTCCCGGACCCTGATCCGGCGCCGAATCCCCATTCGTCGATGTGCTGTTAACCCTTTGTTGCGTTCAGGTTGGGCGGAACCTCCGAATGCCTTCCTAGCGTCTGCGGCGTGCCAGCAACCACCACCGAACCCCTGAGGATCGCCGTCCTCGCGGATTCCGACACCCGATGGAAATGGGGCGCGCTCACCGCGCGGCGCCTCGCTCCCCGGGGCGCGGAGATCCGGCTCGACGGCTTCCTCCTGCGCGGACGGGCCACGCCGACCGCCCGCCAGCTTCAGGAGACCGGCGCCCGCGCGGACAGCCTGCGCGAGGTGACGGCCGTCGAGTTCGTGCGGGCGATGGGCGAGGAGCCCTGCGACGTGCTCGTGCTCGCGCTGGTCGGCGGCGGGGTGCAGGCGATGCTGCACGGGCTGCGGCACGCGTGGGGGAGCGGGCCGCGTCCCGTGGTCGTCACCGGGTACGTCGGGGTCGTCTACGAGAAGCTCGCCGACGGCCTGCTGCTGCGGCACGGCGCCGATCTGGTGCTGGCCAACTCGGCGCACGACGCGGAGCGGTTCCGGGACGTGTACGAGGGGGTCGGCGCGGACGCCGCCGCGGTGACCGAGGTCGCGCTGCCCTTCCTCGGCGGGGCGCCGTACAGCGGTCGACACGAGCCGTTCACGGTGGTGTTCGCGGTCCAGCCCTCCGTGCCCGGCAGCCGCGAGGACCGCGCCTATCTGCTCGGGCGGCTCATCGCGCACGCCCGTCGTCACCCCGACCGCGAGGTGCTGCTCAAGCTGCGCTCCAAGCCCGGCGAGCACACCACGCACATCGAGGAACTGCCGTACCAGAAGCTGGTCCGGGGACTGAACCCGCCCGCCAACTTCCGTCTGGTGTACGGGCACATGGGCGAGGTGCTCGACCGCACCGACCTGCTGGTCACGGTCAGCTCCACCGCCGCCCTGGAGTCCCTGCACCGGCACATCCCGACGGCCGTACTGACCGACCTCGGGGTGCGCGAGGCACTCGGCAACCACCACTTCCTCGGGTCCGGGTGCCTGACCTCCTGGGACCGGATCGACGCGGGGGAGCTGCCGAAGGCGGAGCCGACCTGGCTGGCGCGGCAGGGAGTCGCCTCCGGGGGAGGCTCCTACGAGGGCGCCTTCGACGCCGCCCGCGCCCGCATCGCCGCCCTGCTGGCCCGCCCCGGCGGACTGCCGCCGCTCGACCCGTACTACACGGCCCAGACCGCCCCCGGCTATCTGCCCGGCATCCTCGCCCGCCACCACCTCGGACCCGACGGCGCCCCGCTGCCCGGCGCGGCCGCCGCCGGCCAGGCGCCCGGACCCGTGCGCCAGATCGTCCGCCGTGCGGCGCGCGGCGCGTACCGGCACGGCGTCCAGCGCGTCGCCCCGGTGATCCGCCGGATGGGGGAGCTGTGACGGACCCGGCCCCCACGACCACTTCTCCAGGAGACTCCATGTCCCATCCGGAAGCCCAGGACGGCACCTCGCCGCGCCGGGTACTCGCGGTGATCCCCGCGCGCGGCGGCTCCAAGGGGGTGCCCGCGAAGAACCTCGCGCCCGTCGGCGGGGTGCCGCTCGTGGCCCGCGCAGTCCGGGAGTGCCTCGCGGCGGCGCACGTGACCGACGTGGTCGTCTCCACCGACGACCCGGCCATCGCCGCCGCCGCCCGTGCCGCCGGTGCCGGCGTGGTGCTGCGCCCCGCCGCCATCGCGGGAGACACGGCCACCTCCGAGGCCGCCGTGCTGCACGCCCTGGACGCGCACGAGGAACGGCACGGCACGACCGTGGACGTGGTGCTGCTCGTGCAGTGCACCAGCCCGTTCGTCGCCCGCGAGGACGTCGACGGGGTGGCCGCGGCCGTCGCCTCCGGCACCGCCGACACGGCCGTCACGGTCGCCCCCTTCCACGGGTTCGTCTGGCGCGACGGCGACGGCGAGGGCGACGGGACCGGCGAGGCGGCGGGCGGCGGAGGTCACGGCGTCAACCACGACAAGTCCGTCCGCCCCCGCCGCCAGGACCGCCCCCAGGACCTCCTGGAGACCGGCGCCGCCTACGCGATGGACGTGACCGGCTTCCGTACCCACCGCCACCGCTTCTTCGGCCGGACCGAACTCGTCCGCACCGACCCGGCCCGCGTCCTGGAGATCGACGACCCGCACGATCTCGCCCGGGCCCGCGCCCTCGCGCCGCTCCTCGACGCCGAGCGGCCCGGCGCCCTTCCCACCCACGACGACATCGACGCCGTGGTCCTCGACTTCGACGGCACCCAGACCGACGACCGGGTGCTGATCGACTCCGACGGACGGGAGTTCGTCTCCGTGCACCGCGGGGACGGACTCGGCATCGCGGCCCTGCGCGACAGCGGCCTGAAGATGCTGATCCTGTCCACGGAACGCAACCCGGTGGTCGCCGCCCGCGCCCGCAAGCTCCGGCTTCCCGTGCTGCACGGCATCGACCGCAAGGACCTCGCCCTCAAGCAGTGGTGCGAGGAACAGGGCATCGCGCCCGAGCGCGTGCTCTACGTCGGCAACGACGTCAACGACCTCCCGTGCTTCGCCCTCGTCGGCTGGCCCGTGGCGGTCGCGGGCGCCCATGACGCCGTACGCGGCGCCGCGCGCGCCGTCACCACCGTGCGCGGTGGCGACGGCGCGATCCGGGAGGTCGCCGGCTGGCTTCTCGGACCCTCGCTCGAATCCCTCCCCAGGTAAGGAAACACCCTCACATGAGCATCAACTCCCGTATCCGTCAGCTCGGTTCGCGCGAGGTCGGCCCCGGCCGCCCGGTCTACGTCACCGGTGAGATCGGCATCAACCACAACGGCGACCTGGAGAACGCGTTCAAGCTCATCGACGCCGCCGCCGAGGCAGGCTGCGACGCCGTCAAGTTCCAGAAGCGCACGCCGGAGATCTGCACCCCGCGCGACCAGTGGGACATCGAGCGCGACACGCCCTGGGGGCGGATGACCTACATCGACTACCGCCACCGCGTGGAGTTCGGTGAGGACGAGTACCGCCAGATCGACGCGTACTGCACGGAGAAGGGCATCGACTGGTTCGCCTCCCCGTGGGACACCGAGGCCGTCGCCTTCCTGGAGAAGTTCGACGTGCCCGCCCACAAGGTGGCCTCCGCCTCCCTCACCGACGACGAGCTGCTGCGCTCGCTGCGCGCCACCGGCCGCACGGTGATCCTGTCCACCGGCATGTCCACCCCGCGCCAGATCCGCCACGCGGTCGAGGTCCTCGGCTCGGACAACATCCTGCTCTGCCACGCCACGTCCACCTACCCGGCCAAGGCCGAGGAGCTGAACCTGCGCGTGATCAACACGCTGGAGAAGGAGTACCCGAACGTCCCGATCGGCTACTCCGGCCACGAGACGGGCTTGCAGACCACGCTGGCCGCCGTCGCCCTCGGCGCCGTCTTCGTCGAGCGGCACATCACCCTCGACCGCGCGATGTGGGGCTCCGACCAGGCCGCCTCCGTCGAGCCGCAGGGTCTGACGCGCCTGGTCCGCGACATCCGCGCCGTCGAGGCGTCCCTCGGCGACGGCGTCAAGAAGGTCTACGACTCCGAGCTGGGCCCCATGAAGAAGCTGCGCCGCGTCACCGGCGTCGTCGCCGAGGCGGACATCGCCGCCGCGGCGGGCGAGCCGGTCACGGTCTGATCCCTCAGCCCGCCACCCCTCCCGGGACGGTCCTCCACCGATGAGCCCCCAACACGCCCACACCCTCGCGTTCGTCGAGAGCCCCGTGCAACTGCTGAACGTACTGGAGTGGGCCCACGTACAGGGTCTGCGACCGGCGGAGGACCGCGCCATGGGCTCGCGCCCGGACCCGTCACCCACCGCCGGGACCCCCGAGACCGGCCGTCCGCCTCTGCCCACGCCGTTCCAGCCGTCCCCGGCCGGGCGGGGGCGGCGGTCCTCGGGGGACGGGGAGCACACCGAGGGCGCCACCGGGCTGACTCTCGTCGTGCTCGCGCCCACCGACCCCATGACCCGGGGCCAGTTGCGCCGGATGGCGGATCTCGCGCGGGACAAGGGGTACCTGGTGCGCTGGGAGGAGGCGCGGGGCGGGGCGAGCGCGCCGTTCCAGACGGTCGGGGCGCTGGCGGGTCCGCTGAGACGGGCGGAACGGATCGTCATGGGGGACCCGTTCTCCCGGTACGTGCAGCTCCTGCTGACCATCACCCGCGCCCGCGACCTGGTCGTGGTGGACGACGGCACCGCGACGATGGAGTTCGTCGCCCAACTGGCCCGTGGCGAGCGGCTGGTGCGCTGGCACCGCAAGGGCGGTCGTCCCGGCCCCCGTGAGCTTCTCTTCGCACCCGTGTCCGCCACCGCCCGGCGCCGGCTCCTGCCCGTACCGGGCCGCCGCGTCGAGGTCTTCTCCGCCATGCCGGTGGCCGAGACCCCCGAGGGCGTGACGGTCACCGCGAACGACTTCGCCTGGACCCGCGCCCGCTTCGGCCCGCCCCGCATCACCAGGGGCGCCGACCTGGTGGGCACCTCGCTGGTGGAGACCGGGGTGGTGGACGTGGACCGCTATGTGGAGGCCGTACACACCCTGGCCAAGTCCCATGGCGCCACCCGCTACTTCGCACACCGCCGCGAAAGCACCGCCAAGCTCCACCGCCTGGCCGGCGAGACCGGCCTGGAGATCGTCCGCCCCGACCTTCCCCTGGAGCTGATCGCCCGCCGGGGCCCCATCGGCCGGACGATCCTCAGCTTCCCCTCCACCGTCGTCCACACCCTCCCCCTGGCCCTCAAGGGCACCGGCGTCCGCGTGGCCGTCTGCGACGTGGACCCCGCCTGGCTCACCGAGAACGCCTCACCGCGCGCCCAGGGCTTCCTGTCCGGCGTGACCGGGACGGCCCGGGACGTGCACCGGCTGGCGTCGGTGCGGACGGCGTAGGAAAGCCCGGCCGCGGTCTCCCCGCCCGGCTGTCGGACCGTCCTGCGATGCTGCCGGGATGACTCCCTGGAATCTGCTGGACCTCGATCGCGCGCTGCGGGCGAGCTGGGCCGTCGACACCTGCTCGCCCGACGACCTGCCCGACTGGCGCCCCGCCAACCCGGCCTGGGGACACTGCGACATCACCGCACTGCTCGTCCACGACCTCTTCGGCGGCGAACTCGTGGTCGGCGAGGTCCGTCTCGACGGCGTCCAGCACGGCTACCACTGGTGGAACCGGCTCGCCAACGGCGTCGAACTCGACCTGACGCGCGAGCAGTTCCAGCGCGGGCAGAGCATCACCACCCTGCGTGCCGTCCAGCGCCCGCCGGGCCCGACGCTCCGCCGCCGGGCCGAGTACCTGCTGCTGCGCGAGCGGGTCGCGGCGCGGCTCGGCCCGCTGCCGGAGCCGAGCTGAGGCGCGGACCCGCCTACTTCCGCGCCAGCACGAACGCCCGCGCCCGCTTCTCCTCCCCCTGCGGCTGCCGCAGCGTCGTCGCCACCGGGGTCAGCCCCGCCCCGGCCAGCAGGTCCGCCATCTGCTCCGGGGTGCGCCAGTAGTAGTCGAGGTCGATGTCGTGGCCGAAGCGCTCGGCCAGATGGAGGTGCCCGGTGTCCGTACGGGCCTGGAAGGCCAGCAGCACGTGGCCGCCGGGCACCAGGGTGCGGTGGAAGCCGGCGAAGACGGCGGGCAGGTGCGCGTCGGGCACGTGGATCGTGGAGTACAGGGCGAGGATGCCGCCGAGGGTGGCGTCCGGCAGGTCCAGGGACGTCATCGAACCGACGTGGAAGCGCAGCCGCGGGTGCGCCGCGCGGGCCAGCTCGACCATCGCGGGGGAGACGTCCACCCCGAAGGCAGGCACCCCCAGCTCGTGCAGAAGCGCCGTGACGAACCCCGGTCCGCTCCCCAGGTCGGCCACCGGCTCCGGCCCGTTCGCCGCCACCAGCCGGACGAACGCCTCCACCAGCGCCTGGTCCAGCGGAAACGTCAGCGAGGACGGGTACTCGGTGGAGTAGTCCTTGGCGATCGCGTCGTAGGAGGAACGGGTGGCGCGCAGAAAGCCGGCGTGGGTGTCGGTCACGCCGCCGCACCCTACCGGCACGCTCCGGCGCGCGGGTCCGGTCCGTGGACAAAGCGAGCGGGGGTGCGTCAGCCGTGGTATCCGTGGAAGGAGAAAGAAAGGTTTTACCCACCTCAGCCCACCGCCATGCGTCCGCCGGTCACATTTTCTTCCCCTGACGGACTGAACTTTTGTTGATCGAGGGTCAGTTGACCGGCCGGGCGTCCTACCCTTCAGAGGGTGAACCGATTGATGCTCCGAGAGACCGAGGCCGACCTGCCCGGGGATGTGCTCCCCGGCGCGCTCAGCGCGTCCCTGCACGCGGAACTCGTCGAGTTCCGCCGCGACTTGCACATGCACCCCGAACTGGGCAACCAGGAGTTCCGTACGACCGCCGCGATCAAGGAGCGGCTGGAGCGGGCCGGGCTCACCCCCCGCGTCCTGTCCACCGGAACGGGTCTCATCTGCGACATCGGGCTCACCGAGGGCCACGGCAGCCGCATCGCCGACGACGGCCGCCCCGCCGCCCCCCTGCTGGCCCTGCGGGCCGACATCGACGCGCTGCCCATCCCGGACACCAAGACCGACTGCGTCTACCGGTCCACGGTCCCCGGCCGTGCCCACGCCTGTGGCCACGACGTGCACACCACCGTCGTCCTCGGCACCGGTCTGGTCCTGGCCGACCTGCACGCCAAGGGTCTGCTGTCCCGTCCCGTCCGGCTGATCTTCCAGCCCGCCGAGGAGCAGCTCCCCGGCGGCGCGCTCACCGCCATCGCGGACGGCGCGCTGGAGGGCGTCGGCCGCATCCTCGCGCTGCACTGCGACCCCAAGGTCGAGACCGGCCGGATCGGTCTGCGGCACGGTCCCATCACCAGTGCCTGCGACAAGCTGGACGTCACCCTGGACGGCCCCGGCGGCCACACCGCCCGCCCCCACCTGACGACCGACCTGGTCACGGCCGCCGCCCGCGTCGTCACCGACGTGCCCGCGGTGATCAGCCGCCGCGTCGACACCCGCAGCGGTCTCGCCCTGACCTGGGGCCGCATCGAGTCGGGCCACGCGCCGAACGTCATCCCGCAGCACGCCGAACTCTCCGGCACCGTCCGCTGCCTGGACCTCGACGCCTGGCGCGACGCCCCCGACATCGTGCACGCCGCCATCGACGAGGTCGCCACCCTGCACGGCGCCAAGTCCGAGATCACCTACGTGCGCGGGGTGCCCCCGGTCGTCAACGACCAGGAGTCGGCCGAGCTGTTGCGCCGCGCGATGGTCGCCCGCCGGGGTCTGGACTCCGTGGAGAGCACCGAGCAGAGCCTGGGCGGCGAGGACTTCTCCTGGTACCTGGAGCACGTCCCCGGCGCCATGGCCCGCCTCGGCGTCCGCCGCCCGGGCGAGCGCACCGTACGCGACCTGCACCAGGGCGACTTCGACGCCGACGAGAACGCGATCACGGTCGGGGTGGAGCTGTTCACCGCCGCCGCCCTCATGGGGGCACCGGAACTCTGACGCGAGGGGCGGGCGGCTCGTCCTGCGAGCCGCCGTCGGGCCGGTCGCGCGGGCTGTCGCGCGAGCCGCTGCGGGGGCTTACGCGGACCTTCGGCAGAGCTGCCACGCAGACCGTCGCGGGCGCCGCCGCACACGCCGTCGTACGACCCCCGGCGCCCGCCCCCACGCACACCCCGTCCGCCCGCGCAACACACCCGCAAGCCATTTGTTCCGCCCCGGAAACAAAGGCATGAGGCACCTGCCCGGCCGAGTTCAGACCCCGTTTGCCTCGGTTCGATAACGGCTGCCCGAGAGGTGTTTTTCTGACATCTACGCGCGTTACGATGCCGCGAGCCGACGCCGCCGGGGCGCTCGGCCGGAGCACCGCTCCTCGGTGCTCACATCAAGCGCCATCGTGGCGCTCAGGTCAGGTGAAGGAGCCTTCCCGTGCGCCGGGTAGCCAAGCTTTCCGCTGCGTGTATAGCGACCGCAGCCCTCGCCCTTTCTGCCACCGCCTGTGGCAGCACCTCCTCCGAGAACGACAAGGCCTCCTCCGGCTCGTCGGGTGACGGCAAGGGTGTCAAGATCGGTCTCGCCTTCGACGTCGGCGGCCGTGGTGACCACTCCTTCAACGACTCCGCCGCGCGCGGCACCGACAAGGCGTCGAAGGAGTTCGACGGTTCGGTCAAGGAGCTGACCGCCAAGTCCAGCGACACCGAGGCCGACCGCGAGCAGCGCCTGTCCGACCTGGCCGACGCGGGCTACAACCCGATCGTCGCCGTCGGTTACGCCTACGCCACCTCCGTGGACAAGGTCGCCGCCAAGTACCCGAAGACCAGCTTCGGCATCGTCGACTCGGTCGTGAAGGCCAAGAACGCCGACAGCATCACCTTCACCGAGGAGCAGGGCTCGTACCTGGCCGGTGTCGCCGCGGCGCTGAAGACCAAGACCAAGCACGTCGGCTTCATCGGCGGCGTCGACGTCCCGCTGATCAAGAAGTTCCAGGCGGGCTACGTCCAGGGCGTCAAGGACACCAACCCGAAGGTCAAGGTCGACGTCCAGTACCTGAGCCACGGTTCGGACACCTCCGGCTTCGCCAGCCCCGACAAGGGCAAGGAAGCCGCGCAGGGAATGCTGGACAACGGCGCCGACATCGTCTACTCGGCGGCCGGCTCCTCCGGCAACGGCGCCATCGAGGCCGTCAACGGCAAGAAGGGCGCCTGGGCGATCGGCGTCGACTCGGACCAGTACAACATCCCGGGTCTGGCCAAGTACAAGAGCTCGATCCTGACCTCGGTCGTCAAGAACGTCGACGTCGGCGTCTACGACTTCATCAAGTCCGTCCACGACGGCAAGCCGCTGACCGGCAACAACGTCTACTCGCTGGCCAAGAACGGCGTTTCGCTGGCCACGAGCGGCGGCTTCATCGACGACATCCAGCCCAAGCTGGACGCCGCGAAGAAGAAGATCGTCGACGGCTCGGTCAAGGTCAAGACCACCCCGTGATCTGACCGGTCCACCAGGACCACGGCTCGGCGTGGGGGCGCCTGGGCCCTGTCGTCAACCTCCCGCCTGCGGGGCGACGGGAGGTTGACGACAGGACCCGACGCCTCCCGCCGGGCCATAACAATGTGTCAACTCTACGCGTGTAGCACCGAGTTGCCGCGCTAGCGTCGCCGACGCCTGCCCTCCCTCCCCCAACGCAGCCCCTTTCCCCGAGGAGAGTGCGCCATCAACGCGTCCAGCCCTCCCGCTGCCGTCGAACTGCGCGGCATCACCAAGCGTTTCCCCGGCGTCGTCGCCAACCGCGACATCGACATCACGGTCCGCACCGGCACGGTTCATGCCCTGTGCGGCGAGAACGGCGCCGGCAAGTCCACCCTGATGAAGATCCTCTACGGCATGCAGCAGCCGGACGAGGGCACCATCACCGTGGCCGGCGAACAGGTCGTCCTGAACAACCCCGGTGACGCCATCGCGCGCGGCATCGGCATGGTGCACCAGCACTTCATGCTCGCCGACAACCTCACCGTCCTGGAGAACGTCGTCCTCGGCGCCGAGAAGCTGTACGGCATCGGAGGCAAGGCGCGCGCCAAGATCAAGGAGATCTCCGACGCGTACGGCCTGAACGTCCGCCCCGACGTCCTCGTCGAGGCGCTGGGTGTCGCCGACCGCCAGCGCGTGGAGATCCTCAAGGTCCTCTACCGGGGCGCCAGGACCCTGATCCTGGACGAGCCCACCGCCGTCCTCGTGCCCCAGGAGGTCGACGCCCTCTTCGACAACCTGCGCGAGCTCAAGGCCGAGGGCCTCACCGTCATCTTCATCTCCCACAAGCTGGGGGAGGTGCTGTCGGTCGCTGACGAGATCACCGTCATCCGGCGCGGCACCACCGTCGGCACCGCCGAGCCGAGCACCACCACGCCCAAGCAGCTCGCGGAGCTGATGGTCGGCAGCGAACTGCCCACGCCCGAGACCGAGGAGTCCACGGTCACGGACGTGCCCATGCTGGAGGTCTCCGGGCTGCACCTGGCCCAGAAGGATCTGGACGGCGTGGAGCGGGTCATCCTCGGCGAGGTGTCCCTCACCATCCACAAGGGCGAGGTCCTCGGCATCGCGGGCGTGGAGGGCAACGGCCAGTCCGAGCTGGTCGAGGCGATCATGGGTATGCGCACCCCGGACGCGGGCGTCGTCGTGCTCGACGGCGAGGACATCTCCGCCGCGCCCACCCGCCGCCGCCGCGAGGCCGGCATCGGCTACGTCCCCGAGGACCGCCACCGCCACGGCCTGCTCCTGGAAGCGCCGCTGTGGGAGAACCGCATCCTCGGCCACGTCACCGAGCACCCCAACTCCCGGCGCGGCCTGCTCGACCTGAAGGCCGCCCGCGCGGACACCGAGCGCATCGTCGCCGACTACGACGTGCGCACGCCCGGCATCGACGTGACCGCGGCCTCCCTGTCCGGCGGCAACCAGCAGAAGCTGATCGTCGGCCGCGAGATGAGCCACGACCCCAAGCTGCTCATCGCCGCCCACCCCACCCGCGGTGTGGACGTCGGCGCGCAGGCGGCCATCTGGGACTACATCCGCGAGGCCCGCCGCGCGGGTCTGGCGGTGCTGCTGATCTCCGCCGACCTGGACGAGCTGATCGGTCTCTCCGACACCCTGCGGGTGATGTTCCGCGGCCGTCTGGTCGCCGACGCCGACCCCGCCACGATCACCCCCGAGGAGCTGGGCTCCGCCATGACCGGTGCCGCCTCCGGCCACCTGGAGCACACAGAGGACGCCGACCGATGAACAAGCTGACCTCACGGATCGACAAGGAGCGGCTGTTCCTCGGCATAGCCGCGCCGCTGCTCGCGGTCGTCGCCGCGCTCGTGGTCACCGCCCTGGTGATCCTCGCGACCGGCAAGAACCCCGGCGACGCGTTCAGCGACATGGTGACCTACGGCTTCGCCAGCGACAGCCAGGTCTACATCCTGAACAAGGCGACGACGTACTACCTCGCGGGCGTCGCGGTGGCCATCGGCTTCCGGATGAACCTGTTCAACATCGGTGTCGACGGCCAGTACCGCCTCGCCGCGTTCGTGGCCGCCGCCGTCGGCGGCGCGCTCACCGTGCCGGGCTGGCTCGCCGTCCCGCTGATCCTCCTGTGCGCCATGGGCACCGGCGCCCTGTGGGCGGCCATCGCGGGCGTCCTCAAGGTGACCCGGGGTGTCAGCGAGGTCATCGCGACGATCATGCTGAACTCGATCGCGACCGCGATCATCGGCTACCTCCTCCAGCCGGGCAAGCTCGGCCAGCTCGACGACGGCGGCACCCTGGTCTCCACCAAGCCGCTGCCCTCCTCGTCCTTCCTGCCGAACATCGACACGGGCCCGGCCGGCGTCCTCGACAGCCTCCTCGTGCTCGCCGTGGCCGTCGGCGTGGCGTACTGGTTCATCCTCGGCCGCACCCGCTTCGGCTACGACCTGCGCACCGTGGGCCAGTCCGAGTCGGCCGCCGCCGCGAGCGGCGTCAGCGTCAAGAAGATGATCGCCACCAGCATGATCATCTCCGGTGCGGTGGCCGGTCTCATCGGTATGCCGACGCTGCTGAACGAGGGTCACCAGTACGACAACAGCTTCCCGGCGGGCATCGGCTTCACCGGCATCGCCATCGCGCTGCTCGGCCGCAACCACCCGATCGGCATCGCGCTCGGCGCCCTCCTGTGGGGCTTCCTGGAGCGCACCACCAACCACCTGGAGTTCCAGGGCTACGACAAGGAGATCCTCGGCGTGATCCAGGGCGTCATCGTCCTGTGCGTCGTGATCGCCTACGAGGTCGTCCGCCGCTACGGCCTCAAGCGCCAGCAGCAGCGGGTCGGCGCCGAACTCGCCGCCCAGGCCGCCAAGCCGACCGAGATGCAGGAGGTGGCGTGATGACCGCCACGATGACGGACGCGCCGCCGCCCGCGGCGCCCAAGGCCCCGGGCAGCGCGGACAAGCGCCCGGGCCGTTCCACCACCCGGCTCTTCCTGGTCATCGCCGGCGCCCTGCTGCTCGTCGCCGTCGTGCGCCTGATCACCGGGGCGAACCAGCTCACCTCCGAGGGCCAGGTCAACGCCGCGCTCGGGCTCGCCGTGCCGATCGGTCTCGCCGGTCTCGCGGGCCTGTGGTCCGAGCGGGCCGGTGTGGTCAACATCGGCCTCGAAGGCATGATGATCCTCGGCACCTTCGGCGCGGGCTGGATCGGCTGGCAGTCCAGCCCCTGGCTCGGTCTGCTGTGCGGCATCGGCTTCGGTGTCCTCGGCGGTCTCGTGCACGCGGTCGCCACGGTCACCTTCGGCGTCGACCACATCGTCTCCGGTGTCGCGGTCAACCTGCTCGCGCTCGGCGCCACGCAGTACCTCGCCAAGCTCTTCTTCGCCGGTGGCAAGGCCGCCGAGGCGGGCGGCAACCCCAAGCAGTCCCCGCCGGTCGACTCCCTCACCGACATCACCGTGCCGGGCCTGTCCGGCGCGCTGCACTCGGTCGAGCAACACCACTGGTTCCTCATCTCCGACATCGCGGGCATTCTCGGCGGTATCGTCACCGACGTGTCCGTGGTGACGATCCTGGCCGCGCTGCTGTTCGCCGGAAGCTGGTGGGTGCTGTGGCGCACCCCCTTCGGCCTGCGGCTGCGCTCCTGCGGCGAGAACCCGGTGGCGGCCGAGTCCCTCGGCGTCAACGTCTACCGCTACAAGTACGCCGCCGTCGCCATCTCCGGCGGTCTCGCCGGACTCGGCGGCGCCTTCCTCGCGCTGGTCACCTCGCACACCTACCTGGAGGGTCAGACCGGCGGCCGCGGCTACATCGGCCTCGCGGCGATGATCTTCGGCAACTGGCGGCCCGGCGGTCTGGCCATGGGCGCCGCCCTGTTCGGCTACTCCGACGCCCTCCAGCTCCGCAACGGCGGCGTCACCGTGCACGCCCTGCTGCTCCTGCTGGTCGTCCTGCTCGCCGCCCTCGCGGGCTGGAAGCTGTACCGCAAGGCCCTGTGGCAGGGCGTGATCAGCGCGGTCATGGCCGTCCTGGTCCTGGCCTGGTACCTGTTCACCGACGAGGTCCCGAGCGACTTCGTGGGCGCCACGCCGTACGTCGTCACGCTGCTCGTGCTCTCGCTGTCCGCCCAGCGGCTGCGGATGCCCAAGGCGGACGGAATGCGGTACCGGAAGGGGCAGGGCAAGTGACCACCGCGACCGCGTTCGACTGGGAGGCGCTGCGCGCCGAGGCCCGCGAGGCCATGGCGCACGCCTACGCGCCCTACTCCGGCTACCCGGTCGGTGTGGCGGCCCAGGTCGACGACGGCCGCACGGTCACCGGCTGCAACGTGGAGAACGCCTCCTACGGGCTCGGCCTGTGCGCCGAGTGCGGCCTCGTCTCCCAGCTCCAGCGCACCGGCGGCGGGCGTTTGACACACTTCACCTGTGTGGACGGCACCGGCGCCCTCCTCGTGCCGTGCGGCCGCTGCCGTCAGTTGCTGTACGAGTTCGGCGGCCCCGGACTGCTGCTCGACACCCCCGAGGGCGTCCTCCCGCTCTCCGAGATGCTGCCCCAGGCCTTCGGCCCGGACCATCTCACCAAGTAAGTCCGTACGGCCCCCCTGCTCGCTTTCCGAGCAGGGGGGCCGTACACCTGCACCTCCCGGAAGGAACACCCTGGCCATGGACGCCATCTCCGTCATCCGCACCAAGCGGGACCGCGCCGCACTGACCGACGAGCAGATCGACTGGGTCATCGACGCGTACACCCGCGGCGAGGTCGCCGACTACCAGATGGCCGCCCTCAACATGGCCATCCTGCTCAACGGCATGGACCGCCGGGAGATCGCCCGCTGGACCGCCGCGATGATCGCCTCCGGCGAGCGCATGGACTTCTCCTCGCTGTCCCGCCCGACCGCCGACAAGCACTCCACGGGCGGCGTCGGCGACAAGATCACGCTTCCGCTCGCCCCGCTGGTCGCGGCGTGCGGCGCGGCCGTCCCGCAGCTCTCCGGCCGCGGCCTCGGCCACACCGGCGGCACCCTCGACAAGCTGGAGTCCATCCCCGGCTGGCGCGCGCTGCTCTCCAACGAGGAGATGCTGTCGGTGCTGGACGGCGTCGGCGCGGTGATCTGCGCGGCGGGCGACGGCCTGGCCCCGGCGGACAAGAAGCTGTACGCCCTGCGCGACGTGACCGGCACGGTGGAGGCGATCCCGCTGATCGCGTCCTCGATCATGTCGAAGAAGATCGCGGAGGGCACCGGTTCGCTCGTGCTGGACGTGAAGGTGGGCTCCGGCGCCTTCATGAAGACCCTGGACGACGCCCGTGAGCTGGCCTCCACCATGGTGGGCCTCGGCACCGACCACGGCGTGAAGACGGTCGCCCTCCTCACCGACATGTCCACCCCGCTCGGCCTGACGGCGGGCAACGCGCTGGAGGTCCGCGAGTCCGTGGAGGTCCTGGCGGGCGGCGGCCCGGCGGACGTCGTCGAGCTGACCCTCGCCCTGGCCCGCGAGATGCTCGACGCGGCCGGCCTCAAGGACGCCGACCCGGCCAAGGCCCTGGCCGACGGCTCCGCGATGGACGTCTGGCGCCGCATGATCGCCGCCCAGGGTGGCGACCCGGACGCGACGCTCCCCGTCGCCCGCGAGCAGCACGTGGTGACGGCCCCCACCTCCGGCGTCCTCACCCGCCTCGACGCCTATGACATCGGCATCGCCGCCTGGCGCCTGGGCGCGGGCCGCGCCCGCAAGGAAGACCCGGTCCAGGCGGGCGCGGGCGTCGAGATGCACGCCAAGCCGGGCGACCAGGTCGTCGCCGGCCAGCCCCTGCTCACCCTCCACACGGACACCCCGGACCGCTTCGCCTACGCCCTGGAGGCGACGGAGGGCTCGTTCGACATCGCGCCGGCCGGTACGGACTTCGCGGCTTCGCCTGTGGTGCTGGAGCGGATCGCCTGATCAGGGGACTTCTTCGTTCGGGTGAACGGGACCGGTGGACCTCCACCGGTCCCGTTCGTCATGCAGCGCCCGGTGGCGCACTGACCGGAGTCCGCCATGAGCGCACTCACCGTGAGCCAGGACCCCTACCGGACCTGGGACGACCTTGTCCGGTTCCGTGAGGAAAGGGACTGGCCCGAGGGCGGCAAGGCGGAGATCACCGAGGGGATCGTCACCGTGTCGCCTTCTCCCGCCTACCGCCACAACGTGATCGCGGAATCCCCCGGGGCGACCCCACGACCGGTCACCGCGGGCACCGGGATGTCCACGATCCGCGCGACCTCACCCGCGGCTCCGCGATGATTTCCGCGCCTCCCGCCGGTCCACCGCACGTGGACCCCGAGACCCCGGCCGACATCCCCGTCGTGCCCATACCGCCCGGCCCCGCCGACCCCCGCGCACTGGCCGGACTGTGCGACCGTGTGCGGGCCCTGCTGGCGGACGGCCGCACCAGGACCGTCGTCTGCGACGTGGGCGCGATCCGCGCACCCGGTCTCGGGCACGTCGACCTGCTCGCCCGCCTCGAACTCACCGCCCGCCGCAGCGGCGGGCGGATACGGCTGCGCGACCCCGCGCCCGCCCTAGCCGCGCTCCTCGCTCTCGTCGGCCTCCGCTTCGAGGTGGAGGGGCAGGCCGAACAGGGGGAACCAGCGGGCGGTGTCCAGGAAGCAGTGGAAACCGGTGATCCGGCCGTCTGAGATCTCCAGCGCCTGGACCGCCCAGGGGGTGAAGCCGCCCTTCTCCGGGTCCGGCTTGTAGTGCGCGAAGCCCGGAAGGCCGTTGACCTCGACCGGGACCAGGCGCGACCCCGCGCACGAGGCGCCGATGGTCGACATGAAGCCCGTGATGTCGGCCGGACCGCGCAGCCAGAGGTCGAACGGCGGCATGGTCATCACCGCGTCCTCGTGGAGCAGCGCCGTCAGCGCCGTCATGTCGTACCCCTCGAACGCCTTCACGTAGCGCTCCAGGAGCCGCTGCTGCTCCTCGTCCAGCGGGTCGGAGACCGCCGCGTCGTCCCCCGCGTCCGCGCGCTCGGCGAGGGTGGCCCGGGCCCGCTGGAGCGCGCTGTTCACCGAGGCGACCGTCGTGCCCAGCAGCTCCGCGACCTCGCTCGCCCGCCAGGCCAGCACCTCCCGCAGGATCAGCACCGCCCGCTGCTTGGGCGGCAGTTGCTGGAGCGCCGCCATGAACGCCAGCCGGATCGACTCCCGCGCCACCGCCGCCTCTGCCGGGTCCTGCACCGAGGGCAGCACCCGCGCGTCCGGCACCGGCTCCAGCCAGGTGTGGTCCGGACGCGGTGACAGCGCCGCCCGCGCGAGCGGCGTCGCCTCCGTCAGATCCATCGGCCGGGCCCGCTTCCCGCTCGCCGTCAGCATGTCCAGGCACACGTTCGTCGCGATCCGGTACAGCCACGACCGCAGACTGGAGCGGCCCTCGAACTTGTCGTACGCCCGCCAGGCGCGCACCAGGGTGTCCTGCACCGCGTCCTCGGCCTCGAAGGACGAGCCCAGCATCCGGTAGCAGTACCCGGTCAGCTCGGTCCTGTGCTTCTCCAGCGCGGTGTCGAGATCCGCCGTCGCCGTACCCTCGCCCATGGTCCACCCACCCCCGTGGCCGTCCTGATCGCGCCTCGTCGCGCCCCAGCACTCCGGAAGTTACCGCAGCCCACTGACAACGGCCCCCGGAGTACGAAAATGCCCGGTCCGGGACCGCGCTGGACCGCGGGCTCGGACCGGGCGGGAACCGTCACGCGTCCGGCTAGGCGGGAACCGCCTCCCGCCGCGCCGCCCGCGTGCCCAGCAGGGTGATCGTGACGACGCCCAGCACCGCGAGGAGCCCCACGCAGACCGTGCCCGCCCAGCCGTCGGAGTGGAACGCCAGCGCGCCGACCGTGCTGCCCACGCTGGAGCCGATGTAGTACGCCGACTGGTACAGCGCCGACGCCTGCGCCCGCCCGTGCGCCGCCGTACGCCCCACGGCGGAGGACGCCACCGCGTGGCCCGCGAAGAACCCCGCCGTGATCAGCACCAGACCGAGCAGCACCAGCGGCACCGACGGGGCGAGGGAGAGCAGCAGACCCGCCGCGGTGGTCCCGGCCGCCGTGTACAGCGCGCCCCGGCGCCCGAGGCGGCCCACCAGACGGCCCGAGGTGGACGCGGATACCGTGCCGACCAGGTACACCAGGAAGATCGAGCCGATGATGCCCTGCGGCAGCGAGAACGGCGCCTCCGTCAGGCGGTAGCCGATCACCGTGTACACCCCGCCGAACACCGTCATGAACAGCGCGCCGATCGCGTACAGGCGCCGCAGCAGCGGGTTCGAGAGGTGGTCGCGGACCGTACCGGCCAGCACGCGCGGGCGCAGCGAGCCGGCCCGGAAGTGCCGAGGCGCCGGCAGCAGCAGCCGGAACGCCACCGCGCATCCGACCGCCACCAGGCCGATCACGCCGACGGCCGTCCGCCAGCCCCACTCCTGCGCGACCCAGCCCGTGATCACCCGGCCGCTCATGCCGCCCACGCTGTTGCCCGCCACGAACAGGCCGATCGCCGTGACCAGCGCCTTCGGGCGGACCTCCTCGGCCAGATACGCCGTCGCGGAGGCGGGCAGCCCGGCCAGTGCCGCGCCCTGCACCGCGCGCAGCGCGACCAGCGCGCCGATGGACGGCGCGAACGGCACCAACATGCCCACGCTCACCGCGACCGCCAGCGAGACCGTCATGACCGTACGGCGCCCGAAGCGCTCGGACAGCGCGCTCATCGGCAGCACGAACAGCGCGAGCCCGCCGGTCGCGGCGGCCACGGTCCAGCTCGCCTCGCCGGCCGCGACCCCGAGGTCGGCGGAGATCAGCGGGAGCAGGGCCTGGGTGGAGTAGAGCAGCGCGAAGGTCGCGACCCCGGCGAGGAAGAGGGCGAGGCTCATCCGGCGGTAGCCGGGACCGCCGGGCGTCATGCGCGAGTCGACTGCCGCTGCGGCTTGGGGAGAGGGGACGGGCTGGCCGGCGTCCACGCGGATGGACGCCCCGGTACTGGCGGGAGACATACCTCGACGCTACGTACGCTCCCGCTGATCCGTCCAATGCATGGAATCGCCATAATCGTTCCCATGGAGCATCAGCACAGGTCGCAGCCGCGCCTGTCACCGACCGGTGACACAGAAGACATGGCGATGCTGCTCGCGCCCCGCCTCGCCTACTTCGCCGGGGTGGCCCGCACCGAGCACGTCACCCGGGCCGCGCGGGAGATGAACGTCCCCCAGTCCACCCTGTCTCGCGCGATGGTCCGCCTGGAGCAGGACCTCGGCGTGGGCCTGTTCGCCCGGCACGGCCGCACCGTCTCCCTCACCCCCGCCGGTCACACCTTCCTCGCCTCCGTCGAGCGCGCCCTCGCCGAGGTCGAACGCGCCGCCGAGGAGGTCCGCGCCGACGCCGACCCCGCCACCGGCAAGGTCGCCTTCGGCTTCCTGCACACCATGGGCCCGGAGACCGTGCCCGGGCTGCTCCATGCCTTCCGCGCCGACCATCCCCGCATCCGCTTCAGCCTGGTGCAGAACTACGGTGAGGCCATGCTGGAGCGGCTGCGCGCGGGCGAGCTCGACCTGTGCCTGACCTCGCCGGTGCCGGACGCTCCGGACCTGGTCGCCCGCCGCCTGGACGAGCAGAAGCTGCGGCTGGTCGTACCGGCCGACCACCACCTCGCCGGGCGCCGCCGCATCCGGCTCGCGGAGGCCGCAGAGGAGACCTTCGTGACCCTGGAACCCGGCTACGGGCTGCGCCGCATCACCGACGATCTGTGCAGCGAGGCGGGGTTCCGGCCGAGGGTCGCCTTCGAGGGCGAGGAGACCGAGACCCTGCGCGGCCTGGTCGCGGCCGGACTCGGGGTCGCCCTGCTGCCCCCGCCCACCGTGCCGAGGCCCGGCGTGGTCGAGCTGACCGTGACGGCCCCGCGCGCGGTCCGCGAGATCGGCGTCGCCTGGCTGGCCGACCGCCCGGACACCCCGCCGGTGGCCGCCTTCAAGAAGTTCCTCCTCTCCCGGCGAGGCAGCCTGTTGCCCAACTGATCGACCGGTGGCCCTACTTGCGCAGCGAGCGGCCGAAGCCGGACGCCAGCGGCATCCGCAGCCCTATCGGCGGCGGTGCCGCGAGGGCGTCCTCCACCGGACGGGACACCGCGTGCCCGAAGAGGGCGCCCAGGACGAAGTCCTCGGTGAGGGCGACCACTTCGTCCCGGTACTGATGCAAGCCGTGACCGTCCGAGTGCACTTCGAACCGGCACACGTCCCGGTTCACCTTCTTTGCGCGGGCCGCGAGACGGAAGGACAGCTCCGGATCGGACCGCTCGTCGTTGGTGCCGTGCGCGATCAGCACCCGGCGCCCCACCAACTGCTTCACCGGCTCGGCCGGCCTCGCCACGTCCTCCTCGGGCAGCCAAGGCGCCAGTGCCACCACGGAGTTGACCGCCTCGTGGCCTCCGGCGCGCAGCGCGGCCCGCCCGCCCATGTGCAGCCCCACCAGGCACACGGGCACGTCGCCGTAGAGCCGAACCGTCTCGTCGGCCGCCCACGTGGCGTCCGCCGCGAGGTGCGCCTCGGTGCCGTTCCAGCCCCGGTACCGGTAGTGCACCGGATGCACGGCGAGCCCCTCGGTCCGCCCCGTCCGGGCGAGCCGCCGCCCCAGCGCGCGAACCAGCCCCGTGGAGAAGGGAAACGGCCGCTGTTCCGACACCTCCGTTCCCCCGGCGAGCAGCAGCACCGCCCCACTCACCGCGCCCGGCCCGGAGCCGACCGCCTTCCCCAGCCTGGCCGTTCGGACCGGCGCCGCTTGCTGTCCCATGCCAGAACAGTGTCAGAAGCGGCAGTGAACCAAACCCTTCGTGGCGGTCACCGTTGGGTATCGACCGAACGTGTGCCCGACGTGGGGCGGGCAGGGCGGCGGGTGTGAAGGCGTACGGCGGTGGGGAGTTCGGTTGGATGTGCGGTTTACCGGAGCCGCTTCTCCGTCAATGCGATGAAAACAGGGTTCATTCCTTTCGATGAACGGAGTGGGGCACGGAATGACGCCCTCGAATGAGGATGCGAGGGAGAGAAGGGCGAATGTCTGTTCATGGGCGGGGCGCCCATCAGGGGTTATCTCTCGAACGGGCGGACGGGAGATGGGGTGTTGGGGGCGGTGATACGGACGCGCATTCACAGGTCGTCCGCATTTCGGGGTTTGCGGGGGACGGTTCGGCGCGTTTACGGTCGGGGACCGCTCATCGAATGAGATCCCCGTTTCTCGCATTCCAAGGACGCCATTCACCATGAAGCAGTCTGCCGTCAAGACCCTCGGTGTCGCCGCGCTCGGTGCCGCCATCGCCGCCGTCGGGGCGGGCGCCGCCAACGCGGCACCGGCCGCTCCGCAGGGCCTGGACTCCGTCACCAAGACGCTCCCGGGCGCCACCGGGGCCCTCACCCAGGGCCAGGGTGCCGTCGGCAGCGGGCTCGCCGCCGCGCAGCCGGCCGTTCAGAAGGTCGTCGCCCAGGGGCCGGCGGCGCCGGTCGCCGGGCTGCTCGGCGGTCTGCCGCTCAAGGGTCTGCCCACCCACGGTCTGCCGGTCAACGGCATTCCCCTCGGCTGACCCCGAGGCACTCGCGAGCCGTCGTCGCGCCCGGATCCGTCCGGGACGCGTCGGCGGCTCGCGCATGTGCTCACCAGGTGGCCGGGCGTGCCTTGTCCTCGGAGGGCAGCAGGATCCACAGGGCTATGTAGAGCAGGAACTGCGGGCCGGGCAGCAGACAGGACAGCAGGAAGATCACCCGCATCGTCGTCGCCGAGGTGCCGAAGCGGCGCGCCAGCGCTGCGCACACTCCGCCGATCATGCGGCCGTCGGTGGGGCGGGCAAGGGCGGTCATGGCTGTTCCTCCGTCGTCATCGTCGGCCCGCGGGCGGGCCGTTGGCCGGTCGGCGGCCGATGCGCCGCCCCCGTTCTGTGATTCCACGGTACGAGGGCAAAGGGGGAGAATTCATCACTCCAAGGGGCGACGGCGACCCTGGAATTCGTCGGGGTCCGCCCCTGAGACGACCCCGGAGAGCGCCTCGGTCACCGGCGTACGGCCACCGGCGCGACGTCGTCGCTCGTCCCCTCGGCGGGAAGCGGATCCCGCAGCACGGCGACGGCCGGCGCCCCAGGCGGCGCCCCGGCCCCGGCGCTGTGCCGGTCGCCCCGCGCCGACAGGCGCCCGGTGAGCAGCCGGCCGAAACCCGAGGAGGCGCCGGTGACGAACCAGGCGGTGGTCATGGCGCTGCCTTCGCCGACTCGTGGGGGTGTGCCGCACGGACCGTCGTCGTCGGCCGTGCCGTACGGACGAGCCTGTCGCCGGCGGTGGGTTCCCGCCTCCGCGCGGGCGACGAACACGGGAGCGACGGACGGACACCGGCACCCCTCACGGGCGAAGCCCCTACGGCACGATGCCGACCCGGGGAATCGTCGGGGTACGGCCCTGGGGCGCCTCCCCCGGAACCGCGACCGCTCCCCGCTTCCCGTTCCGTGCCCGCCGCCGCAGCCAGGACCGGCCCGCCGGGACGAGCGCCAGATGGACGAGGACCACCCCGGCGGTGTTCAGCAGCAGCGCGTCCACGTCCGCGACCCGCCCCGGTACCCCCGTCTGCACGAGCACGATCCCCAGCGAGATCAGGGCGCCCGCGGCGGCCGTGCGGAACAGGGAGCCGAGCAGGGAGACGGTGAGCCTGCCGTCGGCCATCGGCAGCAGGAAGCCCAGCGGGGCCAGCAGCGCCAGACCGGCGCCGATGCGGGCGGTCGCGTCGGGCCAGCCCAGCGCCAGGTCGGCGCGGACCCCGGCGAGCGGGCGCAGATTGGCGGGCCGCACCCAGGGCACGTCCAGCGGACGCAGCGTCAGCCAGGCGACGAGGGCGAGGTGCGCGACGAGGAGGACGCCCCCTGTCACACGGATGCGGATCACGGCATTGCCGCCGATGGAGCCTTGACGCTGCACGCCTCCCAAGACGCGCCATCCCGCCCGGTCGGTTCCGCACGCACCACGCACGCCCTCGTGAGGCGTACGCCACACCTCCCTGTGGCCCGCTGCCGCGCGCCGAAGGGGTGCGCACCGCGGCACCGCGCGCCACCCCAGGGGCGGCGCCCCGGCTCAGCCCCGGTCCACCGCGCTGGACGGCGGGTCCGTGCGGCCCGGCCGGTCGCGGACGTCGTCGGTGCACTCGTAGCGGCGCAGGCCGCCGGTGCCGGGGCCGCCGAGGACCACCGCGCCGTCCTCCTCGGTGGCCGTGGAGTCGGAGAGGGTGCACACGACCTGGGCGAGGGCGTAGGCGGAGAGCCGGGAGGGCGCGGTGCTCAGCCGGAGCGCGTCCTCGGGGTCGTCGTGGCCCGGCCCGGACACGCCGAGACCGCCCGGCACCCGGGTCGCGTACCCCGCCGCGCGTTCCCCGGCGGAGGGCGCGGCGGCGAGCTGGTCGAGCAGGCCCTTGGCGACGATGATCCGGCGCCGCGCGTCCGGGGTGCCCTCCGGCACCCGCACCGTACGGTCCACCGCGACCAGCGACGACTCGCACAGCAGGAACACCTGGACGGGCACGCCGTGCGCGGACTCGTCCGGCAGACCGGAGCCGGTGAGCGAGCAGGGCACGCGCGAGGGCGCCCGTCCGAAGTCGGTCGGCACCTCGGTGGGCCGGATGCCGCACCCCGTCAGCAGCGCGCCGAGCAGGGGCAGCGCCAGGAGCGGCCGCAGCGTACGCGCCCTCATCCGCGCCCCTCCCCGCCGGAAGCGCCGGAAGCGCCGGAACCGCCGCCCGCAGGGCCGTCCCCGACGGCGCCGCCGCCCTTGTCGTCCTTGCCGTCCTCGCCCTCCTCCTCGGTCAGCGCCGAGGCGTCCCGTGGCAGTCGCAGCGTGAACACCGCGCCGCCCTCGGGGGAGTTGGCGGCGCTGATCTCGCCGCCGTGGATGTGGGCGTTCTCCAGCGCGATGGACAGACCCAGGCCGCTGCCCTCGGAGCGGGGGCGGGAGGCGCTGGCCTTGTAGAAGCGGTCGAAGACGTGCGGGAGGACGTCCTCGGGGATGCCGGGGCCGTGGTCGCGCACCGCGATGACCAGGTCGTCCCCGTCGATGCGCACCGAGACGCGCACCGGGGAGCCGCCGTGCTTGAGGGCGTTGCCGATGAGGTTGGCGAGGATGACGTCGAGGCGGCGCGGGTCGAGCCGGGAGTGGATGCCGCGCTCGGCGTCCAGGTCGACCGCGTCGAGCCAGGCGCGGGCGTCGATGCAGGCGGTGATCTGGTCGGCGATGTCGACGTCGTCGAGGACCAGACGGGCGGTGCCCGCGTCGAAGCGGGTGACCTCCATCAGGTTCTCCACGAGGTCGTTCAGGCGCCGGGTCTCGCTGACCACGAGCCGTACCGCGGGCTCGATCATCGGGTCTATGCCTCCGCCCTCGAACTCCAGCTCTTCTTCGAGGACTTCGGTGACGGCGGTGATCGCGGTCAGCGGGGTGCGCAGCTCGTGCGACATGTCGGCCACGAAGCGCCGGGACGCCTCGTCGCGCGCGGCCATGTCCGCGACCCGCTTCTCCAGCGCGGCGGCCGCGTTGTTGAACGTCCGTGACAAGTCCGCGAGTTCGTCCGTGCCGGAGACCCGCAGCCGGGTGTCGAGGTGCCCCTCGCCGAGCCTTCGCGCGGCCACCCCGAGCCGGTGCACCGGCTTCAGCACGGTCGTGGCGGCGGCCTGCGCGAGCAGTGCGGAGCCGATCAGCGCGAGTCCGGTGGCGATACCGAGCGACCAGGCGAGGGAGTTGAGGTCCTTGGCCTCCGGTTCGAGGGACTTGGCCATGTAGCCGGTCGCACCGCCGCCGATCACCTTGGTGCCCGCGATCAGATACGGCGTGCCGTGCTCGGTGACCCGCTGCCAGTACAGGTGGTACGGCGCCTCGCCCGAACCGCTCGCCTTCTGCTGCTTGTTGACGGCCGCCGACAGTGAGGCGGGCACGTCCTTCAGCGAGAAGCCGTTCAGCCCCTCCGAACTGCCGTACACCGTGCGGCGGTCGGCGTCCTGGGCGACGAGCAGCACGCTGAAGCGCTGGCTGCTGCCCGCCATCTGCCCGGCAGCGATCTGGAGTTCGTCCTGGGTGGGATGCGTGGGCAGCGCGCCCGCGCGGTTCTGCATCTCCAGGCGGAAGTCGCGCAGTACCGCGTCCTGGGCGCGGGTGAGCACCGCCTCGCGGTTGAGCCAGTAGGCGATACCCGACGCGGACACCGCGGCGGTCAGCGCGACAAGACCGAAGACCAGCACAAGACGCAGCCTGAGGCTCGTGAAGCGCAGCCCGGCCGGCTTTCTCCCCCGCTCGGCCAGCCAGCGGCCGAGTCCCCCTCGTTCGTTCACTGAGGCGCGTCCAGGCGGTAGCCGACACCACGGACCGTGCGGATCAGGGTCGGGGAGGACGGCACGTCCTCCACCTTGGCCCGCAGCCGCTGCACGCACGCGTCCACCAGGCGCGAGTCGCCCAGGTAGTCGTGCTCCCACACCAGCCGCAGCAACTGCTGCCGGGACAGCGCCTGTCCGGGCCTGCGGCTCAGTTCGAGCAGCAGCCGCAGCTCGGTCGGGGTGAGCTGGAGGTCCTCGCCGTTCTTCGTGACGGTCATCGCCGAGCGGTCGATGACCACGTTGCCGAAGGTGGCGGAGTCGCTGGACTCGCGCTCCCCGCGCCGCAGCACGGCGCGGATACGGGCGTCGAGGACGCGGCCCTGCACCGGTTTCACCACGTAGTCGTCGGCGCCGGACTCCAAACCGACCACCACGTCGATGTCGTCGCTGCGCGCGGTCAGCAGGATGATCGGCAACTGGTCGGTGCGGCGGATGCGCCGGCACACCTCGAACCCGTCGATGCCGGGCAGCATCACGTCCAGCACGATCAGGTCCGGCCGCTGTTCGCGCAGCAGCTTCAGACCGTCCTCGCCGCTGGCGGCGGTGGCGACCCGGTGCCCCTGGCGCGTCAGGGAGAGTTCCAGGGCCGTACGGATGGCGTCGTCGTCCTCGATCAGCAACAGGGAAGGCACGGGCTCATTCTGGCCCATGCACCGGCTCCCGTACGACCCGTGCCGCACCGCGCACTACGGCGGCAGGCGGGTCCGGCGAGGTCAGAGGGCATATGGCTCTGCCACCCGGATTACCCGACAGCCGGGAACGACCCGCCCGGCGGGGTCCCTGTGACAGGTCTGTGACAGTCGGCGGACACGGCCATGAAGGTCGTTCGGCAAGCTTTTCGGCACGGGGGAAACAGCACCGAACAGCCCGAACACCGGAAAGTCCACGACGGGGAGCGCGAGATGAACACGCCGCACGGCATGAGCACCAGCGCAGTGGTCACACGTCTGCACGACGTGCACCGGGGGATCGAGAACTCGGGGAAGTCCGGTGCCGGCACGGGCACCGCGCTGCTGGAACGCGGCCGGGAGCCCGGGAGCGTACGGGGGTGCGCGCGCGGCACCGGGCGTCAGCACACCGGGTACATGACGGTGGTCGACGCACGCCAGGGGGAGGCGTACGGGACGGGCGCGTACGGGGAGGAGCAGGGGGAGCGACGCTCCCTGACGGAGGCGGAGTTCACCGCCTACGTCCAGGAGCGCCGCGCCTCCCTGTACGCGACCGCCTATCACCTCACCGGTGACCGGTTCGAGGCCGAGGACCTGCTGCAGAGCGCGCTGTTCTCGACCTACCGGGCCTGGGACCGCATCAGCGACAAGGCCGCGGTCGGCGGTTACCTCCGCCGCACCATGACCAACCTGCACATCAGCGCGTGGCGCCGCCGCAAGCTGAACGAGTACCCGACCGAGGAACTGCCGGAGACGCCCGCCGGTACGGACGCGATGCGCGGCACCGAGCTGCGCGCGGTCCTGTGGCAGGCGCTGGCCCGGCTGCCCGAACTCCAGCGCACGATGCTGGTCCTGCGCTACTACGAGGGCCGTACCGACCCCGAGATCGCCGACATACTCGGCATCAGCGTCGGCACGGTGAAGTCCAGCATCTGGCGCTCGCTGCGCCGGCTGCGCGACGACGAGGTGCTGAGCCTCGGCCGCGACGAGGAGAGCGCGTTCGGCGAACTGGTCGCCTGAGAGTTTCCGTAGGCTCCGCCGGAGGTTCGGCGGGCCGACGGGGAAAGCCCCGGGGCGATGGGGGAGAAGCCCTGGGGCGAGGCCCGAGGGGGCAAGGGGAAACGGGGGGAACCGGGGGACCGCTGGGGGGCGGTCCCACCGGGCACGACACGGGGGACCCACGGGGGAACGGGGAAACACGGGGGAGCACGGAACGGAGGGGCGGGACTGGAGGGCCGGGGGGCCACCAGTCCCGCCCCTTTGTCATGCGGGCCCGTGGTGCGTCAGGCGGGCCGGGCGCGGAGAGGCTAGGCCGCCGCCTCCTGGGCCGTCTCCGGCTCCGCCCCCGCCGCCGCGAGACGGCTCAGCGCCTCGTCGCGGCCGCACGGGTGGGCGCCCAGTGAGACCTGACGGGTCACGATCGTGCGCTCGGTGCGCATCAGGCGCCAGCCGCGCCGCAGCAGGAACGGCACCGACTTGCGGCCCTCCTTCAGGTCGCGCAGGAAACGGCGCCGGAACGTGGTGAGCGGACCCCGGGTCAGACACAGCGCGTCCGCCAGCAGACCCAGTTCACGGCAGCGCTCCACGATCTCCGCCGCGAAGATCCCCTCGGCGACGAACAGCGGCGTACGGCCGATGTCCAGGGTGTCCTCGCCGGTACGGGCGCTGCGCGAGATGTCGTACACCGGCACCGGCGTCGAACCCGTCGCGCACAGGCGGGTGATGGCCGCGACGGCCACGTCCGCGTCCCAGGACAGCGGGTGGTCCCAGTCGATGTCCGCACTCCCGTCCACCAGCGGCAGCGTCGGGTCGTCGCCCTCCTTGTAGAAGTCGTCGAGGCGCAGGACGGGCAGCCCGGAGAGGGCGGCGACGAGTGACTTGCCCGAACCCGAAGGGCCGCACAGCAGCACCACACGGGCGGGGAACGGGGGATGGATGCTCACGGAACACCAGTTTGACGCATGGCGGCCCCGTTGCCGACCACGCGGGTCGGCTTTGGAACGTGCGTCACACCTCAACTACCCTACGTGTCGACCGCATTACCCCGCGCACCCGAAGGTGGCACCAGCGATGGCCCGACACTCCGCACCCCGGTCCCCCCGGAACCCGGCCCGGCGCGCCCTGATCGCCCTCGCGACGGCCGGAGCGGCCCTCGGCGCGGGCGCGGCGACGGCCCACGCCGACGCGTCCGCGCCCCTCGTGGACCTCCCCTCCCGCCCGACCTCCCTCGGCAAGGTGGACCCCCAGGCGGGCCTGTCCGCCCTCACCACCACCCTCGGCTACGCCACGGGCCCGATCGCCGGTCTCAAGCCCAACCCCCTCGCGGGCACCGGCGTCGACCCGCTGAACAACGGAGTGGGCACCCAGCTCGCCGACTTCAAGCCGCTCACCTCCCAGGCCCTGACCGCGCCCATCGCCGAGGCGCGGTCCTTCGGGCACATGCCGGTCGTCGGCCAGGTCCTCGGCCTCCTCGGCGCGGGCACCCCGCAGAGCTGACCTGACCCCCTACGCGGGCGAGCCGCGCCGCCCCCGCCTTCGTGGACGGGGGCGACGCGGCTCGCGCGCCCATGGAACGTACGGAGGCGGGGCGGGGGTCAGTACGACGAACCCGCCGCGCCCAGCGCCCCGGTGGGGTGCCAGACCGTCTTCGTCTCCAGGAACGCCGTCATCCGGTCGATGCCCGGGGTCGCGGTGTAGTCCACAGGCTGTGGACGTAGGACGCGCTTGAGGTTGTCCGCCGCCGCGATCTCCAGGTCCTTGGCCAGCTCGGCGTCGGCGCCCGCGAGGTCGATCGCGTTGACGTCCTGGTGCGCGGCGAGGGGCGCGGCGATCTCCGCCGTCCTGCCGGACAGGATGTTGACGACACCGCCGGGCACGTCGGAGGTGGCCAGCACCTCGCCGAGCGAGAGGGCGGGGAGCGGGGACTTCTCGCTCGCGATCACCACCGCCGTGTTGCCCGTCGCGATCACCGGGGCGATCACCGAGACCAGGCCGAGGAACGAGGAGTCCTGCGGGGCCAGTACGGCGACGACACCGGTCGGCTCGGGGGAGGAGAGGTTGAAGTACGGGCCCGCGACCGGGTTGGCGCCGCCGACGACCTGGGCGATCTTGTCGGTCCAGCCCGCGTACCAGACCCAGCGGTCGATGGCCGCGTCCACGACCGCCGCCGCCTTCGCCTTCGACAGGCCCTCGGCCTCGGCGACCTCGCGGACGAACTGGTCCTTGCGGCCCTCCAGCATCTCCGCGACGCGGTAGAGGACCTGACCGCGGTTGTAAGCGGTCGCGCCGGACCAGCCGCCGAACGCCTTGCGCGCGGCGACGACCGCGTCACGGGCGTCCTTGCGGCTCGACTGCGGTGCGTTCGCCAGCCAGTTGTTCTTGGAGTCGGTCACCTCGTACACCCGGCCGCTCTCGGAACGCGGGAACTTCCCGCCGACGTACAGCTTGTAGGTCTTGAAGACCGACAGCCGGGGCTCGGTCTTTTCGGTCTTCTCAGACATCGAGGTACGCCTCCAGGCCGTGGCGGCCGCCCTCGCGGCCGAAGCCCGACTCCTTGTAACCGCCGAACGGCGAGGTCGGGTCGAACTTGTTGAACGTGTTGGACCAGACGACCCCGGCGCGCAGCTTGTTCGCCACGGCCAGGATGCGGGAGCCCTTCTCGGTCCAGATGCCCGCCGAGAGGCCGTACTGCGTGTTGTTGGCCTTGGCGACCGCCTCGTCCGGCGTGCGGAAGGTCAGCACCGACAGGACGGGGCCGAAGATCTCGTCGCGGGCGATGGTGTGCGCCTGGGTGACGTTCGTGAAGAGCGTCGGGGCGAACCAGTAGCCGGAGGAGGGGAGTTCGCAGGCCGGGGACCAGCGCTCGGCGCCCTCCGCCTCGCCCTTCTCCGCCAGCGCGGTGATCCGGGCCAGCTGCTCGGCGGAGTTGATCGCGCCGATGTCGGTGTTCTTGTCCAGCGGGTCGCCGAGGCGCAGCGTGGACAGACGGCGCTTGAGAGCGTCGAGCAGCTCGTCCTGGATCGACTCCTGGACCAGCAGACGCGAGCCCGCGCAGCAGACCTGGCCCTGGTTGAAGAAGATGCCGGTGACGATGCCCTCGACGGCCTGGTCGATCGGGGCGTCGTCGAAGACGATGTTGGCGCCCTTGCCGCCCAGCTCCAGCGTGAGCTTCTTGTCCGTGCCCGCGACCGTGCGGGCGATCTGCTTGCCGACGGCCGTCGAGCCGGTGAAGGCGACCTTGTTCACGTCTGGGTGCGCGACGAGCGCCGCGCCCGCGTCGCCGTAGCCGGGAAGGATGTTGACGACACCCTTGGGCAGGCCCGCCTGGCGGCAGATGTCCGCGAAGAACAGGGCGGACAGCGGGGTGGTCTCGGCGGGCTTGAGGACGACCGTGTTGCCCGCGGCGAGCGCGGGGGCGATCTTCCACGCCAGCATCAGGAGGGGGAAGTTCCAGGGGATGACCTGGCCCGCGACGCCCAGCGGACGCGGGTTCGCGCCGAAGCCCGCGTGGTCGAGCTTGTCGGCCCAGCCCGCGTAGTAGAAGAAGTGCGCGGCGACCAGCGGGAGGTCCGCGTCGCGGGTCTCCTTGATCGGCTTGCCGTTGTCCAGCGTCTCCAGGACGGCCAGCTCGCGGCTGCGCTCCTGGACGATCCGGGCGATGCGGAACAGGTACTTGGCGCGCTCGGAGCCGGGCAGCGCCGACCACTTAGCGAACGCCTTGCGGGCGGCCTTCACCGCGCGGTCCACGTCGGCCTCGCCGGCCTGCGCGACCTCGGAGAGGACCTCCTCGGTGGACGGGGAGACGGTCTTGAAGACCTTGCCGTCGGCCGCCTCGGTGAACTCGCCGTCGATGAACAGGCCGTAGGAGGGGGCGATGTCGACGACCGAGCGGGACTCGGGCGCCGGTGCGTACTCGAATGCGGATGCCATGGTGATCAGTCCACCGTCACGTAGTCGGGGCCGGAGTAGCGGCCGGTGGCCAGCTTCTGACGCTGCATCAGCAGGTCGTTCAGGAGCGAGGAGGCGCCGAAGCGGAACCAGTGGTTGTCCAGCCAGTCCTCGCCCGCGGTCTCGTTGACCAGGACCAGGAACTTGACGGCGTCCTTGGTGGTGCGGATGCCGCCCGCGGGCTTCACACCGACCTGCACGCCGGTCTGGGCGCGGAAGTCGCGCACCGCCTCCAGCATGAGCAGGGTGTTGGCGGGGGTGGCGTTGACGGCCACCTTGCCGGTGGAGGTCTTGATGAAGTCCGCGCCCGCCATCATGCCGAGCCAGCTCGCGCGGCGGATGTTGTCGTACGTGGACAGCTCGCCGGTCTCGAAGATGACCTTCAGCCGGGCGCTCGTCCCGCAGGCCTCCTTCACGGCGGTGATCTCGTCGTGGACCTTCAGGTAGTCACCCGCGAGGAACGCGCCCCGGTCGATGACCATGTCGATCTCGTCGGCGCCCGCCGCGACGGCGTCGCGCACGTCGGCCAGCTTCACGGCGAGCGCGGCGCGGCCGGCCGGGAAGGCGGTGGCGACCGAGGCGACCTTGACGCCGGAACCGGCGACGGCCTCCTTGGCGACGGCCACCATGTCGGGATAGACGCAGACGGCGGCGGTCGTCGGAGTCGTCCGGTCCGTCGGGTCCGGATGGACCGCCTTGGCGCCGAGCGCCCGGACCTTGCCGGGGGTGTCCGCGCCTTCCAGCGTCGTCAGGTCGACCATCGAGATGGCGAGGTCGATGGCGTACGCCTTCGCGGTGGTCTTGATGGATCGGGTGCCGAGGGCGGCGGCGCGCGCCTCCAGGCCGACCGCGTCGACGCCGGGCAGCCCGTGGAGGAAGCGGCGCAGCGTGCTGTCGGACGCGGTGACGTCGGCGAAAGCTGTCGCGGGGGAGGATGTGGTGGGCATGGTCACCAGACGAGCATATCTACGCGCGTAGCGGCTGTATACCCCCGGAGCGGGACGTAAAGGGACCGGCGCAGATCACGGTTGGGCGCCGGTTTCGGCACCGGCCGCGGGCGAGGCGGACATGTCGTGCACAATCGGGGCCATGACGAGCCCGCAGCAGCAGCCGACCGCGCCCCCGGCGCCCGCCCACGAGGACTGGGCGCACCGTTCGACGATGGGCATCGGCGGCGGTCTCCTGCTGTGCGCGATCGTCGGCTGGCTGGGCATCGACGCGCTGGTCCACGGCGACGGGCGCACCCCCTGGCTCGCCCTCGCCGGGATGGTCCTGGTGCTCCCGTTCGTGATCGCCTTCACGCTGCGGCCCGCCGTGTTCGTGAACGAGCGGCGGCTGCGGGTCCGCAACCCCTTCCGCGTGATCACCCTGCCCTGGGGGCAGGTCTCCGGGCTGCGCTCCGGCTACTCCAACGAGGTCTTCACCGACGACGGCACCAAGTACCAGCTCTGGGCCATCCCGGTATCCCTGCGTGCCCGCAAGCGCGCCAACCGCCAGCAGGCCCGGCTGCAGATGGAAGCCGCCGGTGTCACCCCTTCCCGCTCCGGCGGGCTGCCCTCCGTCTTCACCGCGCCGCGCGCCGGCGACTCGGACGAGCCGACCCGTGCCGCGACCGACAAGATCATGGACGACCTCCGCGAGCTCCATGAGGGACACGCGGACGTCGCCAAGGGCGAGGTCACGGTCCGCTGGGCCTACGAGATCCTGGTTCCCGCGCTGGTGGGCGCGATCGCGCTGGCGGTCCTGCTGGCGACGGGCTGACGCCCCCGGCGCGGCTCCCGGCCCCCGGCCGGACCGGCTGGTCGCGGTCGTCCGCATCACCCCCCCCGGGCCGGTTCCGCGCCGACGACCTCACCGGTGACCTCGTCGCCCTCTGGGAGGACGCCGGCGCGCTCGACCTGATCCACGCCCTGCCGCCCGGCGACCTCCGCCGTTGCTTCGCCCCGGGCTGGGGCCTGTGCGCCCACGGCCCCGACGGCCCCCTGTACCGGCTGGCCCTCCGTTACGACTGCCACGGCGTCCGCCTCTGGGGCCCGGTCGTCCCCGCCGCCCATACGGGCATCCACGGCTTCGACGCGGAGAGCGCCTCGGCACGCGAGCTGCTGGGACGCTTCCGAGCGAGCGGGGGCGGGGGCAGACCGGGTCGCCCCCGGTGGCTTCCCGTGCTGCCAGGAGGTGCCTCCCCCCGATCTTCGCGGGCCTGCGGCTCGCCCGGTCTCCTGCCGGGCGCTCCCCGCGGACTGCTCCACGAGGACCGGGGAGACACCCTCTAGGCGTCGAGGTACCGGTACCTCGCGTCCGCCGGGGCGATGAAGAGCCGCCCGTCCCGCACCTGCCACTCGCTCATGCCGTCGACCTCGTGGCTGACGAGGAACAGACCCTGGACGAGGTCTCCGTCGTCGTCGGACGCCGGGATCCGGGCGATCTCCTCGATCTGCCCGGTGAACCAGTCCAGGGCCGACTCCCGGATGTCGGCGCCGAAGAAGACGTAGTGGGTCCAGTTGACGTGCCGACGGGGTACGCCCCATCCGCTCGTGTAGTGGTGGCCGTCGTCGTGGGCGGCGACGATCTCCTGAACCGCCCTGAGCTGCGACTCGTCGCACTCCAGCCAGCCTCTCACCGACACGTAGACGCCCACGCGCCGCCTCCTCAGACCTTGTAGTAGAGGTCGAACTGCCGGTTGCTCCCCGCGTTGTTCGTGATGCCGAAGCTCAGGCGGGGGGAGCCGGAGCCGGTGTAGACGGCCATGCCTTCCGGTTCGCGGGGGTCGGCGGCGGCGTCGGCCTCGGAGTGGGTGCTGGCGATGTAGCCGGTGGCGGGGTTGTTCTGGGTGCCGTTGAGGTCGAAGGACGTGGTGTGGACCGCCCACTTGTCCGTGCCGGTCAGGGTGCCGGAGGGCGTGCCGGTGCGCGGGTCGCCGTCGAGCATGTAGACGTACTGGCCGTACGAGGTGAAGCCCTGGAAGGTCGCGGGCGTGTTCGTGTCCGGGGTGCCGTCGGCGGTGTACTTGTACAGCGGCGGCTGCTGTATGCGGGCCAGCGGGGCGGGCAGCGTCGAGGTGTTCGCGGTGGCGATGGTCGCGGAGAGGTCGTACGCCGCGAACCAGTGTGCCGAGCCCAGCGCGTAGCGGATCAGCAGGATGTCGTGGTCCACGTCCACCGAGGGGGTCATGGAGGTGGCCGCCGGGTCCGGCGAGCCGAAGCGCTGCACGGCCGGGTGGCTGGTCCACAGCACCGTCTGGCTCGCGAAGGGGAAGCGGACGAACTCCTGCCCGTAGCCGCTCTGCCCCGCCCCCGCCTCGGTCCAGACGTACGCCGGGGAGCCGCTCTTCGCCGGTTCCACGCCGAGCGAGACACCGTGGCCGAAGCCCAGCAGATACATGTAGCCGGTGACCGCGCCCGTGGACAGGTCGTGGCGGGTCAGACAGAGGTCGCCCGACTCCGCGTGGTCGTCGCCGCCGATCGACGGGGTGATGGCTGCCTGACTGCCCGAGCGGAGGTAGGCGACCTGGCTCGCGCCCGCGATCTGCAGCGTGTACAGGTGGCCGTTGACCGAGTCGAAGGCGATGCCCTGGAGCGTGGTGGAGCTGTCCTGGTTGCCGACGCCCGCGAGCCAGCGGGTGGACCCGGCGGCGACGTCGATCAGCGCCGTCCCGCCCGGAACGCTCGCGGGATTCGCGACGGGCTCGGCGGCCGCGTCCTGAGCGGGCAGCGTCAGCGCGGCGGCGGCGCCCACGGCCAGGCCGGTACCGCCGCGCATGAGGTTACGGCGGGTCATGTTCATGGTCATGCCGGGGACTGTAGCGGGCGGGGCTGTCACAACCCGTCGCATGTGCCGGGTAGTTGACGAGGGCCCGCCTCCCCACGGAGACGGGCCCTCGATGCCGTACTGAGGGGATCAGATCCCCGCCGCCTCTGACAGGTCCTGCTTGATCGCCGTCAGGAGTTCCGTCGCCTTCGCCCGCGCCGACGGGAGGTCGGCGTGGGTGGCGACCGGGAGGACGACCTCCAGGTAGCACTTGAGCTTGGGCTCGGTGCCGCTGGGGCGGACGATGACGCGGGCGCCGTCGAGGGCGTAGCGCAGGCCGTCGGTGGGCGGGAGGGTGGCCGTGCCCCGGGTGAGGTCCTCCGCCGAGGTGACCGCCAGGCCCGCGAGCCGCGTCGGCGGCTGCTCGCGCAGGCGGCGCATCGCGTCCGCGATGAGGGACAGGTCCTCCACCCGGACCGAGAGCTGGTCGGTGGCGTGCAGGCCGTACGTCACCGCGATGTCGTCCAGCAGGTCGGTCAGGGACCGGCCCTCCTCCTTCAGCTCCGACGCCAGCTCGGTGATCAGCAGCGCGGCCGTGATGCCGTCCTTGTCGCGCACGCCCTCCGGGTCGACGCAGTAGCCGAGCGCCTCCTCGTACCCGAAGCGCAGACCCTCCACGCGGGCGATCCACTTGAAGCCCGTCAGGGTCTCCTCGTAGGGGACACCGGCCCGCTCCGCGATCCGGCCGAGCAGCGAGGACGAGACGATGGACTCCGCGAACACGCCCCGCGCGCCCCGGCGCACCAGGTGCTCGGCGAGCAGCGCGCCCACCTCGTCGCCGCGCAGCATCCGCCAGTCGCCGCCGTCGCGCACGGCCACCGCGCACCGGTCGGCGTCGGGGTCGTTGGCGATGACGAGGTCGGGCGAGGACGCGCGGGCCGCCGCGAAGGCGAGGTCCATCGCGCCGGGCTCCTCCGGGTTGGGGAAGGCCACGGTCGGGAAGTCCGGGTCGGGCTCGGCCTGTTCGGCCACCAGCACCGGCTCCGGGAAGCCCGCCCGCGCGAACGCCGCGAGCAGCACGTCCTTGCCGACGCCGTGCATCGCCGTGTAGACGGTACGGGCCGTGCGCGCCGAGTCCTTCGCGAGCACCGCGTCCGTACGGGCCAGATACGCGTCCAGGACCTCGTCGCCGAGGATCTCCCAGCCGGACTCCGGGCGCGGTACGTCGGCGAGGGCCGCGACCGCGTCGATCTCCGCCGCGATCTCCGCGTCGGCGGGCGGGACGATCTGGGAGCCGTCGCCGAGGTACACCTTGTAGCCGTTGTCCCGGGGCGGGTTGTGGCTCGCGGTGACCTCCACGCCCGCGACCGCGCCGAGATGCCGTATGGCGTAGGCGAGGACGGGCGTGGGCAGCGGACGGGGCAGTACCGCCGCGCGCAGCCCGGCACCGGTGATCACGGCGGCGGTGTCCCGCGCGAAGTCGGCCGACTTGTGCCGGGCGTCGTAGCCGACGACGACCAGGCCGCCGGTCTGCCCCTTGGTCCTGAGATACGCGGCGAGACCGGCGGCGGCGCGGATCACGACCGCGCGGTTCATCCGCATCGGCCCCGCGCCCAGCTCGCCGCGCAGCCCAGCCGTGCCGAACTGGAGCGTGCCGCCGAAGCGGGCGGCCAGCTCGGCGGTGTCCCCGGCGTCGAGGAGCGCGCTCAGCTCCGCGCGGGTCTCGGGGTCGGGGTCCTCGGCCAGCCACGTCCGGGCCCGCGCGATGAGTTCGTCCTGCACGTCCTGCACCTCGGGTGAACCTCTCTCTCGATCTGTCCGCTGCCGCCGGTACTACAGCCGGTTCAGCACCTGTCCCAGCAGCTCGCCCATGTGCGCCGCCGAGTCGCGGCCCGCCTGGAGGACCTCCTCGTGGTTCAGCGGCTCGCCGGTCATGCCGGCGGCGAGGTTGGTGACCAGGGAGATGCCGAGCACCTCGGCGCCCGCCTCGCGCGCGGCGATGGCCTCCAGGACCGTGGACATGCCGACCAGATCGGCGCCGATGGCACGGGCCATGCGGATCTCGGCCGGGGTCTCGTAGTGCGGGCCGGGGAACTGCGCGTAGACGCCCTCCTCCAGGGAGGGGTCGATCTCCTTGCACAGGGCGCGCAGGCGCGGCGAGTACAGGTCCGTGAGGTCGACGAAGTTGGCGCCGACGATCGGGGAGGTGGCCGTCAGGTTCAGGTGGTCGCTGATCAGCACCGGCTGGCCGGGGCGCATGCCCTCGCGCAGGCCGCCGCAGCCGTTGGTCAGCACGATGGTCTTGCAGCCCGCGGCGACGGCGGTGCGCACACCGTGCGCCACGGCGGCGACGCCACGGCCCTCGTAGTAGTGCGTGCGGCCGAGGAACACCAGCGCGCGCTTGGCGCCGAAGGTGTACGAGCGGATCTTGCCGCCGTGGCCCTCGACGGCGGGCGGCGGGAAGCCGGGCAGCTCGGTCACCGCGAACTCGGCGTCGGGAGCGCCCAGGGCGTCCACGGCCGGGGCCCACCCGGAGCCCATCACGAGGGCGACGTCGTGGGTCTCGGCACCCGTGAGTTCGCGCAGCCGCGCGGCGGCGGCGTCGGCGGCGGCGTGGGGGTCGTCCGGAAGGAGAGATGCGTTCACGGCACGAGGGTAGCCGGTCTTCGCCTACGCGCGTAGATGACGTAGCCCACGGGAATGAGATCGTTGTCAGGAAGAATCCCGAACACGACGGGCAAACCGGTGGCGAAGGGGCGGACAGCCCTTCGTGGGGCGGCTCGGGACGGGGTTCAGCAGGGCCGCTTGCGCAGTTCCATCACGTAGTCGTGCGGGGCGCCCGCGGACTCGGCGGCGTCCGCGATCTCGCCCAGGTAGCGGGCGGAGGGGAGACCGCCCTCGTAGCCGTTGAGCACGTACACCCAGGCGGGTTCCTCGCCGTCCAGGGTGTGCACGCGCACCTTCAGGCGGCGGTAGACGCCGAGGCCGACGCCCTCCCAGCGGTCCAGCGAGTCCTCGTCCATCGGTGCGAGGTCGTACAGCCCGACGAAGACCTGTGCCCCGGGCTCCTCGACCAGCGTCGCGAGTGCGCCCTCCCAGCCGAGCTGCTCGCCGCCGAAGGTCAGCCGCCAGCCGTTCAGCCAGCCGGTCGCCCGCAGCGGGGAGTGCGGGGCGCGGCGCGACATCAGCCGCGCGTCGAGGTTGCCGGCGTAGGCGGCGTAGAGCGACATGGACAGAGGGTACGGCAGGGGGAAGCGGGGCCTCCGAAGCGGAAGGCGCCCGCGGGTGAGCGCCGCTCCCCGGTGCCTGGGAGACCCGGCGTGTGCCCTTCCAGGCGGGCGGGACGGCTGGGGGCGCGTTTCTTCCCGGCCGCTGAGACGCCCTCGGCGCGCGCCCCCGCCACCGGCGGGAGCACTCGGACTCGGTGCCGGCCCAGCCGAGCACCGGGACTCCGAGCCCCCGGGAGACCCGGTGCTGCCGCCTTCCGGGCTGCCCCGACATTCGGGCGCGTGCCCTGCTGGGTCGGGGGAAGGCGGGCGCGTGCCCCTGTCGTTCCGCTGTGGGGCCGGTGGCCCGCGCCTGCCGGACCGTCGGAGACCGGTGACGGCCTTCTGAGCTGCCCGATAAGTCCCGGCGCGCCCCTGCCCGGACCGGGAAGCCGGACGCGCGCCCCTGCCGATCGGTCGGGAGCCGGGGCCTCCAGCCCCTGCCGGATCGTCGGAAGTGCGGTGTGCGCCGCCGCAGGTCCGCCGGGGGCCGTCTCCCCGAATCGTCGGGGGAAGGCCCGTGCCCCCGCGGAACCGTCGGAGACGTGACGTGCGGCTTTCGCGCTGTTCGGAGCGTCCGGGTGCGCGTCCCCCCGGGGACGTACGGGGACGCCGGGGGGTCGTCGCCGCCGAACCGTCGGAGACTGCCCGCCCCCGGCGAACCGCCGGAGACGCTCGTGCGGGACAATGGGGTACGTGACTCGGATCGTGATCATCGGTGGTGGACCCGGCGGGTACGAGGCGGCGCTGACGGCGGCGCAGCTCGGCGCGGAGGTGACCGTCGTCGACTGCGACGGTCTGGGCGGGGCGTCGGTGCTGACCGACTGCGTCCCGTCGAAGACGCTCATCGCCACGGCGGAGGTGATGACCACGTTCGACTCCTCGTACGAGGAGCTGGGCATCATCGTCGCCGACGACACCCCGCACATCGAGCAGGCGGCCCGCGTGGTCGGCGTGGACCTCGGCAAGGTCAACCGCCGGGTGAAGCGGCTCGCGCTCGCGCAGTCGCACGACATCACCGCCTCCGTCACCCGCGCCGGTGCCCGCGTCATGCGCGGCCGGGGCCGCCTGGAGGGTATGCAGGCGCTCGACGGTTCCCGCAAGGTCGTCGTCACCGCCGCCGACGGCTCCGAGGAGACCCTCACCGCCGACGCCGTCCTCATCGCGACCGGCGGCCACCCGCGCGAGGTGCCCGACGCGCAGCCCGACGGCGAGCGCATCCTGAACTGGACCCAGGTCTACGACCTCGACGAGCTGCCCGAAGAGCTGATCGTGGTCGGCTCCGGCGTCACCGGCGCCGAGTTCGCCGGCGCGTACCAGGCGCTCGGCTCCAAGGTCACCCTGGTCTCCTCCCGCGACCGCGTGCTGCCCGGTGAGGACCCGGACGCCGCCGCCGTCCTGGAGGACGTCTTCCGCCGCCGGGGCATGAACGTCATGGCCCGCTCCCGCGCCCAGTCCGCCAAGCGGGTCGGCGACCGGGTCGAGGTCACGCTCGCCGACGGCCGCGTGATCACCGGTACGCACTGTCTGATGGCCGTCGGCGCGATCCCCAACAGCGCCGGGCTCGGCCTGGAGGAGGCCGGGGTCAAGCTGCGCGAGTCCGGTCACGTCTGGACCGACCGGGTCTCCCGTACGACCGCGCCCGGCGTGTACGCCGCCGGTGACGTCACCGGTGTCTTCGCGCTCGCCTCGGTGGCCGCGATGCAGGGCCGTATCGCGATGTACCACTTCCTCGGCGACTCGGTGGCCCCGCTGAACCTCAAGACGGTCTCCTCGAACGTCTTCACCGACCCCGAGATCGCCACCGTCGGCTACACCCAGGCCGACGTGGACGCGGGCAAGATCGACGCGCGTGTGGTGAAGCTGCCGCTGGTGCGCAACCCGCGCGCCAAGATGCAGGGCATCCGGGACGGCTTCGTCAAGATCTTCTGCCGTCCGGGCACGGGGATCGTCGTCGGCGGGGTGGTCGTCGCGCCGCGCGCCTCGGAACTCATCCACCCCATCTCGATCGCCGTGGACAACAACCTGACGGTCGAACAGATCGCGAAGGCGTTCACGGTCTACCCGTCCCTGTCGGGCTCGATCGCCGAGGTCGCGCGGCAGTTGCACACGCGGAAGGCGGGCGCGGAGGGCTGAGAGGGCTTTTCCGCATCCGCCGCTGAACACGGACTCCCCGCCGGGCGCGGGGAGTTCTCGTGTTTCCGGCGGCACGACGGTGTACGGCGGTTCCTATACCACCTCGGGCCCCACGTTGCGAACAACTTCTGCTATTCGGCGCAAACTGCTGAAAGCAGACGGTCGTTGGGGTTACTGTCAGTTTCGTGTTCGCTGCAGAACGTCGTCAATTGATCCTCGAAATGGTGCGAGCGAACGGGGCCGTGTCGCTCCGTGAACTCGCCCGCGTCGTCCAGACCTCCGAAGTGACCGTACGGCGGGACGTGCGCGCGCTGGAGGCAGAAGGACTCCTCGACCGCCGGCACGGCGGTGCGGTGTTGCCGGGCGGGTTCACGCGAGAGTCCGGCTTCCCGCAGAAGTCCCATCTCGCGACCGCCGAGAAGACGGCCATCGCCGATCTCGCGGCGGGGCTCGTCGAAGAGGGCGAGGCCATCGTGGTCGGCGCCGGTACGACCACGCAGGAGCTGGCCCGCAGACTGGCCCGGGTGCCCGGGCTGACCGTGGTCACCAACTCCCTGCTGGTGGCACAGGCGTTGGCCCATGCCAACCGGGTGGAGGTCGTCATGACCGGGGGCACCCTGCGGGGGTCCAACTACGCCCTCGTCGGCTCCGGCGCCGAGCAGTCCCTGCAAGGGCTGCGCGTCTCCAAGGCGTTCCTCTCCGGGAGCGGCCTGACCGCCGAGCGCGGGCTGTCCACGTCCAACATGCTGTCGTCCTCCGTCGACCGGGCGCTCGTCCAGGCGGCCGCCGAGGTCGTGGTCCTCGCGGACCACACCAAGCTCGGCACCGACACCATGTTCCAGACGGTTCCGACCGAGCTGATCACCCGCCTGGTCACCGACGATCCGCCTCCGCACGACGACCGCGCCGCCACGGAACTCCAGGCGCTCGCCGATCAGGGGGTGCAGATCGCCGTCGCCGGCGCGAACGGGGCGCCGGGGGGTGAGCCGGGGCCTGCGGCGCCTCCCCGCCAGCGGGGTCTTCCCGGCCCGCGGCGAGGGCACCCGCCGACCGCGCTTCGGCCTGCGGCGGGGCTTGGCGAGGGGCGCGTCGCTGATCTGCGGCGGCGGTAGGCTTCGCCGATGCGGCGCCGGGGGGTGTTGCCGGGTGCGGTGCGTGGGTGTGTGCGGGTGCGTGGCGGCTTGTCGCGCAGTTCCCCGCGCTCCTTGGGGGGTGGCTCGTGTCGAGTTTCGTGTGCGGGGCCGTCTCGGCCCTTCGCCCAGTTCCTCGCGCCCCTTGAGGGCGGCTCGCGACGCGTTTGCCTGTGCGAGTCCGTCTTCGGTAGCTCGCGCGGTTCCCCGCGCCCCTCGGGGCGTCTTCGCCTCTGTCGCATTTCCCTGTCGCCACGAAGGTCAGGGCGATTCGGTCCTTGAAACGGGGGACGCCCGGCCGAGGCCGGGCGTCCGTGGTGCAGCGGGGGCAGGACCGGGACTTCAGTCCTTGATCTCGCAGATCGGGGCGCCCGACGTGATGGACGCGCCGACTTCCGCCGTCAGGCCCTTGATGGTGCCGGAGCGGTGGGCGTTGAGGGGCTGTTCCATCTTCATGGCTTCGAGGACGACGACGAGGTCGCCTTCCTTGACCTCCTGGCCCTCCTCGACCGCGATCTTGACGATCGTGCCCTGCATGGGGGAGGCGAGGGTGTCGCCGGAGGCGACGGGGCCGGACTTCTTGGCGGCGCGGCGCTTGGGCTTGGCGCCGGCGGCGAGGCCGGTGCGGGCCAGGGACATGCCGAGCGAGGTCGGCAGGGAGACCTCGAGGCGCTTGCCGCCGACCTCGACCACGACCGTCTCGCGGCCCAGTTCCTCCTCGGCCTCCGTGTCGGCGACGGCGGTGAAGGGCTTGATGTCGTTGACGAACTCGGTCTCGATCCAGCGGGTGTGGACCTTGAAGGGCTCCGAGGAGCCCGTCAGCTCCGGCGCGAACGCCGGGTCGCGCACGACCACACGGTGGAAGGGGATCGCCGTGGCCATGCCCTCGACCTGGAACTCGTCCAGCGCCCGCGCGGCCCGCTCCAGCGCCTCCTTGCGGGTGCGGCCGGTGACGATCAGCTTGGCCAGCAGGGAGTCCCACGCCGGGCCGATGACCGAGCCGGACTCCACGCCCGCGTCCAGACGGACACCGGGACCGGACGGCGCGTCGAAGCGGGTGACCGTACCGGGGGCGGGCAGGAAGCCCCGGCCCGGGTCCTCGCCGTTGATGCGGAACTCGAAGGAGTGCCCGCGCAGCTCCGGGTCGCCGTAGCCCAGCTCCTCGCCGTCGGCGATACGGAACATCTCGCGCACCAGGTCGATGCCCGCGACCTCCTCGGTCACCGGGTGCTCGACCTGGAGCCGGGTGTTGACCTCCAGGAAGGAGATCGTGCCGTCCTGGCCGACCAGGAACTCACAGGTGCCCGCGCCCTCGTACCCGGCCTCCTTCAGGATGGCCTTGGACGCGCGGTACAGCTCCGCGACCTGCTCCTCGGAGAGGAACGGCGCCGGAGCCTCCTCCACCAGCTTCTGGTGGCGGCGCTGCAGCGAGCAGTCACGGGTGGAGACGACGACCACGTTGCCGTGCTTGTCGGCCAGGCACTGGGTCTCCACGTGCCGCGGACGGTCCAGGTAGCGCTCCACGAAGCACTCACCCCGGCCGAAGGCCGCGACGGCCTCGCGGACCGCCGAGTCGTACAGCTCCGGCACCTCCTCGAGCGTGCGGGCGACCTTCAGACCGCGACCGCCGCCACCGAATGCGGCCTTGATCGCGATCGGCAGCCCGTGCTCCTTGGCGAAGGCGACGACCTCGTCGGCCCCGGAGACCGGGTCCGGCGTGCCGGCGACCAGCGGGGCACCGGCGCGCTGCGCGATGTGCCGCGCGGCGACCTTGTCACCCAGGTCCCGGATGGCCTGCGGCGGCGGGCCGATCCAGTTCAGGCCCGCGTCCAGCACGGCCTGCGCGAACTCGGCGTTCTCCGAGAGGAAGCCGTAGCCCGGGTGGATGGCGTCCGCGCCGGACTCCCGGGCGGCGTTCAGGACCTTCTCGATGTCCAGGTAACTGGTGGCCGGAGTGTCACCGCCCAGGGCGAACGCCTCATCCGCGGCCCGGACGTGCAGAGCGTCCCGGTCCGGGTCGGCGTATACGGCCACGCTCGCGATCCCGGCGTCCCGGCAGGCCCGGGCTACGCGGACAGCGATTTCGCCACGGTTGGCGATGAGCACCTTGCGCACGATTGAGGCTCCCTCCTTGAAACAAGCCGAGTTTAGGGACTGCCGACACGGCACTTCGACCCGTCCCCAATGGTGAGCTTGCCCACACGGAGCGTGATGCGAGGCTCACTCGTCCCGCGAAAGCCCATGTCGCACCTCGGTACGCAGGACTCCACCGGAAAACCCTAGCCCTGCCATGTGGCCAAGGTCTCTGTGAAAGCGTGCTGCGGGCCACGCGGTTTCTTTGTGGAGTCCCTACGAATGGCCCAATGATTCTTTGCGGCGGCCCCGCCGCTTGTCCTCCGCTTTACCCTCCGCCGACCCCTCCCGGTCGGCCGTGACCGGATGTAGCGTTCGCGGTTGACACGAACGTACTTCGGGTAACAGCAGAACTGTTCGGGCTTGGGTCGAGAGTGGGTGGGGGCCGGTGGTGCGCAGACCGGTGGCATGGATCGTGGCGGTCGTCCTGCTGGCCGAGGGCTGCGTGATCGCGGCGTTCAACTGGTTCCTCGGCATGGTCGCCGACCGCCAGCACATGTCGCTCGCCGGAATCGACCCCGACCTGATGTCGGCGTCCTCGAAGATCGGCGGCGTGGTCTTCGGGCTCTACTTCGCGCTCTGCGCGCTCGTCGCCCTCCTGGTCGCGGTGCGCGACCGCGCCCCGGCCGGCTTCGGCCGCATCCTGCTCGTCAGCGCCGCCGTGGTGCACGCCCTGCTGGCCGCCGCCGCACTGGCCCTCACGGACCCCGCGGTGTACGTCACGCTGATCGTGACCTTCGCCCTGCTCCTGCTGCTCCTGATGACCTACGACGCGGAGCCGGCGCCCCAGGGGGTGGACGGCGGCGACAGCGGCAAGGGCGACGGTACGGCGACTGCCGAAGCCGCTCCGCAGACCCCGGCGCCCGTCATCCCGGCCCCACGCACGCAGGACACTCCCGGCCGCGCCCCCTTCACCCGGCCGGCGCCCACAACTCCGTGATGCCGACGCCCAGTTCGGCCAGCAGCTTGCGGACCAGGGGCAGACTGATGCCGATCACGTTGCCATGGTCGCCGTCGATGCCCTCGATGAACGGCGCCGAACGGCCGTCCAGCGTGAACGCCCCGGCGACGTGCAGCGGCTCGCCCGAGGCGACGTAGGCGGCGATCTCCTCGTCCGAGGGCTCACCGAAACGGACCACCGTGGAGGCGGTCGCGGACACGTACCGCTTCGCCGTCGTGTCCCACACGCAGTGCCCGGTCTGGAGCACCCCGGCCCGGCCGCGCATCGCCTTCCAGCGGGCGGTCGCCTCCTCGGAGTCGGCGGGCTTGCCGAGTGCCTGCCCATCCAGCTCCAGGACCGAGTCGCAGCCGATCACCAGCGCGCCCTGCACCTCGGGCCGCGCCGCGACCACGGACGCCTTCGCCTCCGCCAGCGCGAGCGCCAGCTCGGCCGGGGTGGGCGCGGTGACGGCGTCCTCGTCGACCCCGCTGACGATCACCTCCGGCGCGAGCCCCGCCTGCCGCAGCAGGCCGAGCCGGGCGGGGGACTGGGAGGCGAGAACGAGACGGCGCTGCTGGTCGGTCATGCCGTCAGCGTAGCGCCGCCGGGCCGCTCACCTCAGGCCGATCACGATCATCGTCAGCACCATCGCCAGGGCCACGAAGAGACCGAGCCGCCTGAGCTTCTCCTCCATCCGGCGGAGATCCTCGGGCGGCTCGTTCTCGGGGTCTGACCACAACATGCTGTCCAGCGTGCGGGGGCGGCCGGGTCCGGCGCCTGAGTACGCGTACTCACCTGAGGCGGGTCTTCCGGATCCGCCCGGTCCTCCGTACCGGGCAAGCCGGTCCCGCGCGCCGGGCAGGCTGGTCCTTCGCGTCAGGACGGCCAGTAGGTGCGGCTCCAGGACACCGGACCCGGCTGCGGCAGCCGCCGCCCCGCGATCCGGGCCGGGTCGGACCACGCGTCCCGTGCTCCCGCCGCGCCGGACGGCGCCTCGGCGGCCGCCACGGCGCGGGCCCGGACCACCGCCAGTGCGGCGGCCAGCTCCTCCGGGGTCGGATTGCCTCGTACGACCTTGATGTTCATGACGGCTCCCGGTCTACGGCTGCATGGTCCTACAGGGGGATGTTGCCGTGCTTCTTCGGAGGCAGGGATTCCCGCTTCGTCCGCAGTTGACGCAGGCCCCGCACGATGTGCGAGCGGGTGTCGGACGGCATGATCACCGCGTCGACGTACCCGCGCTCGGCCGCGACGTACGGGTTGAGCAGCGTGTCCTCGTACTCCTGGATCAGCCGCGCGCGCGTGGCGTCGCCCTCGCCGGCCGCCTCCGCCTCCGCGATGGTGCGGCGGTGCAGGATGTTGACGGCGCCCTGCGCGCCCATGACCGCGATCTGCGCGGTGGGCCAGGCCAGGTTGAGATCGGCGCCCAGGTGCTTGGAGCCCATCACGTCGTACGCGCCGCCGAACGCCTTGCGGGTGATCACGGTGATCAGCGGGACCGTCGCCTCGGCGTAGGCGTAGATCAGCTTGGCGCCGCGGCGGATGATGCCGTCGTGCTCCTGGCCGACGCCGGGCAGGAAGCCGGGGACGTCCACGAAGGTGAGCACCGGGATGTTGAAGGCGTCGCAGGTGCGCACGAAGCGGGCGGCCTTCTCGCTCGCCTTGATGTCCAGGCACCCCGCGAACTGCATCGGCTGGTTGGCGACGAGCCCCACCGGGTACCCCTCGACCCGGCCGAACCCGGTGAGGATGTTCGGCGCGAAGAGCGCCTGCGTCTCGAAGAACTCCCCGTCGTCCAGGACGTGTTCGAGCACCGTGTGCATGTCGTACGGCTGGTTCGCGCTGTCCGGCACCAGGGTGTCCAGCTCGCGGTCCTCGTCCGTGACGGCGAGGTCGGCCTCCTCGGCGAAGACCGGAGCCTCGCTGAGGTTGTTGGACGGCAGGTACGACAGCAACTGCTTGATGTACTCGATCGCGTCCTTCTCGTCGCCCGCCATGTGGTGGGCCACGCCGGAGGCGGTGTTGTGGGTCCGGGCGCCGCCCAGCTCCTCGAAGCCGACGTCCTCACCGGTGACGGTCTTGATCACGTCCGGGCCGGTGATGAACATGTGGCTGGTCTGGTCGACCATGACCGTGAAGTCGGTGATCGCCGGCGAGTACACGGCACCACCGGCACAGGGCCCGACGACGAGGCTGATCTGCGGAATCACACCCGAAGCGTGCGTGTTGCGCCGGAAGATCTCGCCGTACGCCCCGAGCGAGGCGACACCCTCCTGGATGCGGGCACCACCGGAGTCGTTGATCCCGATGATCGGACAACCCGTCTTCAGCGCGAAGTCCATCACCTTGACGATCTTCTGCCCGTACACCTCGCCGAGCGCCCCGCCGAACACGGTGAAGTCCTGCGAGAACACGGCCACCGGACGCCCGTCCACCGTGCCGTACCCGGTCACGACCCCGTCGCCGTACGGCCGGTTGGCCTCAAGCCCGAAGTTGGTCGACCGGTGCCGGGCGAACTCGTCCAGCTCCACGAACGACCCGTCGTCCAGCAGGAGTTCCACCCGCTCACGAGCCGTCAGCTTTCCCTTGGCGTGCTGCTTCTCGACGGCCCGCGCCGACCCGGCGTGCGTCGCCTCATCGATCCGCCGCGTGAGGTCCGCGAGCTTCCCCGCGGTCGTGTGAATGTCGATCTCGTGACGCTCTTCCGGCTCGGACATCGGGATGCGGCTCCCTGCCTGCTCAAAAGGGGGGACGGTAAGTCATCCGTAGCGTAGTGGCGCACCTGCCGGTCGGCAGTGCGGCGTTTCCCACACCTAGGGTTACTTGCTTGGCCTCTTCGCCCGCTTTAAGGGCGGGAGTCCGGCGGTCGCCCGCCGGGTTTCCTGCTTCATGGGCGGCCGCCCCGTGCGGGACGGCTCCCGCCGGGGTCTTACACCGCCTCCACAGGCAGTGGCCGCCGGCCCGGCGGTCAGGATGTTGCGTGCCGCGTCCTCGTCGCGGTCGTGGACGGCGCCGCAGTGGTCGCACGTCCATTCGCGGGCGTTCAGCGGCAGCGCGTCGAGGACCGTGCCGCAGTTTCCGCACAGCCTGGAGCTGGGGAAGAAGCGGTCGATCACGACGAGGTCGCGCCCGTACCAGGCGCACTTGCAGGTCAGCATCGACCGGAGTTCCGCCCAGGCCGCGTCGGAGATGGCGCGCGCCAGGCTGCGGTTCTTCGGCAGGTGCGGACGGCGAGGTCCTCGATCACGACCGTCTGGTTCTCACGGACGAGCCGAGTGGTGAGCTTGTGCAGGAAGTCCCGGCGCCGGTCGGCGGTCCGGGCAGGGACACGCGCGACCTTCCGGCGCGCCTTCTCCCGGTTGTTCGAGCCCTTGGCTTTGGGGGACAACTGTCGCTGGGCCTTGGCGAGCCGGGCGCGGCCGTGGCGTTCGTGCCCCGGGTTGGTGATCTTCTCGCCGGTGGACAGGGTGACCAGGGAGGTGATCCCGGCGTCGATGCCGACCGCCCCTGTCGTGGCCGGGGCAGGGGTGATGGTGTCCTCGCAGAGCAGGTTCACGAACCAGCGCCCCGCCCTGTCCCTGGACACCGTCACCGTGGACGGCTCGGTGTCCCCGGGCAAGGGACGCGACCAGCGGATGTCCAGGGGCTCGGCCATCTTCGCCAACGTCAGCCGACCCCCACGCCACGTGAAACCCGAACGGGTGTACTCCGCCGACGTGCGGGACCTCTTCCGCGACTTGAACCGCGGGTACTTGGCGCGCTTGGCGAAGAAGTGCGCGAACGCCGTCTGAAGGTGCCGCAGTGTCTGCTGAAGGGGTACCGAGGAGACCTCCGCGAGGAAGGCGAGTTCCTCCGTCTTCTTCCACCTGGTCAGCGCGGCCGAGGACTGCGCGTAGGAGATCCGGCGCCGCTCGTCGTGCCAGGCCCGCGAGCGTTCCTCCAGGGCGCGGCTGTAGACGAGACGTACGCAGCCGAACGTGCGGGACAGCTCCGCCGCCTGCTCCTCCGTGGGGTAGAAACGGTACGTGAACGCCCGCTTCACCAGCCGCGCCATGTCTCGGATCACAGTGGCTTCCGAGTGAGCCGCGAGGACGGTCGGCAGCGGGCGGACTTTCGATCTCTCCCGGCCCGAAGGCCGGGGTGCCCACGAAGGAACCCCGATGACGCCCCGCGATGCAGCAGAGAACAGCCGTTGGTCCGATCTGGACCGGCCGCCCCTGAATTCCGTCGCGTTGCGGCGGGGGCTGGTGCGGGAGGGGGGTCTGTGGTCGCGGGTCGACGTGGTGCCGAGTACGGGGTCGACCAACTCCGACCTGGTCGCGCGGGCGAACGCGGGGGAGGTCGACGAGGGGGCGGTGCTGGTCGCCGAGGCGCAGACGGCGGCGCGGGGACGGCTCGACCGGCGGTGGACGGCTCCGCCGCGCTCGGGGCTGTTCTTCTCCGTCCTGCTGCGACCCGCCGAGGTGCCGATGGAACGGTGGGGCTGGCTGCCGCTGCTGACCGGCGTCGCGGTGGCCACCGCGCTGTCCCGTACGGCGGGCGTCGACACCGCCCTGAAGTGGCCCAACGACCTCCTCGTCACCGTCGGCGGCGAGGAGCGCAAGGCCGGCGGCATCCTCGCCGAGCGCGCCGGTGCGGACGGCGTGGTCATCGGCGTCGGCCTCAACGTCAGTCTGAGCGCCGACGAGCTGCCCGTCCCCCAGGCCGGCTCCCTCCTGCTGGCCGGCGCCGCGAACACCGACCGCGACCCGCTGCTCCGTGCGGTGCTCCGTTCCCTCGAGGAGTGGTACGGCCGCTGGCGCGCTGCCTCCGGCGACCCCGCCGCGAGCGGTCTCCAGGAGACCTACGCGGCAGGCTGCGCCACCCTCGGCCGCCAGGTCCGCGCGGAGCTTCCGGGCGACCGGGTCCTGCGCGGCGAGGCCACGGCCATCGACGGCGACGGGCGACTGGTCATCACGACGGCGGGCGGCGAGCGGGAGGCCGTGGGGGCGGGGGACATCGTGCATCTGCGGCCGGAGTAGGTCCGGGCGAAGGCGCGGTGGCGCGCAGGGGCCCTCGGCAGCGGAGCCGGATCGACTCGGGCGGTCCCCGGCGAGGGGGTCGGGCCAAGCCGGGTGGACCTCGGCTGGGGCGTCGGTCCGGCTCGGAGGGTGCCCCGCGAGGGAAGAGCCGGTGGCCGCGGACCGCTGCCGCGCACCCGGCGCGCCCGGGTGGCCCGCGCGCCGGGTGCGCGACAGCTCTGCGGCGCCCCGGCGGGGGCGCGGGGTGTCCTCCGTGGGGGCGGTCGGGTCGTGGCAGGGGGCGCGTGGCGCCGGGGAAGCGCCGGGCGGTGTGCGACGGCTTCGCCGCCGGAGGCAGCCCGCGCCCCGTGCGACCCGGGTGCTTCAGTGGCGGGGCGCGTTCGTCCGGTCGGCCGGTCCCAGCGGAGTGAGCTGGCGCACACCTGCCGTAGAGTTGAGGCCGGTCGGACCTGACCGCGGCAGATCGGAAGGGCAGCAGGCGTGAGCGTCGACGACACGGGCTCCGGCGCGGGCGCGGAGGGCCGGGTGGACCCCGATGCCCCCGACCCCGGCGACGACCCGCTCGCTCTCCGCCTCGAACAGCTGATCCTCGGCGCCGAGCGCCGTTACACCCCCTTCCAGGCCGCCCGGAGCGCCGGTGTCTCCATGGAGCTGGCGTCCCGTTTCTGGCGGGCCATGGGCTTCGCGGACATAGGCCAGGCGAAGGCGCTCACCGAGGCCGACGTACTCGCCCTGCGACGGCTCGCCGGTCTTGTCGAGGCGGGCCTGCTCAGCGAGGCGATGGCCGTACAGGTCGCCCGGTCCACCGGGCAGACCACCGCCCGTCTGGCCGAATGGCAGATCGACTCCTTCCTGGAGGGTCTGACCGAGCCTCCGGAGCCGGGCATGACCCGGACCGAGGTGACGTACCCGATCATCGAGCTGCTCCTGCCCGAGCTGGAGGAGTTCCTGGTCTACGTCTGGCGGCGCCAGCTCGCCGCGTCGGCGGGCCGCGTCATGCAGACGGTGGACGACGCCGAGATGGTCGACCGCCGTCTCGCCGTCGCCTTCGCGGACCTCGTCGGCTTCACCCGCCTGACCCGGCGGATGGAGGAGGAGGAGCTGGGCGAGCTGGTCGAGGCGTTCGAGACGACCGCCGCCGACCTGGTGGCAGCGCGGGGCGGACGGCTGATCAAGACCCTCGGCGACGAGGTGCTGTACGTCGCGGACGACGCCGCCCTCGCCGCCGACATCGCGCTGCGCCTGGTGGAGACGCTGGCCAACGACGAGACGATGCCCGAGCTGCGCGTCGGCATGGCGTTCGGCACGGTGACCACCCGGATGGGCGACGTGTTCGGTACGACCGTGAACCTCGCCTCCCGGCTGACCTCGATAGCGCCGCGCGACGCCGTACTGGTGGACAGCGCCTTCGCCGAGGAACTGATCCGGACCGGCGTCGCGCCCGCTTCGGAGGCGGAGGCCGCCGAAGCCGTGGCCGCCGCCGAGAAGGAGGGCAAGGAGCCGCCTCCCTACCGCTTCGCGCTCCAGCCCATGTGGCAGCGGCCGGTGCGTGGCCTCGGTGTGATCGAGCCCTGGCTGCTCTCGCGCCGGCCTTCCTGACCGACTCGCCTGTCCTCGCGTGTGCTTACGGGACCCGCCTGTCCCCTGTGCAGCCGCCCGTCCTGACCGGTCGTGCGGAGGGTACGACCCCTCACGAGCCGCCCAGTCGCAGGCACAGCCCGAGCAGGCACACCCCGCTCTGCTGCGGCGGGGCCGTGCTGTGGGCCGGTTCCGGCGCGGGGGCGGCGGTGCGGGACGGCGCCGGGGCGGGGGCCGTCGTGGCGGGCCGGGGCACGGGGGCGGGTCCGGGGTCGGTGGTGTGCGGGGCGCCGTTCGGCCGAGTGCCGGTGCCGGTGCCGGTGTCCGTGCGGGGCGAGGTGTGCGCCGCCGAGGTGCCCTGGCCGACCGTTTCTGCAGCGTTCCTCGGCGCGGACGACTTCTCGTGCCCGGCGGCGCCCGTACTGGTCGGCGCGGGGCGCGTACCGCCCAGGGCCGCGGCGGTCGACGGCAGTGCCGTGGGCGCGGCGGCGAGTGTCGCGGACGCGCCGGGGGAGTCGGTGGTGCGCTGCGCGCCCCACCCGTGCTGCGGCTCGGCCTCGGCGGTGGCGGGTCCGGCGAGCCCGGACTCCGGGGCGACGCGGACGAGGCTGAGGACTCCTGCGGCGAGTGCGAGGCCACCGGCGGCGAGGAGCACCTTGCGGGGGCGGGGACGGCGGTGCCGGCCCCGGTGCGGCGGGGGTACGGCCGCGTCCTGCGTCGACTCCGGCAGATCGGCCAGGGTGATCGCGATCGGCCTGGTGGGGGTGGGGGCGTTCGACGGCGTGCCGGACCGGCCGTCGCGCCGTGTCCCCGGTGTCTTCGTGCCCGGTGTCTTCGCATTCGAATCGCTCGGCGTCATGTCATCCCTCCCCGCCGCGCACGTTATGCGCTGCTGTGGGCGGTGTGGGAGGAGTCGAACGGGATGTCACTCGAACGGGTGTAGGGCGGCCTCAGGGTCGAGTCAGGGCGACGTCAGGGTCGGCCGGCCTTCCCCTGGGCCCGGCGGGGCTGCGATGATCGAGGCGGATTCAGTTAACCCGCGTTAACCGGAGGGTGTCATGAGCGAGGAGCGGTTCGGGGAGTTCGTGCTGGTGCGGCGGCACGGGCATGTGGCGGAGCTGGTGCTGGACCGGCCCAAGGCCATGAACGCGGTCTCCACGGAGATGGCCCGTTCGCTCACGGCGGCGTGCGCGGCGCTGGCCGCCGACCGGGACGCGCGGGTGGTCGTGCTGACCTCCTCGCACGAACGGGCGTTCTGCGTCGGGGCGGACCTCAAGGAGCGGAACTCCCTCACCGACGCTGACCTGATGCGCCAGCGGCCGGTGGCGCGCGCCGCCTACACCGGGGTCCTCGAGCTGCCCATGCCGACCGTCGCGGCGGTGCACGGCTTCGCCCTCGGCGGCGGCTTCGAGCTGGCGCTCGCCTGCGACCTGATCGTCGCCGACGGTACGGCGGTGGTGGGGCTGCCGGAGGTGTCGGTGGGCGTGATCCCGGGCGGCGGCGGTACGCAGTTGCTGCCCCGGCGGGTCGGCGCGGCGCGTGCGGCCGAGCTGATCTTCACTGCGCGGCGCGTGGAGGCGGACGAGGCGGGGCGGCTGGGGCTGGTGGACCAGGTGGTGGAGGCGGGGCGGGACCGCGAGGAGGCGTTGGCGCTGGCCGCGCGGATCGCGGGGAACTCGCCGGTGGGGCTGCGGGCTGCGAAGAGGGCGTTGCGGTTGGGGGTGGGGCTGGAGCTTCGGGCGGGGTTGGAGGTCGAGGACGCGGCTTGGCGGACCACGGCGTTCTCGGGGGATCGGGCGGAGGGGGTGGCGGCGTTCAACGAGAAGCGGGAGCCCGCGTGGCCCGGCGAGTGAGGGTTGCCGTGCGGCGCCGGGGGCGGTGAGCCGGTGCGGCGCCGTCGTGGCTTGTCGCGCGGTTGTCCGCGCCCCCGGGTGGCTGCGGTGCCGCGTCGGCTTCACGTGCCGTGAGGGCCGGCCGCGAGGCTCCCCGCGCCCCTCCAGGCGGAAAGCCTGCCCTTTCCTCGTGCTTTACAGGGCAGCTCGTTCCGCACAATCCACCTGATCGCGGTGCCGGAGGCACCCACGGCGCAATTGATGCCTAACCTGGAGTAATGGGTGAGGACAAGCGGCTGGCCGCGGTGGTGGCGCTGGCTCAGGGGATGGCGGCGGCGCGGACCGGGCCGGAGTCGTGGCGGGCAGCGGCGCTGGGGGCGTGCCGGGCGCTGGACGGGAGTTTTGCCGCGCTGTCGGTGTGGGAGCGTGAGCTGGGTCGGCTGCGGGTGCTGGTGAACGTGGGGGAGCGGGCGGCGGACGAGGAGGAGTTTCCGGAGGCGGAGGCGTATCCGGTGCACCAGTTTCCGGAGATCACCGAGTTCCTGCACGAGCGGTGGGCCGGGGGCGGGGAGCCGAACGCCTGGGTCGAGACCGCGCGGGGGCCCGCGGCGGGCACCCCGGGCTACTTCCACCAGCGGGTCGCCGCCCTGCGCCGCCGGGGCCGGGGCTGCTGTGTCGTCGCGCCGGTCGTGCTGCACGGCCGGGCGTGGGGCGAGCTGTATGTGGCGCGGGCGGCCGACGCTCCGGTGTTCGACCGGGGGGACGCCGACTTCGCGACCGTGCTGGCTGCGGTCGTGGCGGCGGGCATCGCGCAGACCGAGCGGCTTGAGGAGGCGAACCGGCTCGCGTTCACCGACGCGCTGACCGGTCTCGCCAACCGGCGGGCCGTGGACGTACGCCTGGAGGAGGCCATCGAGCGGCACCGTGCGGAGGGCGTGCCCGTCAGTCTCGTGGTCTGCGATCTGAACGGGCTCAAGCGGGTCAACGACACGCACGGGCACGCCGTCGGGGACCGGTTGCTGGAGCGGTTCGGGTCGGTGCTGTCGCTGTGCGGGGCGATGGTGCCCGGGGCGCTCGCGGCGCGGCTCGGCGGGGACGAGTTCTGCCTGCTCGCTGTGGGGGCGCCCGCCGACGACGTGGTGAAGGCGGCCGACGAGCTGTGCCGCAGGGCCGGGGAGCTGGAACTGGGCGAGGGTGTGGCGTGCGGGGTGGCCTCGACGGAGGACCCGATCGGGCCGGTGCGCGACGCGCGGCGGCTGTTCCGGCTGGCGGACGCGGCGCAGTACCGGGCCAAGGCGGAGCGGGCGGACCGGCCGGTGGTGGCGGGGCGGGAGGGTCCGGACGACCCGGTGGTCCGGCTGGCCGACGAGGCGTCGCCCGCCCGGCCCGAGCGCCGTCGCTTCCGGGGCCGGCTGCCGTGAGCGGCGGAGCCCGTCGTCGTGAGCGGCCGGACTCGCAGCCGTGAGCGGCCGGACTCGCCGCCGTGAGCGGGAGCACAGGAGAAGTAAGGGGTGAGACCGCAATCCACTGGTGACAGCGCGGAATTCAATGCGTACGCTCCTGAATATGGATATGCACACTGTGGTGGTGGGGACCTCCGGCGTGACCGCGTCCGACGTGCTCGCCGTGGCGCGCGGCGGCGCCCGCGTCGAGCTGTCGGCCGAGGCGGTGGCGGCCCTCGCGGCCGCCCGCGAGATCGTGGACGCGCTCGCCGCGAAGCCCGACCCGGTCTACGGCGTCTCCACCGGCTTCGGCGCCCTGGCGACCCGGCACATCAGCCCCGAGCTGCGCGCCCAGCTCCAGCGCAACATCGTCCGCTCGCACGCCGCCGGCATGGGCCCGCGGGTCGAGCGCGAGGTCGTGCGGGCGCTGATGTTCCTGCGGCTGAAGACCGTCTGCTCCGGGCACACCGGCGTCCGCCCCGAGGTCGCGCAGACCATGGCGGACGTGCTGAACGCCCACATCACCCCGGTCGTGCACGAGTACGGCTCGCTCGGATGCTCCGGTGACCTCGCCCCGCTGTCCCACTGTGCGCTGACCCTGATGGGTGAGGGTGACGCGGAGGACGCCGACGGCGAGGTCCGTCCCGCCGGTGAGCTGCTGCGGGAGCACGGCATCCAGCCCGTCGAGCTGCGCGAGAAGGAGGGGCTCGCCCTCCTCAACGGCACCGACGGGATGCTCGGCATGTTGGTCATGGCGCTCGCGGACCTCGACACGCTCTACAAGTCCGCCGACGTCACCGCCGCCCTCAGCCTGGAGGCACTGCTCGGCACGGACAAGGTGCTCGCCCCCGAGCTGCATGCCATCCGCCCGCACCCGGGCCAGGCCGACTCCGCCGCCAACATGCTCGCCGTCCTCAAGGGCTCCCAGCTCACCGGGCACCACCAGGACGACGCGCCCCGCGTCCAGGACGCCTACTCGGTGCGCTGTGCCCCGCAGGTCGCCGGAGCCGGCCGCGACACCATGGCGCACGCCCGCCTGGTGGCGGAGCGCGAGCTGGCTGCCGCTGTCGACAACCCGGTGGTGCTGCCCGACGGGCGGGTGGAGTCCAACGGCAACTTCCACGGCGCCCCGGTCGCCTACGTGCTCGACTTCCTCGCCATCGCCGCCGCCGACCTCGGCTCCATCGCCGAGCGCCGTACCGACCGGCTGCTCGACAAGAACCGCAGCCACGGTCTGCCGCCCTTCCTGGCGGACGACGCGGGCGTGGACTCCGGGCTGATGATCGCCCAGTACACGCAGGCCGCGCTGGTCAGCGAGATGAAGCGGCTGGCCGTACCCGCCTCCGCCGACTCCATCCCGTCCTCCGCGATGCAGGAGGACCACGTCTCCATGGGCTGGTCGGCCGCGCGCAAGCTGCGCACCGCCGTGGACAACCTGACGCGGATCGTCGCCGTGGAGCTGTACGCCGCCACGCGCGCCGTCGAGCTGCGCGAGGGGCTTGAGCCGGCGCCCGCCTCGCGAGCCGTCATCGACGCGGCACGTGCCGCCGGGGTGCAGGGTCCGGGTCCGGACCGCTTCCTCGCGCCCGACCTGGCGGCCGCCGCGGAGTTCGTCCGCGCGGGCGGGGTCGTCGCGGCCGCCGAGACGGTCACCGGGCCGCTGCGGTAAGGCGGTGGGAAAACGGGGGCGCCGTCCGGCCGGGCGGCGCCCCCGTCCGTCAGCGCAGCTTGGCCGACTGCGCGCCGATCACCCGGGCCGGGACGGCGTACGTCCGACGCGCCATCATCGCGCCGACGTTCACCGTCATGTACGTCGCGAGAGTGGTGCCGTGGCGCACCACCTGGAAGTGGACCGAGCCGCCGCCCGCCGCGCCCTCGCCCGACGAACTCCCCGCCGAGCCGCCGCCCTCCGCCGCGAACGCCACCGACTCCTCGCCCGCGTCCGAGGCGTGCTCGCGCGTGAAGGCGGTGAACGTCCGGACGCCGGGCCCGGTGCCGCCGAAGCCGTCGGCGCAGGCTCGTACCGCGCCGGAGACCGAACGCAGCGCGCGGTGGGCGCCGTTGCCGCCGTAGGAGGCGAGGGTGATCACGGTGACGTCGCGGTCCATGCTCCGGCGCACGGCGTCCTTCATCTCCTCCTCGGACAGGCCGTCCAGGGCCGACGCATGGGTCTGGGGGCCGCTCCTCTCCGCCGCCGTGCGGCTGACCTGGGCGGCCGGGGCGCCCGGTGCGCTGCCGGCGAGGAGCGGGAGCAGGGGGCGGCACGCGGCCTCGGCGGAGCGGGGCGGATCACCGGCGGTGGTGCCGGGGTCGGTGGGCCGGATCTCGTAACCGGGCAGTTCGCCCTCGGCGATGACCAGCCGGTCCAGCGCGGCGGCGTTCAGCGCCCGGCCGCGCGTGCCGGAGCCCGATCCCGAGCCCGATCCGGAGCAGCCCGTGACGAGGGCGACGGACAGTGTGCTCACGGCGGCGGTGGCGCACAGGCGGACGCCCGATGATCTCCTCATGGGGCGGACTATGCGCGCTCGGTCAAAGGATCGTCAAACAGACGTTATGTCATATTCACCGATCCGGAGCCCAGACCGTCGAGCATCAGAGCGATGGTGAAGTCGAAGCGGTCGTGGACGGTTCCGGCGGTCAACTCACCCGCGTAGCGCTTGGTCTGCGGGAAGGTGTCGGGCAACGCGGCGAAGCGGCGCAGCAGTTCGTCGCGGCCGACCACCCAGCCGCCGCCGCTCGTGTCCCCGGCGCGGTCGAGCCGGCTGTTCGCCAGGGAGACTTCGAGGCTGTAGGCGTTGACGTAGAGCATCAGCGAGTCGATGGCCCAGGCGGCGGCCTGGGGTGCGACGCCCCCGGCGAGCAGGATGGCGAGCATTCCCTCCCCGACGCGCAGGGTGTCCAGGTTGGACGGGGCGGCGGCGAAGGCCGCCTGGGAGATGCCCGGGTAGCGCAGATACTGGTCGCGCAGCCGGGCGCAGACGTCGGTGATCTGCCGCCGCCAGTGGGCGGGGTCCGGCTCGGGCAGCTCGATCTCCGCGCACAGCTTCCCGATGAGCAGCTCGTCCAGGTCCTCCTTGTTGACCACGTGGGCGTAGAGCGAGGACGGTCCCGTCTCCAGCGCGGTGGCCACGCGCCGCATGGTCAGGGCCGCGTAGCCCTCCCGCTCCACGATGCCGAACGCGGCGTCGAGGATGGCGTCGACCGTGATCGGCTTCTTGCGCCCGCCGGACGGTCCGCGCCGCGTCGCGGAGGTGCTCGAACCGGCGCCGTGCCGTGCTGCGCGCCGCTGCTGCGGAGTCGGTGACATGGGGGGCAGTCTAGCGAAGGGGCGAACAGTGTTCTGCATCACTTTGAACGGTGTTCGCTTTGCTACGAACACCGTTCCGCAGTAGAACACCGTTCGTGTCCATCAATCAGCGCGCCTCCGAAGCGCCTCCCGCCACCACGCTGCCGCTGCGCACCGCGTGGCTCGTTCTGGTCGTCGTGGTCCTGGCCGACGTCATGGATCTGATCGACTCCAGCGTCGCCAACCTCGCCGGACCCGCCATCCGCGCCGACCTCGGCGCCGGTCAGGTCACCGTCCAGTGGGTGCTGAGCGCCTACACCGCCGCCTTCGCGCTCGGCCTCGTCACCTCGGGGCGGCTCGGGGACCTTCTCGGCCGGCGACGGCTGTTCCTGCTCGGCATGACCGGCTTCACCCTGGCCTCGCTGGCCTGCGGTCTCGCGCCCGACGCGGTCTTCCTGATCGTCGCCCGCACCCTCCAGGGCCTGTTCGGGTCGGTCATGATCCCGCAGGGGCTCGCCCTGGTGAAGGTGGTGTTCCCGCCGAAGCATCTGCGCCGGGCGCTCGCCCCGGTCGGCCCGCTGATGGGGCTGACCATGGTGGGCGGGCCCATCCTGGCGGGCTGGCTGCTGCGTCTGGACCTGTTCGGCAGCCAGTGGCGCTCGATCTTTCTGATCAACGTGCCCTTCGGTCTCGCCGCCCTCGCCCTCGGTCACCGCGTCCTGCCCCGCCACGGCGGCGAGGACCGCACCGCCCGGCTCGACCTCACCGGCGTCGGGCTGCTCACGGCCGCCTCCGCCCTGCTGGTCGTGCCGCTCATCCAGGGCCGCGACCTCGGCTGGCCCGCCTGGACCTACGTCATGCCGGCGGGCTCGGTCGTCCTGCTCGCCCTGTTCGTCGTCTCCCAGCGGCGCACCGACCACCCGGTCATCACGCCGTCGCTGTTCCGCAAGCGCAGCTTCGTCGTCGGACTCGCGGTCGTGGCCGGGTTCTACGCCTCGCTCAGCGCTTTCGTGCTCGTCGTCAACCTGCTGCTCCAGCAGGGCCTGGGCTGGAGCCCGCTGCGCACCGGCCTCGCGCTGATCCCGTGGGCGCTCGGCACCGCCGTCGCCGTGCTGCTCGCGGGCGCCGTACTGGCCGAGAAGCTGGGCCGCGCGAGCCTGCGCCTCGGGCTGTCCCTCGCCGTGGTGGGGCTGCTGGCCCTGTGGTGGACCGTCGCCCACCGGGGCGCCGACGTCACCGGCTGGACGCTCGCGCCCGCGCTGCTGGTCACCGGCTTCGGCTCGGGGCTGGTGTTCGTCCCGCTGGTGGACTTCATCATCGGCGACGCCACTCCCGAGGAGGTCGGCACCGGCGCGGGCCTGCTCAACGCCGTGCAGCAATTCGCGGGCGCGATCGGCGTCGCCGCCCTCGGCACGGTGTTCCTCGCGCGGGCGGGCAGCGGGTCGGTGTCGTCGTACCTGGGCGCGGCCGAGCTGGTCTTCGGCATCGCCGCCGCGCTGAATCTCGGCACGCTGCTGCTGGTGGGGCTGCTGCCCCGGCACGCGCAGTCGGCACACGGCTGAGGGCGGCGCGGGCATTTCCGCGGGGCGGAAAGCACGGCGCCGGAATTCCCCTCCGGGAAGCCGCGGGAAGTAGCGGGAAGCCGCGGGAGACTCCGGGAAGTCACGGGAAAAGAAACCCCGAAAGCCTCAGAAGCCCCAGAAACCCCGAGAATCCCAGAAGCCCCGAAACCTCGGAAGTCTCAGAAACCGAGCCGTTCCCGGCGTACCGAATACACGACGAATCCGGCGCCCACCGCGAGCAGCAGTGTGCCGGTGACGACGTACGGCGTGGTGTCGAAGCTGCCGGTGTCGGCGAGTTCGGTCTCCTCCGTCACCTGCCGCCCGGTGTCACCGGACACCGTGGCGGTCTGCTGGGTGATCCGCGTCGAGGAGTCGGCGACGGCCGACTGCTCCACCACGTCTCTCGGGAGGCCGTCCTGGGACGCGTTCGCGGACGGGACGAACCACAGAGCGCACAGCAGCGTGCCCGCGGCGGTGGCGGTCAGCAGCGGACGGCGAGCGGATGACACGGAATATCGATCCCCCTTGCGGCACTGGCGAATTGGCCGTGTGGAGCGATGTTAGTGAAAATCGCGGGTCACAGGAAAGTCACGACAGGTTTCGGCCCTAGGCTCACGTCATGGACGCTGAAAAGACATCACGTTTTGTACGACTTCAGGTGGAGCTGATCCTGGAGGTGACCGACGAGGACGAGCTGACGCAGGCCGCGGTGAACCGCCTGGCCGGCGATCCGGAGGTCCCGGAGGACGAGCGGGCGCACGTCGAGTCCGCTGTGACGGAAGACACCGAAGAGGCGCTGGCGTATCTCGTCGATCCGTTCAGCCTGGTCAACGGGGTGGCCGGGGTCGAGCTCCAGCAAGCCTCCTGGTCCAGCGAGCAGATCGACTACGACCCGGATTCGCCGGAGTGGGACCTGGACGAGGATGATGGGTCGGACGACGACGAGGAAGACGGCATCGGCTGAGCGTCCTGGGGCATCCGTGAACCCGGACGGCAACCACCGTCCGGGTTCTCTCGTCTGTACAGGAGAGCACGGCCGATCCCGCCTCCTTCGCAGGGGCGTGGCGTGTCCCACACCTCCCCGGAACGGGGAACGGGACGGCGTGGCCGTGACGTTGAAATCTTCCAGCGGGGACTCTCGGGGTTTTCGGATTCGGCGACGATGGAGAAGCGTGTGATGACGGACAGTAAGCGGCGCAAGGGCCTCACGGTCGCGTCCGCACTGCTCGGTGGTGTGCTCGTACTGACGGGCTGTTCCGGCGGCGGTGACGCCAGCGCGGCGGACGGCGGCGACAACTCGGCGGCCAAGGCCGACGAGGCCGCGGCGGCGAAGTCGTCCGAGGCGCAGATCACGATCACGCCGAAGGACGGCTCGAACAACGCCTCCATCAACAACTCGGCGGCCGTCAAGGTCGCCAAGGGCAAGCTCACCGATGTGCACATGACCACGTCGGACGGTCACGACGTCGCGGGTGCCCTCTCCGCCGACAAGCTGAGCTGGAAGCCGAGCGCCCAGCTCGAGCGCTCGACCACCTACAAGGTCTCGGCCGAGGCGAAGGACTCCAAGGGCCGTGTCGCCCACGAGAACGCGTCCTTCACCACGGTCGCGCCGGCCAACAGCTTCATAGGCAACTTCACCCCGGACAACGGCAGCACCGTCGGGGTGGGTATGCCCGTGTCGATCAACTTCGACAAGGCGATCACCAACAAGGCCGCCGTGCAGAAGGGGATCACGGTCACCTCCAGCAGCGGTCAGGAGGTCGTCGGTCACTGGTTCAACGCCAACCGCATCGACTTCCGTCCGGAGACGTACTGGAAGGAGAACTCCACCGTCACGCTGAAGCTGGCGCTCGACGGTGTCGAGGGCGCCAACGGCGTCTACGGCGTCCAGCAGAAGACGGTCACCTTCCACGTCGGCCGCAACCAGGTCTCGTACATCGACGCGGCGACCAAGCAGATGAAGGTCACGCACGACGGCAAGGTGATCAAGCAGATCCCGATCTCCGCCGGTTCGCCCGAGAACAAGACCTACGCCGGCATCATGGTCATGTCCGAGAAGTTCCAGCAGACCCGCATGAACGGCGCGACGGTCGGCTTCACGGACGACGACGGCAAGGGCGAGTACGACATCAAGGACGTGCCGCACGCCATCCGTCTCACCAGCTCCGGCACCTTCCTGCACGGCAACTACTGGGGCGCGAAGTCCATCTTCGGCAGCGTGAACACCAGCCACGGCTGTGTCGGTCTGTCCGACACCAAGGGCGCGGGCGACCCGAACACCCCGGCCGCCTGGATGTTCAACCACTCCCTGGTCGGTGACGTCGTGGTCCTGAAGAACACCGGTGACAAGACGGTGGCCCCGGACAACGGCCTCAACGGCTGGAACATGGACTGGGCGCAGTGGAAGGCCGGTTCGGCGGTCTGACCCCACCGCCACCCGCCCCCCCCGAGCGCACCGATGCCGCCCTCCCCGAGGGCGGCATCGGCGTTTCCCGGCGCTTCTCATCCCGCTCTTATGACGGCCTCAGCAAGCCATCAGGCGGCCTTCCTACCGTGCCGCCATGTTCTTCACCTACCTGAGGCGCGAACTGCGCCGCCGTAGAAAGGCGGCCCTCGTCGTCGCCTCCGGTCTCGCCCTGGGCATAGCCCTGGTCATCGTGGTCAACTCCGTCTCCAGCGGCATGAGCAGCGCCCAGGACAAGGTGCTCCAGTCGCTCTACGGCCTGGGCACGGACATGACCGTCACCAAGGCGTCGACGCCGGGCTCCAGCGGCGCGGGGCGTCCCCGCTTCAAGTTCGACGCGCGTGGCAGCGACGACGACTCCAAGCAGAGCAGCGACCGCGTCATGGTCCAGGGCTTCACCACCCTCTCCTCCTCGACCGTCTCCAAGGTCGCGGCGCAGAAGGGGGTTTCGGCGGCCACCGGGGGCCTCAGCCTCAACGTGTTCAAGGTGAACGGGCAGTTCACCCGGGGGCAGTTCCAGCAGAACGGCGGCGCCGGCGGCGGCCGTTCGCGCGGCTACGGCCAGCCGCAGGGCGAAGTCCGGGGCGGTGGAGCGAACTTCGACATCAACCAGTACACCATCTTCGGCACCGACGTCACCCGGACCGCCCTCGGTCCGCTGTCCTCCTCCAAGCTGACCGGCGGCCGTACGTTCAAGGCGTCCGAGACCGACGCCAAGGTGGCCGTCGTCGACTCCGCCTACGCCAAGCAGAAGAAGTACAAGGTCGGTTCGACCGTCACCGTCAAGGGCACCAGCTTCAAAGTGATCGGCATCGCCACCGCCGACAGCGGCGACGCGGCGGCCGATCTCTACATCCCGCTCAAGCGGGCCCAGAGCCTCGCGGACGAGAAGAACAAGGTCACCACGGTGTACGTCCGGGCGACCGACTCCCAGCGGATCGCGGCCGTCAAGAGCGCCATCCAGAAGAACGTCTCCGGTACGACGGTCACCACCTCCGCCGACCTCGCCAAGACCGTCTCCGGCTCGTTGTCCACCGCCTCCTCGCTCGCGACCAAGGTCGGCCGCTGGCTCTCCATCGCCGTGCTGATCGCCGCGTTCCTGGTCGCCGGGCTGCTCACCTCGGCCGCCGTCTCCCGCCGGGTGCGCGAGTTCGGCACGCTGAAGGCGCTCGGCTGGAAGTCGGGCCGGGTGGTGCGCCAGGTCGCCGGTGAGGCCATGGTCAACGGTCTGGTCGGCGGCGCCCTCGGCATCGCGCTCGGCCTGGCCAGCGCCTACGCGGTCACCGCGATCAGCCCCACCCTCCAGGCCCAGCTCGGCAGTACGGGCGGCGGGTTCGGCGGGGGTGGCGGGTTCGGCGGCGGCGGTTTCGGGGACCGCGGCCGGCAGGCGGCGAAGACCCTGGAGGTCGCCCTCACCGCCCCGGTCAGCGTCACCACGATCGCCCTGGCGGTGGGCCTCGCGGTCGCCGGCGGCCTGGTCGCCGGCGCCTTCGGCGGCTGGCGAGCCTCCCGCCTCCGCCCGGCGGACGCCCTGCGCCGCGTGGAGTAGCGGCCGCGACGGCCGCTCGGCGCCCGGCCCGTCGGTGCCTCGTGCCGCCGGGTCCGGCGCCCCGCTTCCCGCCCACACCCGCCCCGCCCCCCGAACCCCTCCCAGGAGCCTTCATGTACGAACTGAGAAACGTCACCAAGCGCTACACCCGCGGCAAGGACACCGTGCCGGCCCTCGACGGGGTCGATCTCACCATCGGGGCCGGTGACCGGCTGGTCATCCAGGGGCCGACCGGGGGTGGCAAGTCGACGCTGTTGCAGATGCTGGGTGCCCTTGACCGGCCCACCTCCGGGGAGGTCGTTCTCGACGGGACCGATCTGGCCAGGCTGTCCGAGGCACGGCTGACGAAGGTGCGCAGCGAGAGCATCGGCTTCGTCTTCCAGTCCTTCAACCTCATCCCGACGCTCACCGCACAGGAGAACGTCGAGACCGCCCTCGTCCCGCTCGGCGTCAAGGCGAGGCAGCGGCGTGAACTGGCCGCCGAGGCGCTGGAGTCGGTCGGTCTCGGTGAGCGGCTCGGGCACCTCCCCTCGGAGCTGTCCGGCGGTCAGCAGCAGCGGGTCGCCATCGCCCGCGCGCTGGTGAAGAAGCCGAAGGTGCTGCTCGCGGACGAGCCGACCGGCAACCTCGACGAGAACACGCGCGACGAGATCATGGACGTCCTCGAACGCCTCTGGAAGGAACAGGGGCTGACTTTCGTGATGGTCACCCACGACTCCGCCATCGCCCGCAAGGCCCCGCGCCTGGCGACGATCCGCAAGGGGAGGATCACCGTGCGGGAGAACGCGGACGCCTGAGCGCACACCCGGGCGGCAGCGTCCCGGAGCCTTTGATTCCCTGTCACACGCGTGTCACAGAGGGCGACTCGACCCCCTGAGCCCTCTTGAGCCCCCTGACCGCCCCCGGCATACTCCGTGATCCGGGGGTGGTGGAGCATACGTGCGAACAATCCCCCGAACGGATGAATCACGGATTCGTCCGTCACCTCATCTCCAGGGGGAGAGTCTTGCGCAGACAAGTGAAGAACGCGGCGGCGGCCACCGTGGCCACCGCCGCGGCCGTCGCCCTCGCAGCGGGAATGACCAGCCCCGCGTCGGCGAACCCCGTACGGCCCGCTTCGGCGGCCGCCAAGAGCGCGCCCGGCGTCACGTCCGGCACCGGGCGCCACCACGTCACCCTGATCACCGGCGACCGCGTCGTCCTCGACGCCAAGGGCCGCGTCGTCGGCCTCGACCGGGCCAAGGGCCGCGAGCACATACCCGTCCAGGTCCGCAGGGCCGGCACGCACACGCTGGTCGTCCCGGCCGACGCGGCCCGGCTGCTCGCCTCCGGCACCCTCGACCAGCGGCTGTTCGACGTCACCGAGCTGAACAGGCCCGCCACCCGCAAGGCCCAGCGCGACGGCCTGAAGGTCATCGTCGGCTACCGGGGCTCCGCGGGCGCCGCCCGCACCGACGTGCGCGAGGCGGGCACCCTGCGCCACAGCCTCGGCGCCCTCGACGCCGACGCCGTACGCACCCCGGCGGGGGACACCGCCGCCCTGTGGCACGCGGTCACCGACGGGGACCGAGCCGCCTCCGGCATCGCCCATGTCTGGCTCGACGGCGTACGCAAGGCCGCACTCGACAAGTCCGTGCCGCAGATCGGCGCCCCCGTCGCGTGGGCCGCCGGATACACCGGCAAGGGCGTCAAGGTCGCCGTGCTGGACACCGGCGTCGACACCAGTCACCCGGACCTCAAGACCCAGGTGATCGCGGCGAAGAACTTCTCCACCGCCCGCGACGCCACCGACCACTTCGGCCACGGCACCCACGTCGCCTCCATCGTCGCCGGCACCGGCGCCAAGTCGGGCGGGAAGTACAAGGGCGTCGCGCCCGACGCCCGGCTCCTGAGCGGCAAGGTCCTCGACGACGACGGCTTCGGTGACGACTCCGGCATCCTCGCGGGCATGGAGTGGGCCGCCAAGGAGGGCGCCGACGTCGTCAACCTCAGCCTCGGCGGCGAGGACAGCCCCGGCACCGACCCGCTGGAGGCCGAGGTCGACAAGCTGTCCAAGGAGAAGGGCATCCTGTTCGCCATCGCGGCGGGCAACGAGGGCCCGCACTCCGTCGGCTCGCCCGGCAGCGCGGACGCCGCGCTGACCGTCGGCGCCGTGGACGGCAAGGACAAGCTCGCGGACTTCTCCTCCACCGGCCCCCGCAACGGCGACGGCGCCATCAAGCCCGACCTCACCGCGCCCGGCGTCGACATCACCGCCGCGGCCGCCAAGGGCAGCGTCATCGACGACGAGGTGGGCGAGAACCCGCCGGGTTACCTGACCATCTCCGGCACCTCCATGGCCACCCCGCACGTCGCGGGCGCCGCCGCGATCCTCAAGCAGGAGCACCCCGACTGGGGCTACGCCGAGCTGAAGGGCGCGCTCACCGGCTCCACGAAGGGCGGCGATTACACGCCGTTCGAGCAGGGTTCGGGCCGCGTGCAGGTCGACAAGGCCATCGGGCAGTCCGTGATCGCGGACCCGGTCTCGGTCAGCTTCCCCGAGCAGCAGTGGCCGCACACCGACGACAAGCCGGTGACCAAGGAGCTGACCTACCGCAACCTCGGCGACAAGGACGTCACCCTCGACCTCTCCACCACCGCCACCGGGCCCACCGGCAAGGCGGCCCCGGCCGGGTTCTTCAAGCTCGCCGACGACCACGTCACCGTCCCCGCGCACGGCAAGGCCGCCGTCGGCCTCACCGTCGACACCCGCCTCGGCGGCACCACCGACGGTGCCTACTCCGCGTACATCACGGCGACGGGCGGCGGCCAGAGCGTCCGCACCGCCGCCGCCGTCCAGCGCGAGGTCGAGTCGTACGACGTGACGCTGAAGTTCCTCGGCCGTGACGGCAGGGCGACGCCCGACTACGAGGTCTCCCTCAGCGCCCTGACGGGCGAGGCCAAGGGCAGCACGGTGACGCCGTACGACCCCTCCGGCACCGCGAAGGTGCGGCTGCCCAAGGGCTCGTACGTCCTGGACAGCTCGATCTCCGCGGCCAAGGGCATGGACTGGATAGCCCAGCCGCACCTGACCGTCACCAAGAACGCCACGGTCACCGTCGACGCGCGCACCGCACGGCCGGTGGACATCACCGTGCCCACCACGGGCGCCAAGCTGGAGGCCGGGTACAGCGGGTACGACGTCGAGGCCGGTGACTACGGCTTCGGCGCCGGCTGGTTCATGGACAGCTTCAAGAGCCTGCGCGTCGCGCACCTCGGCCCGAAGGCCCCGGCCGGCACGCTGACCCAGCAGTGGGACACCCACTGGACCAAGGGCAGGACCGAGGAGTACGACACCACCACCGGCGGCCCGGTCTCCCGCCTCGCCACCGGCTACACCAAGCACTACAAGGCGAGCGAACTGGCCACCGTCAAGGCCGGACTGGGCGCGAGCGCCGCGAACAAGACCGGCGCCGTGAGCGCGGTGGGCTGGCTGCCCGACGTCTCCGGCGCCACCTCCATCTCCGTCACGCAGAAGCTGCCCGGCACCCGCACCCTGCACCTGTCCGCCACCGGCGGCGCGAAGTGGGAGCTGGACTTCGAGCAGTACGGCGGCAAGGACGCGGACGGCTTCCCGCTCAGCGACGCGGGCTACATCGGTGACCCGCGCGGCTACAAGGCGGGCAAGACCTACGGCGAGAAGATCAACACGCCGGTCTTCGCCCCGCGCGTCAGCGACGTCTCCGGCATCTTCCGCGAGGGCAACACCCTCTACGGCCGTCTCGCCCTCTTCACGGACGGCGCGGGCCACCTCGGCGGCTCGGCCGTCAGCTCGGCGCGCACCACCCTGTACCGCAACGGCAGCAAGGTCGGCTCCAACACGGACCCGCTGAACGGCGACGGGCTCTTCACGGTCCCGTCCGGCGACGCCGCCTACCTGCTGACCACCTCGGTCAAGCGCTCGGCCAAGGTCGCCGGGGCCACCTCGCGCATCGACGCGTCCTGGACCTTCCGCTCGAAGAAGAAGTCCGACGACGTCACCGTCCTGCCCGTCTCCACGATCCGCTTCGGCGCCTCGGTGGGCCTGGACGGCCGGGTCGCGGCGGGCAAGAAGGTCACCTTCCCGGTCACCGTCGAGGGCGCGGCGGCGGGCCGCGACCTCAAGTCCCTCGCGGTGTACGTCTCGTACGACGGCACGACCTTCACCAAGGTCGCCGTGCACGACGGGCGGATCACCGTGAAGAACCCGGCGAAGAACAAGACCGTCTCGTTCCGCGCCAAGATCGCTGACAAGAAGGGCAACACAGCGCGGATCACGGTGCACGACGCCTATCGGGGCAAGTGATTCCACGGATTGGGAAAGGGGGCACCCGGGGCCGCGGCTCCGGGTGCCCCTCCCGTTTCCTACAGCGTGGCGCGCGCCGCGTCCGTACCCCAACTCGACAGCAGACGCAGTGACTCGGCCGACGGCGAGCCCGGCTCGGCGTGATAGGTGACCAGGGAGAGGTCCTGGTCGCCGGTGGCGCGGAAGCTCTCGAAGCTGAGGGCGAGCGGGCCGACCACGGGGTGGTGCAGTTGCTTGACGCCGTGGCACTGTTCCTTGACGTCGTGTGTGGCCCAGAGCCTGCGGAACTCCTCGCTCTTCACGGAGAGTTCGCCCACCAGCGCCGACAGCCGGGGATCGTCAGGGAAGCGGCCCGCGTCCATGCGCAGCCCGCACACGATGTCGATGGCCTTCTGCTCCCAGTTCACGAACAGCTCGCGGTAGGGCGGGTGCAGGAACACCAGGCGCGCCCAGGTGCGGTCGGCGGGGGCCAGCCGGGACCAGTCGCCGAAGAGGGCAGCCGCCATCCGGTTCCAGGCGAGGATCTCCGAGCGGCGGCCCACGACGTACGCGGGCACCGAGTCCATCGTCTCCAGGAGTTCGCGCAGCGCGGGCCGTACCTGCGGCTGACGGGCCGCGGGCCGCTTCTTGTGCGCCTTCGGCCGGGCCAGGTGGACCAGGTGGGCGTGCTCGGCGTCGGTCAGCCGCAGCGCGCGGGCGATGGAGTCGAGGACCTCCGCGGAGACGTTGCGTCCGTTGCCCTGTTCCAGGCGCGTGTAGTACGCGACCGAGACCCCGGCCAGCTGGGCCAGCTCCTCGCGGCGCAGCCCTGGTACCCGGCGCTGCCTGCCGAAGCCGGACAGGCCCACGTCGTCCGGCTTCAGCCGGGCCCGTCTGCTGCGCAGGAACTCGCTCAGCTCGGCCCGCCGGTCGAGGGCCGGGCCGCCGGTCTCCGGCTGTTCGTCCATAGGGCCAGTATCCGTGGCCGTGCGTGTGCGTGGGTCCGGGAGCCTGACCTTGCCAGTGGTAGGCACGGCGGTCGTACGCAAAGGCGAGGACTGGGCAGCCGGGGGAGAGCGGAGGCAGGCTGGAAGAGTGCCCGGGCCGGACCCCGGCCGGGCAGGTACGACCACCCCCACCAGGAGAGTTCCGGCATGACCACTGTTGCCGCGTACGCCGCGCCCGCCGCCAAGGCCCCGCTGGAGCGGACCACCATCGAGCGACGGCCGGTCGGCGCTCACGACGTACTCATCGACATCCAGTTCTCCGGCATCTGCCACTCCGACATCCACCAGGCCCGCGACGGCTGGAGCGAGGGCATCTTCCCGATGGTCCCCGGCCACGAGATCGCGGGCGTGGTCGCGGAGGTCGGCCCGGAGGTGACCAAGTTCGCGGTCGGCGACCGGGTCGGCGTCGGCTGCATGGTCGACTCGTGCCGCGTGTGCGAGAACTGCGAGGCGGGCCTGGAGCAGTACTGCACCGGCGGCGGTCCCGTCTGGACGTACAACGCGGTCGGCAAGGACGGCGAGCCCACCTACGGCGGTTACTCGCAGAACATCGTCGTGAACGAGGACTTCGTCGTCCGCGTCCCCGACGGGCTGTCCCTCGACGTGGCCGCGCCGCTGCTGTGCGCGGGCATCACCACGTACTCGCCGCTGCGGCACTGGGGCGCGGGTCCCGGCAAGAAGGTCGCGGTCGTGGGCCTCGGCGGTCTCGGCCACGTCGCCGTCAAGATCGCCCACGCGCTGGGCGCCGAGGTCACCGTCCTCTCGCAGTCCCTGCGCAAGCAGGACGACGGCCTCCGTCTGGGCGCCGACCACTACTACGCCACCGGCGACCCCAAGACCTTCGAAGAGCTGGCCGGCACCTTCGACCTGATCCTCAACACGGTCTCCGCGCCGCTGGACTTCGCCGCCTACGCCTCCCTGCTGCGCACCGACGGCTCCCTCGTCAACGTCGGTCTCCCCGAGGAGCCCGTGCAGATCACCCTCCAGTCCCTCTTCGGCCACCGCCGCAGCCTCAGCAGCTCCGGCATCGGCGGCATCGCCGAGACCCAGGAGATGCTCGACTTCTGCGCGGCGCACGGCATCGGCGCGGAGATCGAGCTGATCGCCGCCGAGGAGATCAACGAGGCGTACGAGCGCGTCCTCGCCAGCGACGTCCGCTACCGCTTCGTGATCGACACGGCCACGATCTGACGCCCCCGGCCCCGGCCCGATCCCTCACCCCAGAGGGATCAGACCGGGGCCGACCCCCATCGCCGCGACGTCCTCCCGCACCCCGTCCACGAACTCCCGCACCGCCGTGTCCAGCACGTCCCACGCCACGGGCGCGCTCCACACCTGCGGGTCGTGCACACCCCCGACCCGCCAGCCGCCGTCCGCGCGTACGATCCGCACCGCCCCGACCTCGTCGTACGACATCGAGTCGAACGCGAAATCCCCCCGCTTTGCGTCGGCTCCCCGGCGCCACCCCACCAGCTCCCGAGCCAGCTCCGCCACCGGGAACAGCCCCTCCTCCAGGACGACCCGCCCCCCGTCCCGCACGACGAAGTCGGCCTCCAGGTCGACCAGCAGGATGTGCGCGGGCGCACTCCGCGGGGTCAGCCCCCGCCGGGACAGGTCGCGCGCCCCGAGGTTGCGGTACGTGAACTCGACGGCCACGGTCCCCCCTCTCGCCCCGAACGGCTCGGTCAGCCCTCGGCGGGGGCCACGCCGATCGGGCAGGAGACTCCCGTGCCGCCGATGCCGCAGTAGCCCGCCGGGTTCTTGTCGAGGTACTGCTGGTGGTAGGACTCGGCGGGGTAGAACGGGCGGCCTTCGGCGGGGAGGATCTCCGTGGTGATCGTGCCGAGGCCGGAGGCGGTGAGGACCTTCTGGTAGGCCTCGCGGGACATCTCGGCGGCGGCCGCCTGGGCGGGGGAGTGGGTGTAGACGGCGGAGCGGTACTGGGTGCCGACGTCGTTGCCCTGGCGGAAGCCCTGGGTGGGGTCGTGGGATTCCCAGAAGGTCTTCAGGAGGCGGTCGTAGGAGATCACCGCGGGGTCGTAGACCACGCGGACGGCCTCCGTGTGGCCGGTCAGGCCGGAGCAGACCTCTTCGTAGGACGGGTTCTGGGTGTAGCCGCCCTCGTAACCCACCAGCGTGGTGTAGACACCCGCGGGGAGCTGCCAGAACTTGCGCTCGGCGCCCCAGAAGCAGCCGAGACCGAAGTCGGCGATCTCCAGGCCCTCGGGGTAGGGGCCGAGCAGCGGGGTGCCGAGGACGGTGTGGCGGTCGGGGACGTCGAAGGCGGGCGTGGTGCGCCCCGCCAGCGCCTGCTCAGGGGTGGGGAGCTGCGGTGTGCGGCCGAAGAGCATGGGGTCTCGTCTCCCTGTGGTGGTTCGGGGATGGCGGAAGGGCCACCGGTTAGTGCAACGGGCCGGGTGCCCCTCGCATTCCGCTCGCTACACCCCCTCCGCCGCCTTCGCCGTCGCGTTCCGGAAGGCGCAGTAGTCCGCCGCCGGGTCCGCCCGGTAGCGCCAGGGGAGTGCCTCGACGTACCCGTCCACCAGGCGGAACTGCTCCAGCGCCGCCCGGTCGCGGCCCTGGAGGCGGAGGAAGTACGCGAGCAGGTGGCGTACCTCGGGCAGGCGCGGGTGGGACGGGTCGGCTGCCGCGACGTCCGCGAGGACGGCGTCCACGCGGGCGATCATCTCCGGGGTGTTCTCGGCGGTCGTGTCGTCGGACTCGTCGTGTTCCAGATGGGCGATCAGCGGCAGGGCCGTCAGCAGAGTGCCCGCCGGGGCGCCGGCCGCCGCCTTGTCGGCGAAGCCCGCCGCCAGGCGCTCGGAGCCGCGCCACTTCGCGCACCAGTACTGGAGCGCCGAGAAGTGCGCCTCGTAGTGGTGCGGAGCGCGCTCGGTGAGCTGGGCCCACAGCGTGTCCATCTCGGCGTTCGGGCGGCCGAGGCCGAGCGCGATCCAGATGTCCTTGACATACGGCGTCGGGTCGTCCGGGTTCAGCGCCACGGCGCGTGCCACGTCCACGGAGGCGCCCTCCAGCGTCCGGCGGAAGCCCTCGAACTGCTCGCTCGTGGTGTACCTGGCCCGCTTCGCACCCCGCAGCTTCCAGGCCAGGGTCACCGTGGAACTCGCCCGGACCACCGCCGCGTCGGGGTCGCCGGGCCGCGCGTCCTCCCAGCTCAGCAGCCACTCGTCGGCCTCGGCCGCCTTGTCCCCGAGCAAGGACATGAACGCCGAGCGCCGCTCCCAGTCCCGGCCGATGCCGTGCAGCACCTCCGCGGCGGGCCGCCACTCGCCACGGCCGACCGAGGCGAGCGCGGAGGCCCATTCGGCGGGCAGCGGGGCGGCGAGGTCGGTGTTCTGCCGTTCGACGGGCAGCAGCCCGAGCCGCTCGGCCACCGCCGCCGCCTCGGCGGCCTCGTCCTCGGCGAGCGCGGCATCGGTGTCCGTGGAGAAGAACTCCTTCAGGAACACCCAGACCAGCCACCCGCCGAGCAGCACGAGGGGGGTGGCCAGGACGGCGAGGATCCAGAGCAGGACGGTCATCGGGAGGGGGTCCGTTCAGGTGCGAAGAGCTGGTTGCCAAGTGGGGGAGGAGCGCCCCGGTCTCACACCGGGTGTGTCGCCGCCCGCTCCAGCAGCGCCCGCAGCGGTGCCGTGTCCGGGCGGTCCGCGACCGCCGCCGACAGCGCCGCGTCCAGCACGGCGTCCGGGTCCGCTTCCGGGTCCACCGTCAGCGCGGGCAGCCGTACCGCCGCCGGACGCGACCAGGAGAACTCCCAGCGCAGCAGCGACCGCGCGCTCAGCTCGGCCAGCACCATCGTCCGCAGCGACCGGACCAGCCGGGGCCGCGCGAACTCGCGGAACGCCCGCCCCGTCGCCGCCGACGCCTCCTCGGACCGCGGCATCCGCTCGGCCACCTGCCACAGCCGCCCGTCGTCGACGAGCTTGAGCAGCGCCTCCAGCGTCGGCGGCTGCCCGGTGTACTCACCGAGCGCCTGCTGCAACGGCGTCCGCCCCGACGCCAGCCCCTCGGCCATCGTCGCGTCCAGCAGCGCGGGCCAGTCCGCCGCGCGCGGCAGCGCCAGCGCCGACTCCACCAGCGCCGCGTCCTCCAGCAGGGCCAGCGTGCGCGCCGGGTCGGTCAGCAGGGCCAGCGCCGGGCCGCCCGCGTCGGCCGGGCGCCCGTCGGCGGGCAGCTCCTCGATCCGGCGTACCCGCTCGGCGATGGGCGGGTGGGAGTCGTACGGCGACGTTTCCTCGCTCGGCAACTCGGCTCGCATCGCAGCCAGTTGCTCCTCGCGGGCCGCCAGCAGCCGGCCGAAGCCGCCGAAGAACTCGCCGCGCGGCGGCATCGAGCCCGCCGACAGACCGATGGTGGCGTACGAGGCGAGGTAGAACTCGTGGCGGTTCGCCAGCACCGCCACCTCCCGCAGCGCCGAGGCGGTCGCGTCGCGCCCGGCGACGCGGGCGGCCGTACGGTCCGCCGCGTACTCCTGGGCACGCGCCGTGGACAGCGAGGCGCGCAGATAGAGCTTGCCGTACTGGGTGTAGAGCCACGCCATCGCGCGGTACGTCGCCCCGGCGTGCGCGGTGTCGATGGCGCGGGGCTGCTTGCCCTTGGCGATCCGCTTGGCCGCGGCCCTCTCCTGGCGGGCGTGTTCCTCCGCCGCCTTTTTGCGCGCGCTCTCGTGGAACCGTCCGACGACCCGGCCGATCTGCACCCGGCCGCGCACCACCAGCACCGACAGCCGGGTGTCGCCGCCGGTGAAGTGGCCGTACTCGTGGCCGAGGATGGCGCGCACCTGCGCCTCGCTCAGCCCGGTCAGCAGCGGCACCCCGAGCGTCAGCCGCCGCGGTCCGGGGAGCAGGCCGAGCAGGCGGGGCTCCTCGCGGACGGAGGCGTTGACCTCGGGGGTGAGCAGCACGCGGTCGGGCGCGCGGGTGCCCGCCTCGGCGGCCAGCTCGCGCACCAGCGCCCACAGGCGGGGCTCGTCGGCCTCGGTGACCTCGATGCCGGGCGGGTCCTCGCCCTTGGGCGTGCGCAGCATGAACAGGCCGCGTACGACGGGGACGGCGAGCAGGACCGAGAGGCCGACGAGCTTGAAGGCGGCGTAGCCGTGGACGTACTCCAGCAGGGAGATGTCGAGGCCGGCCAGCGCGGCGAGCACGAGAAGGCTCAGCAGGTAGAAGCCGAGGAGCAGGACGAGGGCACGCAGCGCGCGCAGGCTTGCGAGCATCGGGCAGAGATCCCCCCACAGGACCCGGTGAATCGGGAAACCGGTGATACGCGGACAGGGCGGTGCCGGGTGGACGGTGCCGCCGGTGAGTGTGGGGGGACTCGGAGCGGCCCACGGCAAAGCAGGAGCAAAGACCGGGGCAAGCGGAGTATGCCTTACCCCAGGTCAGCGCGGCAATCCTGATTCCGGGTCAGGTCAAACGAGGTTGACGCCGAGGTGGTGTCAGCCCGGCAGGTTCGCCGGGCTGCCGCCGTTGGCCTCGTACCCCGCGACCGCCACCGCGCGGTACAGCGCGAACTCCGCCGCCGGGTCGGCCGACAGGGTCCACGGCAGCGCCCCGACATGGCCGTCCACGTGCACGAACTGGTCCATGGCCTCAGCCCAGCGCTCGGCGCGCACCAGGAAGAAGGTCAGCAGATGCCGGACGTGCGCGAGCACCGGGTCGTCCGGCCGGGCGGTGGCGACCGCGTGCAGCGCGCCGTGCATCGCCTTGGTGACGACCTCGCTCTGGTAGAAGCCCATCACCAGGTTGACCTCGGGCAGGTGCTCGAAGACCGCGAAGAGCGGCAGCGCGGACAGCAGCGAACCCTCGGGCGCGCGGGCCGCCGCCGCCTCCGCGAAGGCGTACGCCTCCTCGCGCGAGCCGTGCCACTTCTCGCACCAGTGGTGCAGCGCGGCCAGATGCGCGCCCATGTGGTGCGGGGCGCGGTCCAGGATCCTCAGCCAGAGCTGGTCGAACTCCTCGCGCTGGTAGCCGAGCCCGCGCGCGACCGACAGCTCCACGATGTACGGCACCGGGTCGCCGGGTGCCAGCAGCGCCGCCTGCGCGCAGGCGTCCCGGGCCTCCTCCATGATGATCCGGAAGTCGTCCGTGCCCGGCACCGACGTACGCCACGCCTGCTGCACCAGGAACTCCGCGTGCACCGCCGCGCCGCCCGCGTCCTTCGGCTGCTCGGCCCGCCACACCCTGAGCCACTGACCGCCCGGCGTCTCGTGTATCCCGCCGGGGCGCCGCTGCAGCTCCAGGGCCGCCGCGCCCGCGAACGCCTGCACCCGCTGCCAGCGCGTCTCGCTCTCCGCCTCGGTGCCCGCCAGCAACTGGGCCGCGGCCCGGTAGTCACCGGTGCGCTGCACCAGGTCCAGGACCTCCAGCAGGTCCTCGTCGGGACCGGGCATCCGCACGTCCAGCTCCTCCTGGCGCACGAAGCCGTACCGCGCCGGGTCGGCGGCGTCCGGGTGCCCGGGGTGCACCTGCTCGATGCCCCGCCTGCGCCGCCGGAACGGAAGCAGCACGAAGCACAGCATGAGCAGCGCCATCAGCAGCCAGAGAATCGCCATGCCACAAGCGAACCAGACGAGCCCGACACTTGGCCAACCCCCCTCGGGCAGCCTGTGGAAAACGTCCCGCGACAGCCTGTGGAAAGGTTCCCGTAACAGGGCACGGACGCTCGCGTCCGGCATCACCCCCGCGAGCGCATTACGCTCGGTGCACATGAGCGACAGGCACATCAGCGAGCACTTCGAGACTCTGGCGATCCACGCGGGCAACACCGCCGATCCCCTCACCGGCGCGGTCGTCCCGCCCATCTACCAGGTCTCGACCTACAAGCAGGACGGCGTCGGCGGCCTGCGCGGCGGCTACGAGTACAGCCGCAGCGCCAACCCGACCAGGACGGCGCTGGAGGAGAACCTCGCCGCGCTGGAGGGCGGGCGGCGCGCCTTCGCGTTCGCCTCCGGTCTCGCGGCCGAGGACACCCTGCTGCGCACGCTGCTCGTCCCGGGCGACCACGTGGTGATCCCGAACGACGCCTACGGCGGCACCTTCCGGCTCTTCGCCAAGGTCGCCTCCCGCTGGGGCATCGAGTGGTCCGTCGCCGACACCAGCGACCCGGCCGCCGTACGCGCCGCGATCACCCCGAAGACCAAGGCCGTCTGGGTGGAGACCCCCTCCAACCCGCTGCTCGGCATCACCGACATCGCCGCCGTGGCGCAGGTCGCGCACGCCGCCGGAGCCAAGCTGGTCGTCGACAACACCTTCGCCACGCCCTACCTCCAGCAGCCGCTGTCGCTGGGCGCGGACGTCGTCGTGCACTCCCTGACCAAGTACATGGGCGGCCACTCGGACGTGGTCGGCGGTGCGCTGATCGTCGCCGACGAGGGCCTGGGCGAGGAGATCGGCTTCCACCAGAACTCGATGGGCGCCGTCGCCGGTCCCTTCGACTCCTGGCTGGTGCTGCGCGGCACCAAGACCCTCGCCGTGCGCATGGACCGCCACAGCGAGAACGCCACGAAGATCGCCGACATGCTCTCCCGGCACCCGCGAGTGACCAGCGTGCTCTACCCGGGTCTGCCCGAGCACCCCGGCCACGAGGTCGCCGCCAAGCAGATGCGCGCCTTCGGCGGCATGATCTCCTTCCGCGTCGAGGGCGGCGAGGAGGCGGCGGTCGAGGTCTGCAACCGCACCCGGGTGTTCACCCTCGGCGAGTCCCTCGGCGGCGTCGAGTCGCTGATCGAGCACCCCGGCCGCATGACGCACGCCTCGGTGTCCGGCTCCGCCCTGGAGGTCCCCGCCGACCTCGTGCGCCTCTCCGTCGGCATCGAGAACGCCGACGACCTGCTGGAGGACCTGAAGCAGGCCCTCGGCAAGTAAGCGCCCCGGCAGGCAGCGGGCAGGGTTCTCACGCACCCGCGCCCGTCACCAGCCGTGCACGGGTGGAGTCGTCCGCGAGGGCGGCTCCACCCACGGCTGCGTCCGCGCCGCCCACACCACGAACGCCACCGCCGCCGCGCACAGCACCAGCCCCAGCACCCGGCGTGCCAGCCGCCCGAGCCGCAGCGCCCTGGCACCCCGCCGCGCGGCGTCGGCGTACAGCCCCGGCGGCACGACCACCGGCGTGCGCTCCAGAACCCGTCGTACGGCTGCCGCCCGCTCGGCCCGGCTCACGACGGCCGCCCCGGGCGCCGCACCCACGACGGCGCCCCGCGGACCGCCGCCCGCCTGGCGGGCGGAGGCGGCGGACGCAGCACCCGGACCGTCGCGCGCTCGCAGATCCGGTACACCCGCTCGGCGGGCAGCCCCAGCAGCGCCGCCGTCTGCTCCTCGCCGACCCCCTCGTACACCCGCAGCACCAGCACCACCCGCTCCCACGGGGTGAGCGCGGCCAGCGGTCCCCGCGGACGGACGAGGGGGTGTCTGCCCGGTCCTCGTGGTCGCCGGCCCGCGAAGAACGGGGAGACACCCCCCAGGGGCGCGCGGCGGTACCAGCTCCCGCGCGCGAAGCGCACCGCGAGATGCGCACGGGCCCGCTCGTACGGATCTTCGCCGGGCGGCCGGTCCCAGTGGGCGTAGACATCGGCGAGCGCCCGCGTCAGCAGGCGCCGTGCGCGAGGGTTGGCGTCCGGGGGTTCGGCGGTGAGCAGGGTCGCCGCGCGCAGCAGCCGCGGCCCCACGCCCCTGGCGAACTCCGTGAACTCGCTGTCCCGGGCGTCCCGCGCCGGCTGCCGACCGCGCACCGCGCCTCCCCCCCCGACCGGTCCGGTACGAAGACCGGCCCGGCCCGCCGTCATGGGCCCGGTCTCATCCGATGCCCGGCACGGCCCGGGGTCAAGAGCCCGGACGGCAACAGCGCCGGACTCGGGCCGCGCGCCTCAGGAGACGGCGGGCGGCTGCGTGGAAGGCGTCATACGGGCGGAGAGCGCGGTGTTGAAGCGCGTGAGCAGCGCGCAGAACTCCTCGCGCTCCCCCGCGGTCCAGTCCTGGGTCAGCTCGGCCATCAACTGCCGCCGCGAGGTGCGCACCTCGGCGAGCCGGTTGGCGCCGCGCGGGGAGAGCTGGAGCACCACCGCGCGCCCGTCCTCCGGGTGCGAGGTGCGCTTGACGAGCCCCGCCTCCACCAGCGGCGCCACCTGCCGGGTCACCGTCGAGGAGTCGATCCCCATGCTCGCGGCGAGCGCCTTGACCCCCATGGGGCCCTCGTTGTCGAGCCGGTTGAGCAGCAGATACGCGGCACGGTCCATGGAGTTGCGGACCTGACCGACACCACCGAGCCGGGTCTGCTCGGCGCGCCGGGCGAAGACCGCCACCTCGTGCTGGAGCGTGTCGAGGAGGCCGGTGTCACCGACGGTCGTCATGTCCATCGACATGTCAGGTGTTGTGGGCATGGCCGGAGGCTCGCTTCATGAAGGGCTGGCTGGGTTGGGGGACAGGGTACGCGGCCCGGCCCCGGCCCGTACGGGCCCTGGGGAAACCAGTTTCGGGGGCCGGGCGGTGCCACCGTGTGCGGGTGTGAACTGCGAGACTGGAGGCATGAGCTACGGCACGCCCGGCTCCTTGCGCTCCGTCACTCTCGACGACGTGCGCGGGGCCCAGAAGATGCTCTCGGGCGTGGCCCGCGTGACGGCCATGGAGGGCAGCCGTCACCTGTCCCGCCAGGTCGGCGCCCCGGTCCACCTCAAGTGCGAGAACCTCCAGCGCACCGGCTCGTTCAAGCTGCGCGGCGCCTACGTCCGCATCGCGGGTCTCCTGCCCGAGGAGCGCGCCGCCGGAGTGGTCGCCGCCAGCGCGGGCAACCACGCCCAGGGCGTCGCGCTGGCGTCCTCGCTGCTCGGCGTGCACTCCACCGTCTTCATGCCGAAGGGCGCCCCGCTGCCCAAGATCAGCGCCACCCGCGAGTACGGCGCGGAGGTACGGCTGCACGGCCAGGTCGTGGACGAGACGCTGGCCGCCGCGCAGGAGTACGCGGCCGAGACCGGCGCGGTGTTCATCCACCCCTTCGACCACCCGGACATCATCGCCGGGCAGGGCACGGTCGGCCTGGAGATCCTGGAGCAGTGCCCCGAGGTCGGCACGATCGTCGTCGGCATGGGCGGCGGGGGCCTCGCGGCCGGGATCGCGGTCGCGGTGAAGTCGCTGCGTCCCGACGTCAGGATCATCGGCGTGCAGGCGGAGGGCGCGGCGGCCTATCCGCCCTCCCTGAGTGCCGGACGCCCGGTGACCGTGCCGCACCCGGCCACCATGGCCGACGGCATCAAGGTGGGCACACCGGGCCACGTGCCGTTCGAGCTGGTGCGCGAGCTGGTGGACGAGGTGCGCACGGTCGGGGAGGACCAGCTCTCCGCCGCGCTGCTGCTGTGTCTGGAGCGGGCCAAGCTGGTCGTGGAACCGGCCGGGGCCAGCCCGGTCGCCGCGCTGCTCGGCGGGCGCGGCGACTTCCGGGGTCCGGTCGTCGCGGTGCTCTCCGGCGGCAACGTGGACCCGGTGCTGATGCAACGGGTGCTGCGGCACGGCATGGCCGCGCAGGGCCGCTACCTCGCGGTCCGGCTCCGTCTGACCGACCGCCCCGGCGCCCTCGCCACCCTGCTCGCCGTCCTGTCCGAGGCCGACGCCAACGTGCTCGACGTGAGTCACATCCGCACCGACCCCCGGCTGGGTCTGACCGAGGCCGAGGTGGAACTCCACCTGGAGACGAAGGGTCCCGAGCACTGCACGGAGGTGGTCCGGGCGCTGGGGGCGGCGGGCTACCAGGTGGTGGAGCGGATGCCGGACGCGTTCGCATGAGCGTCGTACGACCCGATCGTCCCACCCGCCGTCGCTGAGCCGGGTATGACGAAGCCCCCGCGTCCGGAGGGACGGCGGGGGCTCGGTCGGTCCTGGGGAGGGGGTCAGCCCGAGTACGGCTCGGCCTTGAGGATCTTCACCGAGGCCTTCTTGCCGTTCGGCAGCTCGTACTCCGCGTTCTCGCCGACCTTGTGCCCGGTCACGGCGGAGCCCAGCGGGGACTGCGGGGAGTACGTCTCGATGTCCGAGCTGGCGTACTCGCGCGAGGCGAGCAGGAACTCCAGCGTGTCGTCCTCGTCGCCGTCGAAGGCGATCGTGACGACCATGCCCGGCGCGACGGTACCGTCGGCGGAGGCGGGGGCCTCGCCCACCTGGGCGTTCTCCAGGAGCTGGGTCAACTGACGGACGCGCAGCTCCTGCTTGCCCTGTTCCTCCTTGGCCGCGTGGTACCCGCCGTTCTCGCGCAGGTCGCCCTCCTCGCGCGCGGCTGCGATCTTGGCCGCGATCTCCGTGCGCGCAGGACCAGTAAGGTACTCAAGCTCGTCCTTGAGCTTGTTGTACGCCTCCTGGGTCAGCCAGGTGACGTTCTCGCTGGTCTGGGTCACAGGGTGCTCCTCGTCGGTACTGGGAATACAAAGCATCGCCCTACCCAGAAGAATGTTCCCTGTTGGATGGGCGAAACCACGAGCCTAACAATTCAGGGGCGAAAGGGGGAGGACATAAGCCATCAGAATCGCGTCGTCCCAGCTCAGCCCGTACTCATTCCGGGTGAAGGAGGGGACGGGGGAGCGGATGGGGCAGCCGGGGCCCGGTCAGCGGGCGTGGCAGCCCAGAAGCTCGGCCGTGGTGCCCTTCGCCGTCGTACGCAGCGTGACCACCTTGTCCACACGCGTGGCCGGACCCGTGAAGGGGAAGTCCGCCCGGCCCACCTCGGCGCCGTCCGCCGCCTGGGAACGCAGGGTGCAGTAGCCGTCGACGCCGGAATCCTTGTGGACCTCGAGATGCACCTTGACCGCGTCGCCCTCGGACCTGAAGGTGATCACCTGGGCGCTGATCTCGTTCTGCGCGACGTAGTGGTACGCGAAATAGCCGACCAGCGCGAGCACCAGCGCGCCGAGCACCGCGCCGACGACCTTGAGCGTGCGGTCGGCGCGCTCGTCCGAGGAGCGGCCGTAGCGGCCCTGGGGGAGCCCCGCGCTCGCCGTACCCATGATCGTCCTCTCCGCGGAATTATTCGCCCCCCGATTCGGTCACTATAGAAGCCGCCCGCACGCCGACCGACCGCCGCCCCCGGGCGTCGTCCCCCCGGGCGGCACCTGTTGACAGCCCCCGTGACGCGGGGCGCCGACTTAACGAGGAACGAGTCTTGACTGACCAGCTACGACTGATGGCTGTCCACGCGCACCCCGACGACGAGTCGAGCAAGGGCGCGGCCACCATGGCGAAGTACGTGTCCGAGGGGGTGGACGTGCTGGTGGTGACCTGCACCGGTGGAGAGCGCGGCTCCATCCTCAACCCCAAGCTCCAGGGCGACGCGTACATCGAGGAGCACATCCACGAGGTCCGCAAGAAGGAGATGGACGAGGCCCGCGAGATCCTCGGCGTCGACCAGGAGTGGCTCGGCTTCGTCGACTCCGGCCTCCCCGAGGGCGACCCGCTGCCCCCGCTGCCGGAGGGCTGCTTCGCCCTGGAGGACGTCGACAAGGCGGCCGGCGAGCTGGTGCGCAAGATCCGTGCCTTCCGTCCGCAGGTGATCACCACCTACGACGAGAACGGCGGCTACCCGCACCCCGACCACATCATGACCCACAAGATCACCATGGTGGCCTTCGAGGGCGCGGCGGACACCGAGAAGTACCCCGAGGCCGAGTTCGGCCCGGCCTGGCAGCCGCTGAAGCTGTACTACAACCAGGGCTTCAACCGCCCCCGCACCGAGGCGCTGCACCAGGCGATGCTGGACCGCGGCCTGGAGTCGCCGTACGGGGACTGGCTCAAGCGCTGGAAGGAGTTCGAGCGGGTCGAGCGCACGCTGACCACGCATGTTCCGTGCGCGGACTTCTTCGAGACGCGGGACAAGGCGCTGATCGCCCACGCCACGCAGATCGACCCCGACGGCGGCTGGTTCAAGGTCCCGATGGAGCTCCAGAGGGAGGTCTGGCCGACGGAGGAGTACGAACTGGCGAAGTCGCTCGTGGACACCTCCCTCCCCGAGGACGACCTTTTCGCGGGCATCCGCGACAATGCCTGACATGAGCGCAAGCGTGAGCCTGGCAGTGACGCACCTCGTCCCCCTCGCCAAGGAGGTCGACGAGAACAAGGTCACCCCCGGTGTCCTCGGTTTCATCGTGTTCGCGGTGATGGCCCTGGCCGTGTGGGGCCTGATGAAGTCCATGAGCAAGCACATGCGGAAGGTCGACTTCAAGGAGGCCCCCGCCCCGCAGGACTCCGCGCAGGGCGGCACCGCCGCCCGGACCGAAGCGCAGCAGGGCTAGGGAAGACGCCCCCTGGGGTCTGTCTGACCATTCTCGTCTGCCGCGCGGCCGCCCTCCGGGCGACGACGGGAATCGTCAGACAGGTCCTAGCCCTTCTCCGGCACCGCCACCCCCATCACCTCCCGGGCGTGGCGGTCCGGCGTCATGCGCAGGGACCACGCCTGCCAGCCCGTCTCCAGGGTGACGCCGCGCTCCAGCAGCAGCGCGTAGGCCGAGGCGCACTCGGCCAGCTTTCCGTCGCGCAGCGGGTGCGCGGCGTCGATCAGGCGGGTCAGCTCCTCCTGCGCCACCGCGGTGCCCACCTCGACGCCGCCCGGCGCCGCGTACGGCAGCAGGGTGCAGCGCAGGAAGCGCGCCCAGTCCTCGCCGCGCAGGTCGCCGTACGACGTGAACAGCGTCAGCGCCTCGTCGCACAGGGTCAGCGCCTGCCGTGTACGTCCGTTGCCCGCGTCCACCACCGCCAGCTCCAGGCAGGTCCACGCCTCGCCGTGGGCGACCCCGATGCGCTGGAAGTCGGCGCGGGCGTCCATCAGCAACTGACGGGCGAAGCCGGAGTTGCGCAGGGAGCCGGTCTGCGCGGCGCGCTGGTCCCGGGTGACCCGGGCCGAGTGGTGCCGGGCGCAGGCGAGGCCGTACACGTCCCGCATCCGGGAGAACATCGTGCGCGAGCGCTCCAGCTCCCGTACCGCCCGGTCCAGGTCGCCGGTCTCCTCCAGGGCCTGCCCGAGGTGGAAGAGGGTCCACGCCTCACCGCGCGCGTCCTCGTTCTCCACGTGCCGGGCGGCGGCCTGGCGCAGCGCCTCCACGGCGGCCGAGGCGTCGCCGTCGAACAGCCGGACCCGGCCCAACTGCGTCAGCGCCCACGCCTCGCCGCGCGCGTCGCGGGTACGGCCGTAGCGCTCCAGGGCGGCCCGCAGCTCCCTCTCCGCGCGCGGTACGTCACCGAGACGCAGCGCGAGCTGGCCGAGCTGGTAGTGGGCCCACGCCTCGCCGTGCAGGGAGCCGCCCGCGCGGTGCAGCACCAGGGACCGCTTCAGCAGGTCCACGGCCTCGGGCAGACGGGCGCGGTCGCGCTGGACGGCGCCGAGCGCGTGCATCGTCCAGGCGCGGTCCGTCGCCAACTGGGGAGCCGCCTGGAGGTCCAGGGCCTCCTGGAGCCGGGCCGCCGCCTCGGTGAGGTTGCCCTGGTGGTGCAGGGTGATGCCGAGCGAGCACAGGGCACGGGCGGCGCCCGCGTCGTGGTGGGCCTCCCGGTAGAGGTCCACGACCGAGGCCAGCGTGGTGCGCGCCTTGTCCAGCTCGCCGAGCTGACGGGCCGCGATGCCGGTGCGCCACTGCACCGAGCGGACCAGCAGACCCTCGTCGACCGCCTGGGCGAGGTCGTTGATCTCGCCCAGGCGGTAGAGGTCGCCGCGCAGCAGGCAGTAGTCGCACAGCGCGCCGAGCAGGTTCAGCACGGCACCCTGGTCCACGCCCTCGGCGCGGCGCAGCGTGGCCGTGATGAAGCTGGACTCGTCGTCCAGCCAGCGCAGCGCCTCCTCCAGCGAGGTGAAGCCGTGCGAACCGAAGCGGTCCGAGCGGGTCGACATGTTGCCGTCGACCAGGCGCAGCACCGAGTCGGCCAGCTCCCCGTAGTTCACGATCAGCCGCTCCTGGGCCGCCGTGCGCTCGGCCGGGTCCTCCTCGTCGAGCAGCCGGGCCTGGGCGAAGGCGCGCACGAGGTCGTGCAGCCGGTAGCGGCTGCCGCGCACATGGTCGATCAGGCCCGCCCGGGTGAGCGCGGCGAGCTGCCGTCCGGCCGCCTCCTCGTCGGTGGCGAGCAGCGCGGCGGCGGCCGCGGCGCCGAGCGAGGCCCGCCCCGCCAGCGCGAGACGGCGCAGCAGCTTGCGGGCGTCCCCGGACTGGTCCGCGTAGCGCAGCCACAGCGCCCGCTCCACCGGCTCGACCGGGCCGTACGCCGCCAGATCCGCGGCGAGTTGATGCGGGGTGCGGGGGCCGAGGGCGGAACCCGCGCAGCGCAGCGCCAGGGGCAGCCCGCCGCACAACTCGCCTATCTTCTCGACGGATTCGGCGTCGTAGGGCTGTGTGCTGTCCTGCGCGGAGGCGTTCAGCAGCTCCTCGGAGGCGGCCGGGTCCAGGGCGTTGACCGGCAACTGGTGAACCCAGGCGGACAGTTCGTCCGACAGCGCCAGCGGGGCGCGGGAGGTGACCAGGACGAGGCTGTCGGAGCGCTCGGGCAGCAGCGCGGCCACCTGCTCCGGGTCGGAGGCGTCGTCCAGGACGATCGTCACCGGCAGCCCGGTCAGATGCCGGTGATACAACTCGGCCAGCCGTCTGACCTGTTGCTCCGTGGACGCGTGCTCACGGAACAGCAACTGCTCGCGGGGCGCGCCGAGCCGGTTGAGCAGATGCAGCAGGGCGTCGCGCGTGGACAGCGGGGGCGTCTCGCGGTCCTCGCCGCGCAGGTCCACCACGACAGCGCCCCGGAAGTGGTCGCGCAGCTCGTGCGCCGCCCGCACCGCGAGCACGCTGCGGCCCGAACCGGGCTGCCCGTGCAGCACGACCACCGTCGGCCGGGTCTCGGTGGCCGCGCGGGCCGCCTGCGCCCACTGGGCGATCTGCGCCAGCTCCTGCCGACGCCCTGCGAACACGCCCTCCTTGTCCGGGAGTTGCCCGAAAGACTGCTCAAGGACCGTACGCCGCCTGGCCGCCGCGCTCTTGTCCGCGCCGCGCAGCGACGGGGCGCCCTTCTTCTGCTTCCGCGCGCCCTGCGCCGCGCCGAGCATCCGCTGCTGATCCAGGAAGGGCCGGATACCGCGCACCTCCAGCGCCGTCAGCCACTGCAGCCGCAACTGCTCGGGCCCGCCCGGCTGCCCGGCCGCGCCCTTGCGGTGATGCGCGGCGGGCAGATGAGCGCCGGCCACCTTCACGACGGTCGTGGCGGCGCCGGCCACCCCCACGACGACGCCCGTGCCGAGGGCCGTAGCCGCGCCGGTGCCGAGGGACAGATCGGCGACGGCGGCCGCGACGGCGGCAACGGACGCCACGACCAGGGGAGTTCCGGCGCCCTCCTTCGCGTACCGCTCCCCGAAGCTGAGCCCCGACTCCGACGCGTCCAGCGCCCGCGTATACGCCTCGTACTCCTCCTCCGCCGCGAGCGCCATCCCGTCAAGACCGTCCCGCGCCCGCGCCAGCAGCGCCGCCCCGTCGGCCCGTCCCCCCGACCTGCGCACTTCCTCCTCCACGGCCCGCACCAACAGCCGCTCCGCCTCCACCCGATGCCCGTCCCGCACGTCCCGTCCCCCTCCGGCGACAACTCCGTTGCCTAGAAGTGTCCTTCGGCTGCAGCGTTGGCGCGAGGGGGCGGGACGGCGCGGGACGGAGGTCGCACCGGGAGGCCGTTCACCGCGGGCGCTGCCCGTCGTCCCGGCGCCGGGCCGTGTCCTCCGTGCGCGTCGGCGCCGGGTTCGCTCGTAGGGGGGCTCGGGGGCGGCCAGGAAGATCCGCACCGCGGCGTCACACCGAACAGCTCGTGCCCGACGGCCCCCACCCCGTGCGCCGGCCCACCGGCCGGAGACGCCACGTACAGGTCCCGCCCCCCGGGTGGTCATGTGCCGGCCCCCTCCGGATCGTGCTGCGTGTGCCCGCCCGGCACCGCCCCCCTGAGGTCCGGCCGCGTCGAACACGACCCCACGTCGGTCTCGCCGACGGGAGCGGGCATTGTGAGAGGCTGGATCGCATGAACCGGCTGGCTGGTGTGACCTCGCCTTATCTGCTGCAACACGCTGACAACCCGGTCGACTGGTGGCCCTGGACGCCGGAGGCGTTCGAGGAGGCGCGGCGGCGGGACGTTCCGGTGCTGCTGTCGGTCGGGTATTCCGCGTGTCACTGGTGACAGTGAACTCGCGAACCCAGTAGTGGGCGGTGCTCACACCTCTTTGATGATCACGCGGTTCCCGCAGAGCGTCGACCAGTCGTCACGGTCGGAGGTCAGGACGATCACGGGGGCCGGGACGCGGAGCGCGAGCGCGGCGACGAGGGCGTCGATCGCGTACTTGTGCCCATGTAGCCCGCCTGCGTCCTGAAGCAGCTCCACTGCGGTCAGGGAGTCCTCTTGACTGACTGGTTCCACCCGCAGCCGGGAGAGTACCCACTTCAAGCGCGCCAGATCGGTCTTCCCGTGCACAGCTTCGACGATGGTCAGCGCAGACACGAGAACAGGCACCCCGGCCTGTCGGGATGCCTCGATGCGAGCCGCCATCTTGCGGTCGTTGCGCAGGAGCAGGGAGAGCGCTTCGGAGTCGAGCACCAGCGAGCGGGCCGGCTGTTCCTTCACGCAGCGCCCCGTTCGACTTCACCAGCGTTCTCTTCTCCGAACAGCTCGCGACGAGCAGCTTCGATCTCCTGCTCCGTGAGCGCGCCGTGCTCCTCTTCATGGGCCGCGACGATCTCGGCGAGCCCGTCCATGGCGAGCTGGTGCCTGACGGCTTCGGTGATGTAGCCGGACAAGCCTCGGCGCCCGGTTCTTGAGCGAAGCTCACTGACCAGCTCGGAGGGCATGGAGACGGAGATGTTCTCGGTGGTCCCAGTCCGGGTCGACTTCATGCCCCTAGTGTAATACAGCTTCTATTACAAGCCAGAGGCTTGCAGCCTTTTCAAGGGTGTCGATGGCTCGGGCGCTGCCCTTCTTTGTAGGGCGCTGCCTGCGCAAGCCCGATCTCGAGCACGGATCGATCATTCCCTCGTGCCGCGGTACTCCAAATGCCGCTCCTACTGGACCGCTCCGTCAGTGGCTGCCTTCGCTGGCGTGACGTGAGCTTGTGCGGCTGCGAGGGGACGCCCAGCTCTCCCCTCGCGGCCAACCACCCCCCTTATTCTGAGAGGCATATGACAAGACAGCCCTTTCAATCTCCCGCGAGGACCGCTCATGAGGCGGGCTCAATATGATGATCGACTACAACGTCAGTGATCATTGGTCCGCCGACACACCAGACTGGTTGAAGTCCCTCGTCTCGTCCCTCGACCGCCGCCACGGCATCAGCACCGTTCTGCCGCTGACCGTGATCGTGGAGGAGGTCTTGGAGTGGCTGGAGCTTGCCAGCGGCGTCGACGCCTGGAAGAACTCCGCCAACCGCGTGTCGCTGCGCCAGGACCTGGACGAGTCCGTAGGGGCACTTGGTGCCTCGCTCCGGGCGTACATCGCCACATCACTCACACAGTTCCAAATTGCCTTCTCGCGGCTCATCAACAGCCCTTCGCCGGTTCTGAAGCAGCCACCGGGCAGCCGCACCGACGCCGTCTGGACCGATGTCGGCACGGCGGGCAAGAAGCTCCTGGAAGTGCTCGACGATGATGAAGCCGCCCGCGTCTGTTGGGATGACCTCGTAGCCACAGCGCGGGACCGCACCCTGGAGGGCCGGGAGTACCGTCCGATCGCTGAACTGCTCTTCGACCAACTGCGCAGGCGTGGACTCGGCGCGGAGTGGATCTTCCGGGATCTTGTCTCTGTGATCGCGTTCGGTCGTGATCCCCAGGATCCTCCCATCGGCCAGAGGGACGTACCACTGGAGAAGCGGCTCGCGAACGCCCGAAGCCACGTCGGCACTCGGGCCGTAGCCGAGCCGATCGTGGTGTGGCTCGGCTACCAGGGCCGGGCCCCACTTAATCTCTCCGCCGGACGTGTGTCCTTCATGAACGCCCACTGGGCGGTGCCCAACGCCAAACCTGAGGGCCAGAGCTTCGAGCACAAGGCGGAGCTCTGGGAACTCGTGCAGGACGGCATCCTCTTCAAGGTCGCGGAGCTGGTCGACGAGAAATCCGATGTGGACTTGTTGGTCCGTGTCGACCTTGGCACAACCACGGCAGCCGATGCCGTGGACCGTGCCATTCGCATCATCGACACGATCCTTGATGTATCCATCCACAATGCTGGTGGGATCCGCCCGCACCTCGCTCAGTACGGCCTCCTGCGCTCCGGCCAGGCCAGTTCGTGGAACTTCATGGTCCCCTGGGGCGAGACGGGCTTCACCAATGATCACTACGGTGCGGGCATCACCGCACAAGCGATCGAGGAGCACGGACCGCGCATCGCTGCGGCACTGGCCCGCGAGGATCTGCCCCGGTTTCTCGCGGCCGCAATCGAGGTGCAGACCACCGCCAACCACCCGTTCAGCCGCGACATGGCGATGCGCGATCCTTCCGAGGCAGACGTCCGCAGTGTCATCCCCCTCGCGGATCGCGTGGTGCAACATGTCGCGGCCTATGCGGCACTCGCCTCACGCGACTTGTTCGGTCTTCTCGGCGAGCGCTGGCCGCACGCGCGGTGGCTCGTCGACGTAAGGCGAGCCGTCCATATGTGTCTGCTCGGTGGTGGAAACCGGAGTGAGCTGGTCGATGCGCTGAGGCATGAGTGGTTCGCGAACAATCCGTCGCACCCATGGATCCTCTTCGTCGCCGACCGTTCCGGTGACATGCTCTCGCTCTGCCGTATCGAATCCGAGCGCGCCTGGATCAGGCGGATGTTCTCCAGCGTGAGCGACCATGCCGAGTATCACGCCCTGATCGATTGCTACGCCACTGAAGGTGCCGTGCTGGAGAAGAGACGTAGCCGAGTCCGGAATGCGTTGGTGCATGGCAATCCCGCTGGCTTCGCGATCGTCGAGTCGGTGCGCGGGTACGCCGAGTTCCTGAGCGGTAGCGCGCTCAACCTTGCCCTCGATTCCTACATCGAGGGCAAGGCGCCGGCTACCGCGCTTGCCCAGAGGACCGCAGAAGAAGCCGCGTTGGCAGTGCAACTCCACTTCCTTCTTGGAAGGCGCGCTGCGGTCTCACTGACGGGACCGGCCATTGTGAGAGGCTGGAGCGTATGAACCGGCTAGCCGACGTGACCTCGCCGTATCTGCTCCAGCACGCTGACAACCCGGTCGACTGGTACCCCTGGTCGCCGGAGGCGTTCGAGGAGGCGCGGCGGCGGGATGTGCCGATCCTGCTGAGCGTCGGGTACTCGGCGTGCCACTGGTGCCACGTCATGGCGCACGAGTCCTTCGAGGACCAGGAGACCGCCGACTTCCTCAACGCGAACTTCGTGAGCGTGAAGGTCGACCGCGAGGAGCGGCCGGACATCGACGCGGTGTACATGGAGGCGGTGCAGGCGGCGACCGGGCAGGGCGGGTGGCCGATGACCGTGTTTCTGACGCCGGACGCGGAGCCGTTCTACTTCGGTACGTACTTCCCGCCCCGGCCCCGCGGCGGGATGCCGTCGTTCCGGCAGGTGCTGGAGGGGGTCCGGCAGGCGTGGGACGACCGGCGGGACGAGGTCGGGGAGGTCGCCGGGAAGATCGTGCGGGACCTCGCGCAGCGCGAGATCGCCCAGCAGGGGAGCGAGCCGCCCGGGGACGCCGAGCAGGCGCAGGCGCTGCTCGGGCTCACCCGGGAGTACGACCCGCAGCGCGGCGGATTCGGCGGCGCGCCCAAGTTCCCGCCGTCCATGGTGCTGGAGTTCCTGCTGCGCCACCACGCCCGCACCGGCTCCGAGGGCGCCCTCCAGATGGCGCAGGACACCTGCGAGCGCATGGCGCGCGGCGGTATCTACGACCAGCTCGCCGGCGGCTTCGCCCGCTACTCCGTCGACCGCGACTGGGTCGTGCCGCACTTCGAGAAGATGCTCTACGACAACGCGCTGCTCTGCCGGGCCTACGCCCATCTGTGGCGTGCCACCGGCTCCTCCCTCGCCCGCCGTGTCGCGCTGGAGACCGCCGACTTCCTCGTCCGCGAACTGCGCACCGAGCAGGGCGGGTTCGCCTCCGCGCTGGACGCCGACAGCGACGACGGCACCGGCCGCTCCGTCGAGGGCGCGTACTACGTCTGGACGCCCGAGCAGCTGCGCGCGGTCCTCGGGGAGGAGGACGGCGACCTCGCCGCCCGCTACTACGGCGTGACCGATGAGGGCACCTTCGAGCACGGCCGCTCTGTCCTCCAACTCCCGCAGACGGAGGGCGTGTTCGACGCGGACCAGGTTGCCTCCGTCCGCGAGCGGCTGCTCGCCGAGCGCGCGCGGCGCCCCGCACCCGGCCGGGACGACAAGGTCGTCGCCGCCTGGAACGGTCTCGCCGTCGCCGCGCTCGCCGAGACCGGCGCCTACTTCGACCGCCCCGACCTGACCGAGGCCGCCGTGGCCGCCGCCGACCTGCTGGTCCGGGTGCACCTCGACGAGCACGGCCGCCTCTCCCGCACCAGCCGGGACGGCCGGGTCGGCGCCAACGCCGGGGTCCTGGAGGACTACGCCGACGTCGCGGAGGGCTTCCTCGCGCTCGCCTCCGTCACCGGCGAGGGCGTCTGGCTGGACTTCGCGGGGCTGCTCCTCGACCAGGTGATCGCCCGCTTCACCGACCCGGAGACCGGCGCGCTCTACGACACCGCCTCCGACGCCGAGCAGCTCATCCGCCGCCCGCAGGACCCCACCGACAACGCCACCCCCTCCGGCTGGACCGCCGCGGCCGCCGCCCTGCTGAGCTACGCCGCCCACACCGGCTCCGACGCCCACCGCACCGCCGCCGAGCGAGCCCTGGGCATCGTGGCGACCCTCGGCCCCCGCGTGCCCCGGTTCATCGGCTGGGGACTGGCCGCCGCCGAGGCCCTGCTCGACGGCCCCCGCGAGGTCGCCGTCGTCGGCCCCTCACCGGACGACGCGGGTACCATCGCGCTGCACCGCACGGCACTCCTCGGCACCCGGCCCGGCACGGTGGTGGCCGTCGGTACGGCCGGCGGCGACGAGTTCCCCCTGCTGGCGGAGCGTCCCCTCGTGAACGGCGCCGCGGCGGCCTATGTCTGCCGCCACTTCACCTGCGACGCCCCCACGACGGACCCGAAAGCCCTGGGAAGCACGTTGAACACCAAATGACAGGTCTGGATCTCACCGGCAAGGGTGAGATACCCAAGGGGGCGCGGGGAACTGCGCGACAAGCCACGACGAACCGGCACCCGCCAGTCCGCCGAGCCCCCTCTTCAGCCGGCGCCCTCAAGACCGCCGGAGCTCCGTCGCCTGGGAAACGATCGCCTCCAGTTGCGAATGATGCGCCCCCTTCCAGTACGCCCGCCCGCACTCCCCGCACACCGCGAAAACGTCGTACGACCTCCGCGTACCGTCCTCGAGCCGGTCCGCCACCTCCTCCGCCGATGCGGGGCGCAGCGCACCGTTGCAGGCCGTGCACCGCGTCCACGGCCGCAGCTCGGGCGCGAAGCGCTCCAGGACCTCGCGGAGCTGCTCCTCGGGCCGGGTGCTGTACACATACGCCCCCGCCCACAGCTCGCGGCGCCGCAGCAGTCCCCGGTCGCGGCTGAGCATCACGCGCCGCTCGGCGGCTGAGCGGGCCGCGAGGGCGGGGTCGCCGATGTCGAGGGACTCGTACGCCGTGTCCACGCCGAGCAGCCGCATCCGGCGGGCGAGGGTGCCGAGGTGGACGTCGAGGAGGAAGCGGAGCGGGGCGCCGGGCACGCGCTGGGGGCGTGCGACCGGGCGGACGGTGACCGTCTCGCCCGCCGCCGGGAGGTGGGAGGGCGGCACCTCGCGGCCGTCGGCGGTCAGGGTGCCCACCTCGGTCAGCGGGATGCCGAGGGACTCGACGAGGTGACCGAGGGTGGAGACGCCGTCGACGGCGACCTCGCACGCCCCCGCGCCGCGCCGTGCCGAAGGGAGGAACAGGCGCAGGTCAGGGGCGACTTCGACGTGGATCCCGGGAGTGCTCACCCCGCCAGCATGGCACGGCAGGCCGCGCTGTACGCAGCGGATTTCACACGGCTCAGGCGTGCTGGTAGGCCACCAGCGAGATGCAGACGTAGTGGACGATGAACGCGGCCAGGGTGAAGGAGTGGAAGACCTCGTGGAAGCCGAACCAGCGCGGTGAGGGGTTCGGCCGCTTGATGCCGTAGATGATGCCCCCGGCGCTGTAGAGGAGGCCGCCGACGATCACCAGGACGAGGACGGCGATGCCGCCGGTGCGCATGAAGTCGGGCAGGAAGAAGACGGCGGCCCAGCCCATGGCGATGTAGCACGGGGTGTAGAGCCAGCGCGGGGCGCCGACCCAGAAGACGCGGAAGATTATCCCGGCGGCCGCCGCCCCCCAGATCCCCCACAGCAGCCACCGGCCCTTGGTGCCGGGCAGGAGCAGCAGGGTGAGCGGGGTGTAGGTGCCCGCGATGATCAGGAAGATGTTGGCGTGGTCGAGGCGGCGCAGGACGCCGTCCATCCGGGGGCTCCAGTCGCCCCGGTGGTACAGCGCGCTCACCCCGAACAGCAGACAGGCCGTCAGGACGTAGATCCCGCAGGCGATCCGTCCACGGGTGGAGTCGGCGAGGGCGGTGAGCACCAGGCCCGCGATGAGCACGGCCGGGAACATCCCGAGGTGCAGCCAGCCACGGAGCCGGGGCTTGACGGACTCTGGCAGGGAGAGCGCGGCGGGAGCGGACGCAGTCATGACTCGCATCGTACCTACGGGACCGTAAGTTACGGATCAGCCCCCCAGGGTGTGCGTTCAAGGTCATCGTCTCACGCCGGGCGACGACCCGGCGCGCAAAGAATGCGCCAGGGGGATGTCATGTGAAGGTAAAGCGCGCCCCGGTTGTCCAGCGGGAACACGGACCGCGTGGCGGTGCTCACTCCGCTCACCTGTGATGCCCTATGGACAGATGGGCGCTCCCGTCGGATGATCAAATGAGTGCGATCGGCACCGGATGAGCGGCCACCTGACCGGGACGCCGCTCGGCATCCGTGCCGCGGCCCCCGGGGGCGCGCGACGCTCCCCCGCCGGGGCCGGCGGAAGCAGAGGACCCCCACCGGGGTCACGGAAACCCTCACCTAGGAGCGATCGTGGCGCGCGACAACGCGGCTCCCACCGTCATCCCCACCACCCATCAGGAACTGATCTCGTGGGTCAACGAGATCGCCGAACTGACGCAGCCGGACAACGTGGTCTGGTGTGACGGCTCCGAGGCCGAGTACGAGCGCCTGTGTCGTGAGCTGGTCGACAAGGGCACCTTCACCGAGCTGGACCCCGTGAAGCGCCCGCACTCCTACCACGCCGCCTCCGACCCGACCGACGTCGCCCGGGTCGAGGACCGGACCTTCATCTGCTCCGAGAAGGAGGAGGACGCCGGTCCCACCAACCACTGGAAGTCCCCCTCCGACATGCGGGAGATCTTCCGGGGCGGCGGCGGAGAGGGCGGTCTGTTCCGCGGCTCGATGCGCGGCCGCACGATGTACGTCGTCCCCTTCTGCATGGGACCGCTCGGCTCCCCGCTCTCCGCGCTGGGCGTGGAGATCACGGACTCGCCGTACGTCGTCGTCTCGATGCGCACGATGACCCGCATGGGCAGCGCCGTCCTCGACGAGCTGGGCGAGGACCGCGACTTCGTGAAGGCCGTCCACTCCCTGGGCGCCCCGCTGGAGGAGGGCCAGGAGGACGTCCCCTGGCCGTGCAACCAGACCAAGTACATCTCGCACTTCCCCGAGACCCGCGAGATCTGGTCCTACGGCTCCGGCTACGGCGGCAACGCCCTGCTCGGCAAGAAGTGCTACGCCCTGCGCATCGCCTCCGTCATGGCCCGCGACGAGGGCTGGCTGGCCGAGCACATGCTCATCCTCAAGCTCACGCCCCCGCACGGGGAGCCCAGGTACGTCGCCGCCGCCTTCCCCTCCGCCTGCGGCAAGACCAACCTCGCCATGCTGGAGCCGACCGTCTCCGGCTGGAGCGTGGAGACCATCGGTGACGACATCGCGTGGATGCGCTTCGGCGAGGACGGCCGCCTCTACGCGATCAACCCCGAGGCCGGCTTCTTCGGCGTCGCGCCCGGCACCGGCGAGCACACCAACGCCAACGCGATGAAGACCCTGTGGGGCAACGCGGTCTTCACCAACGTCGCCCTCACCGACGACGGTGACGTGTGGTGGGAGGGCATGACCGAGGAGCCGCCCGCGCACCTCACCGACTGGAAGGGCAACGACTGGACGCCGCAGTCGCAGACCCCCGCGGCCCACCCCAACGCCCGCTTCACGGTGCCCGCCGACCAGTGCCCGATCATCGCGCCCGAGTGGGAGGACCCGAGGGGCGTGCCGATCTCGGCCATCCTCTTCGGCGGCCGTCGCGCCACCGCCGTACCGCTGGTGACCGAGTCCTTCGACTGGGACCACGGGGTCTTCCTCGGCGCCAACGTGGCCAGCGAGAAGACCGCCGCCGCCGAGGGCAAGGTGGGCGAACTGCGCCGCGACCCCTTCGCGATGCTGCCGTTCTGCGGCTACAACATGGGCGACTACATGGCCCACTGGATCGACGTGGCCAAGGACAAGGACCCGGCGAAGCTGCCCCGGATCTACTACGTCAACTGGTTCCGCAAGGACGGCGAGGGCCGGTTCGTGTGGCCCGGCTTCGGTGAGAACAGCCGCGTCCTGAAGTGGATCGTGGACCGGCTCGACGGCCGCGCCGAGGGCGTCGAGACCCCGATCGGCGTGCTGCCGACCCGCGACTCCCTGGACACCGACGGGCTCGCCCTGTCCGACGCCGAGCTGGATCTGCTGCTCACGGTGGACCGGGACATCTGGCGCGAGGAGGCCGCGCTCGTCCCCGACCACCTGAACACCTTCGGGGACCACACCCCGAGGGAGCTGTGGGACCAGTACCGCGCGCTGGTGCGGCGCCTGGGCTGAGCGGGATCAGCGGGCCGCGCTGAGCTGCCTCGGCGCGGCCGGCCCCTGCTGCTCGCAGCGCTCGGGGGAGTGCGCGTCCATCCGCTCGGCGGCGAGGATCGCGGCGGCCGTGTCCGCACGGGAGGCGGCGACGACCAGGGCGCGCCCGGCGAGCGTGTGTGCCCGGCGGTGCAGCCGCGCGGCGTCGCCCGAGACCGCCGGAACCGCCCGCACCGGGGTCCTGCCGCCGCGCAGCCGGGCCACCTGCTCGGCGAGGCGGTCGGCGGCCGCGTCCAGCTCGGCGTCCGGGATCGTCCCGCGCAGCTCGTCCGTGACGGCGAGCAGCGCGGCGAGGTGTCCGGCGAGCTGGATGTCCAGCTCCTCCTCGCGCGAGCGGTGCGGGAAGTCCGAGGCCGCCGGGGTGCTGTGGACCGACTTCGTGCGGATCGCTTCGTACATGGGACGGCCTCCTCTGCGCTGACAGGAAACCATCCTAGCTTGGATTCAGTCTAAAGTTGAGTCGAGTCACGGACGGCGGCCCGGCTGTCACGCCCGGTCCCGCCTCCGCGTGTCTACGGCTGTCCGTAGCCGTCCAGGAAGGTCCCGATCCGGGTCACCGCGTCCGTCAGATCCGCCACGTTCGGCAGCGTCACGACCCGGAAGTGGTCGGGCTCGGGCCAGTTGAAGCCGGTGCCCTGGACGACCATGATCTTCTCCTCGCGCAGCAGGTCGAGGACCATCTGCCGGTCGTCTTTGATCTTGAAGACCTTGGGGTCGAGGCGCGGGAAGAGGTAGAGGGCGCCCTTCGGCCGCACGCAGCTCACGCCGGGAATCCGCGTCAGCAGCTCGTACGCCGTGTCCATCTGTTCCTTCAGCCGCCCGCCCGGCAGCACCAGGTCGTTGATCGACTGGCGGCCGCTGAGCGCGGCGGCGACCCCGTGCTGGCCCGGCATGTTGGCGCACAGCCGCATGTTCGCCAGGATCGTCAGTCCCTCTATGTAGGACGCGGCGTGGGCGCGAGGACCCGAGACCGACATCCAGCCGACGCGGTAGCCGGCCACCCGGTACGCCTTCGACATGCCGTTGAAGGTGAGGGTGAGCAGATCGGGGGCGATCTTGGCGGTGGGGGTGTGGGTGGCGTCGTCGTAGAGGATCTTGTCGTAGATCTCGTCGGAGCAGACCAGTAGGTTGTGCCGCCGGGCGATGTCGGTCAGGCCCCGGAGCATCGCCTCGTCGTAGACCGCGCCCGTGGGGTTGTTCGGGTTGATGACCACCAGCGCCTTGGTGCGGTCGGTGATCTTGCGCTCGATGTCGGCGAGGTCGGGCATCCAGTCGGACTGCTCGTCGCAGCGGTAGTGCACGGCGGTGCCGCCGGACAGGGAGACGGCCGCCGTCCACAGGGGGTAGTCCGGGGCGGGGACGAGCACCTCGTCGCCGTCGTCGAGCAGCGCCTGCATGGCCATCACGATGAGCTCGGAGACGCCGTTGCCGATGAAGACGTGCTCCACGTCGGTCTCGATGCCCAGGGTCTGGTTGTGCATCACCACCGCGCGGCGGGCGGCGAGCAGCCCCTTGGCGTCGCCGTACCCGTGGGCCGTGGAGACGTTGCGGAGGACGTCCTCCAGGATCTCCGGGGGGCACTCGAAGCCGAAGGCGGCCGGGTTGCCGGTGTTGAGCTTCAGGATGCGGTGACCGGCCGCCTCAAGTCGCATCGCCTCCTCGAGCACCGGGCCCCGGATCTCGTAACAGACGTTGGCGAGCTTGGTCGACTGGATCACCTGCATGACGCGAGCTTACGGCCCGTGGCCGGGCGCTGCGTCGTGTTTTGCACCACGTGGGTCGCGTCGGGTTTGCGGGGGTTTCGCCGAGGTCTGCCCCGGGGGTGTGCCGCGGGCCCCGTACGTCTCTAGAATTCGCGATCATGTCTAGCGAACGCGAGTACGAGGCGGGGGCGTACGACGCGCACGAGGCGGACGGCGCGGCCCCGGTCCCGCCCGTCGTGTACCGGCCGCAGCCCGCCGAGGCCCCCTCGTACGACGGCTACGCCGACCCGGCCGCCGCCCACGGCTGGCAGAAGGCCTACGACGCGACCCGTGAACTCCCGGTCATCGCACCCCTCGTGGAGCCGCCGCCCGCCCCGCCCGCGCCGGAGGGCTCCCGTGCGGCCGCGCGGCGACGGCGCGACGGCGGGCGCCGCCGGGTGGCGGTGGCCGGTGCCGTGGTCGGCACGGTCGGGGCCGCCGCCGCGATCGCGGGGCTGGTGGCGTCCTCCTCCGGGGGCGACCGTCCGGCGACCTCCGACCGGGCCACCCCCGGCGTGTCCGAGGTGTCCACCGGGCTGCCGGACGCGGTCGAACCGCAGTCCTCGGCGTCCGTCAACACTCCCACCACCGCGCCGTCCTCGCTCATCCCGCTGCGCGCCACCACGCCGGTGGCGGCGCCGTCTTCCGCCGCCTCGCACACGTCCGCGAGCGCGTCCCCCGAGAAGGCGTCGCCGACGGCCGCGCCCACCGCCTCGACGGCACTGCCGAGTCCGACCGGCTCCTTCGGCTGGCCCACCCACGGCGGCGGAGGGCGGCACCGGCACCACTGGTGACGGGGCGCCGGCGCCCGCCGGTCCTCCTCAGAACTCCTCGTGGGTCTCCGGATCGCCACCGGTACGGCCCCGCTCCAGGGCGGAGAGCGCGGCGATCTCCTCCTCGGTCAGTGTGAACCCGAAGAGGTCGAGGTTGGTCCGACGGCGGTGCGCCGAACCGGACTTGGGGATCGGCAGCGCGTCGAGGTGCAGGTGCCACCGCAGGACCACCTGGGCCGGGGTCACCCCGTGCCGGTCGGCCGCGGCCGCGACGGCGGGCTCGGCGAGGAGTTCGCTGCCCCGGCCGAGCGGACTCCAGCTCTGGGTGGCGATGCCCCGGGCCGCATGGGCGGCGCGCAGCTCGTGCTGGGGGAAACGGGGGTGCATCTCGATCTGGTTGACCGAGGGCAGCACACCGGTCTCCTCGTGCAGCCGGTCGAGGTGCCGTTCGGTGAAGTTGCTGACCCCGATGGAGCGCACCAGGCCCTCCGCGCGGAGGTCGATCAGCGCGCGCCAGGAGTCGACGTACTTGTCCAGGCGGGGCAGTGGCCAGTGGATGAGGTAGAGGTCGAGGTGGTCCACGCCGAGCCGCCCGGCGGACTCGGCGAACGCCCGGCGGGTCTCGTCGTACCCGTGGGCGCTTCCGCGCACCTTGCTGGTGAGGAACACCTCCTCGCGGGGCAGCCCGCCGGTCGCGATCGCCCGGCCGACGGCGGCCTCGTTGCCGTAGCTGGCGGCGGTGTCGATCAGGCGGTAGCCCGCCTCGAAGGCGTCGCGTACGGCCGCCTCGGCCTCGGCGCCCTGGAGCGGATAGGTGCCGAATCCGACGACGGGGATCGACACGCCGTCGGAGAGGACGCGGGTGGGGACTGTGGTCATGGGGTTCCTCGGGCTGGTGTCGGGTGACACATCCGCCCGGCGCCCCGGGGGCGGGCGCCGGGCGGACGTGACGCGGGGTCAGGCAGCGGGTGCGGGTGCGGGAGCGGTCTCGGGGGTGTCCCGTACAGCTTCCTCCACGGGCTCGCGCAGGGGCCGCAGCAGCGTCCACGCGGCGAAGGAGGCGGCGAAGGCGAGCATCGCGAGGCCGCACCAGAGGTTGACGTTCCAGCCTCCGGTCTTGCGCAGGTCCGCCGCGCTCGCGCCGGGCGCGCCCAGCACGGTGAGCACGGTTCCGTAGATCCCGAACAGGGCCGCGATGATGCTGCGCAGGTCGAACAGGAGGTGCAGTCCCCTCAGGGGCGGGGTCCGGCGGGGGTCGTTCTCGGGCATCGGGGGTCTCCGTCTCTCACCAGAAGGCGATGTTCAGGGCGGTGGCGAGGGCGAGCACTCCGACGGCGAGCACACCGGGCCTGCGGTACCAGCCGGCGTCCTCTCCGCTCGTCTCGTGGACGCGGCTGTCGCGCGGGGTCAACGACCAGACCAGGCCGACCAGTTCGGAGTCGCTCTTGGGCTTGGTCACCAGGGAGACGGCGACGCTCAGCAGGATGTCGACCGTGAAGGCCGCGATCGCCCCGAGGAAGCTGGCGCCCTGTCCGGAGACGTGCAGCACGCCGGTGCGGTTGAGCAGGTCGATGGTGACCGCGGAGGTGGTGCCCGCGATGAGCCCGACGCCGCCGGCCACCGGGGTCATGCGCTTCCAGAACATGCCCAGCAGGAAGGTGGCGAACAGCGGCGCGTTGAAGAAGCCGAAGAGCGTCTGGAGGTAGTCCATGATGTTGCCGAAGTTCCCGGCGATGAACGCGGTCCCGATCGCCACCACACAGCCGACCACCGTGAGCACGCGGCCCGCGCGCAGGTAGTACGCGTCGGGGCGGTCCTTCTTCACGTACGTCTGCCAGATGTCGTAGGTGACGACGGTGTTGAAGGAGCTGACGTTGGCGGCCATGCCCGCCATGAAGGCGGCGAGCAGTCCCGCGATGGCGACGCCGAGCATTCCGTTGGGCAGCAGGTCGCGCATCAGCAGTTCGATGGAGTTGTTGAAGGACACCCCGCCCAGGCTCTGCACCGAGGGGTCCGCCGCGTTGGCCGCCTTGAGCGCGGCCAACTGGGGCGAGAGCACCGCGGCGACCATGCCGGGGATCATGATCAGCAGGATGAGCAGGGTCTTGGGGTAGGCGCCGATCAGCGGGGTGCGGCGGGCGGCCGACATGCTCTTGGCCGACAGCGCGCGCTGCACCTCGGTGAAGTTGGTCGTCCAGTAGCCGAAGGACAGCACGAAGCCGAGGCCGAGGACGATGCCGAGCACGGAGAGCGTGGAGCTGCCGATGCCGGTCAGGTTGGTGCCGGGCCAGGAGTGCAGTTGCAGCGCCGAGTCGGCGTTGCCGTGCTCGATCTTGCCGACCAGTCCGCTCCAGCCGCCGACCCGGTGCAGCCCGACGAAGGTGAGCGGGAGCAGCAGCGCCAGGATGACGAAGAACTGCATGACCTCGTTGTAGATCGCCGCCGACAGTCCGCCGAGCAGGGTGTAGACGAGGACGATGACGCCCGCGGCGAGGATCGACAGCCAGGTCGGCCAGCCGAGCATCAGGTTGACCACCGTGGACAGTGCGTAGAGGTTCACCCCCGCGATCAGCACCTGGGCGAGCGCGAAGCTCGCCGAGTTGACCAGGTGGGCGAAGCGGCCGAAGCGGCGCAGCAGGAACTCCGGGACGCTGCGGACCTTGGAGCCGTAGTAGAACGGCATCATCACCAGGCCGAGGAAGACCATGGCCGGGATGGCGCCGATCCAGTAGTAGTGCACCGACGGCAGGCCGTACTGCGCGCCGTCCGCCGTCATGCCCAGGATCTCGACCGCCGCGAGGTTGGCGGAGATGAAGGCGAGTCCGGTGACCCACGCCGGCATGGAGCGGCCGGAGAGGAAGAAGTCCAGGCTGGACGCGACCTTCCGGCGGGCGAGCACGCCGATGCCCAGCACGAAGGTGAAGTACACGGCGATCAGGGCGTAGTCGACGGGCTGTGCGTTCAGCCGCAGATCGGCCTCAGCGAGTGCGTACACCGCACGCTCCTTCCGGCTGCGCGGCCGTCGCTCCGCTCGGCGGCGGTCCGACGGGGCCCGGCGACGCTGCCGGGTCCGGCACGGCTTCGATCATGTTGGTAGTCCCTGCTGTCCGGGGCGCCGGTGGGCCGGGAGGTCTGTCGACCTGCCTTCCGACCTGGCGTTTGTTGGTTAGGAAGGACTCCTAACCAAAGAATTGCGCGTCAACGTAACAGCGGGGGCGGGGGGTCGCAAGGGTTTGGGAAAGAGTCCTCACCAAATCCCTGGCGGTCCGCGCCGGGGCGGATGTGAACGGACGCCTTCTTGTCCTCTCCCGTGCGCCCAATAACAATGCGCATGACAAGACGGACGGCCGGAAGATCTCCGGCCGTCCGCTCCGCAGAGAGGACCCCCACATGAACAAGCCTCTCCTGGCCGCGCTGTCCGCCCTGGCACTCGCCGGGCTCGGCACGGTTCCGGCGGCCGCTTCCCAGACCGCGCCCCAGGCCAAGGCGGTGACCGTCGACTTCGCCGGGACGGTCTCGCTCAGCAACTGCTCCGGCTCCGTCGTCCGGCTGCCCGGTTCCGCCGACGCGGACCCCGCGCTCGTGCTCACCAACGGGCACTGCCTGGAGACCGGCTTCCCCGAGCCCGGCGAGGTCATCACCGGCCAGTCCTCCAGCCGCACCTTCGGGCTGCTCAACTCCGCCGGGACCAAGGTCGCCACGCTCCGCGCCAACCAGGTCGTCTACTCGACGATGACCGACACAGACGTCACCCTCTACCGGCTGACCACCACCTACGCGGCCATCAAGAGCTCCTACGGCATCAACGCCCTCACCCTGAACGACGCCCACCCGGTGGCCGGCAGCGCCGTCAAGGTCGTCTCCGGCTACTGGAAGCGGACCTACAGCTGCAACGCCGACGGGTTCGTCTACCGGCTCAAGGAGGGCGACTGGACCTGGAAGGACTCGCTGCGCTACACCGCCGCCTGCGACACCATCGGCGGCACCTCCGGTTCGCCCGTGATCGACACCGCCACCGGCAAGGTCGTCGCGGTCAACAACACCGGCAACGAGGACGGCGGTCGCTGCACCGAGAACAACCCCTGCGAGGTGGACGAGAACGGCACGGTCACCGTCCGCAAGGGCATCAACTACGCCGAGGAGACCTACCAGATCCCGGCCTGCTTCACGACGGGCAACAAGCTGAACCTCGCCGCGGCCGGGTGCGTCCTGCCCAAGCCGTAGGTGCCGCCGCTGCGCGGGGTCCGGGCGGTCACACCGGAGTGCGCCGTACCGCCCGGCCCGCCAGTACGTCTGTGCGCCGCCCGTCCTCGATGACGAACCGGCCGTCGACCAGGACGTACGGAATCCCCGTCGGCAGGGCGCGCGGCCGCGCGAACGTGGAGCCCGCGCCGACCGTCCGCGGGTCGAACAGCACCAGGTCGGCGCGGTAGCCCTCGCGCACCAGGCCCCGGTCCGGCAGCCGCAGCCGGGCCGCGGGCCGCGCGGTGAGATGGGCGACGCACTCCTCCAGGCTCAGCACGCCCAACTCCCGTGCGTAGTGGCCGAGATAGCGGGGGAAGGTGCCGTAGGCGCGCGGGTGGGGCTTGGCGCCCTGGAGAATGCCGTCCGAGCCGCCGGTGTGGGCGCGGTGCCGCATGATCGCGCGGACGTTCTCCTCGTGGCCGACGTGCTGGAGGATCGTGGTGCCGAGCCGGTCCCCGACCAGCAGCCGGTGGGCGACGGTCCACGGTTCCTCGCCGTGCTCGTCCGCCAACTCCCTTACCGTCCGCCCGACATGATGTGCGAGTGCCGGGTCGCTCACCCCCGAAATCTCGATCGTCTCCCACTCCACCGGCACCCCGTGGCAGCCGTCCGCGCCGGTGATCTCCAGGTCGTGCCGGACACGTGCGGCCGTCGCCGGGTCGGTGAGGCGGGCCAGGACGCCCGCCGGGCCGCCCTCGCTCGCCCAGCTGGGCAGCAGGGCGGCGAGGGTGGTGGAGCCGGGGGTGTAGGGATAGGTGTCCAGGGTGATGTCGGCGCCCGCGTCGAGCGCGTCGTCCAGCAGGGCCAGCAGCTCGGACGCGCGACCCTTGTTCACGCCGAAGTTCATGGTGGCGTGGGCGAGATGGAGCGGGCAGCCCGCCTGCCGGGTGAGCGCCACCATCTCGGCGTACGCCTCCAGGGCGCCCGCGCCGTAGGAGCGGTGGTGCGGGCAGTAGTAGCCGCCGTAGGAGGCCACCACCCGGCACAGTTCGGTGAGTTCGGCGTTCTCGGCGTACATGCCGGGGGTGTAGGTGAGCCCCGAGGACAGGCCGACGGCGCCCTGTTCCAGCCCCTCCGCGACCAGCCGGCGCATCCGTTCCAGCTCGGCCGGGGTCGCCGGGCGGTCCTCCCAGCCGACGACCAGCGCGCGGACGGTGCCCTGCGGGATCAGATAGGCGGCGTTGACCGCGATGCCCCCGTCCAGCCGGTCCAGGTACTCGCCGACCGAGCGCCAGTCCATGTCGAGGTCGTCGCCGTGGCCGTTCCACCCGGTGATGGCCCGGCGCACCTCCTCAAGGGTGCGGTCGTCCACCGGGGCGTACGACAGCCCGTCCTGGCCCAGGACTTCGAGCGTGACGCCCTGCGCGGCCTTGGCGCTGTGGTCGGGGTCGCGCAGCAGGGCCAGATCGGAGTGGGCGTGCATGTCGATGAAGCCGGGGGAGAGGACCAGTCCCTCGGCGTCCAGCTCGCGCATGGCTCGGGGGCGCTGGCAGCCCGAGGCCGCGGCCTCCTTGACGATCCGGACGATCCGGCCTTGATGGATCACCACATCGGCGCGGTAGGAGGGCGCACCGCTGCCGTCCACCACATCGGCGTTTCGGATGACGAGTTGGTCCACGGCCCCGGCCTCCTAGAAGAACGTGCGGATGTATTCCACGACCGTGCCGTCCGCCTCCGCCACGGGGATCAGCGGCCACTTGTCGAAGGACGTGCACGGGTGGGACAGCCCGAAGCCGATCCAGTCGCCCACCATGACATCGGCCTCAGGTGTGGTGCGCAGCCACATGTGCTGGTCCGACAGGGCGCTCACCTCGACCCCGGTGGCCGGCCGCTCCGCCCCGTCCCGGCGCACCACCTGGGCCTCGGGCAGGTCGAGGTCGTACGCCGCATCCCGCTTGCCCGCGTTGGCGAACGCCTGCCCGGGCTCGGGGCGGGAGACCACCTGCGCCCACAGCCGGAAGGCGGGCTCCAGGGCACCCTCCTCGGGCACCCGGTTGAAGGGGGTGATCCTGCGGTAGTGCCCGTCGTCGTGCGAGAGGTAGGCACCCGAGCGAAGCAACTTCACCACCGGGCGCGATAGTTCGGGGATCGCCGCGAACACCTCCGCCACCGCGTCGAACCAGGCGCTGCCGCCCGCGCTCACCACGATCTCGTCGGCCTGTGCGAAGCGGCCCTCCGCGTCCAGGGCGGCGGCGAGCGCGGTGAGCCGGTGCAGATAGGCGGCCACGCGCTCCGGGTCGGCCTTGGGCACCTCGCCCTCGTAGCCCGCGACCCCGACCAGGCGCAGGGTGCTCGTCGCCGCCACGGCGGCGGCGACGGCCGCGCACTCCGCCTCGGTGCGCACGCCGGTCCGGGCGCCCTCGCCCGCGGCCAGCTCCACCACCACGTCCACCGGACGGGCGGCGCCCGCGAGAGCCGCGTCCATCAGCTCGACCCCGCGCACGGAGTCGACGTAGCAGACGAAGCGGAAGGCGGGGTCGGCCGCCAGCTCGGCGGCGACGCGGCGCAGCGCGGCCGGGTCCACCAGCTCGTTGGCCAGGAAGATCCGCTCGATGCCGAACTCCCGCGCCACCCAGACCTGGTGGGGCACGGCGACCGTGATGCCCCAGGCGCCGCGCTCCACCTGACGTGCGAAGAGCTGCGGAGCCATCGAGGTCTTGCCGTGCGGGGCGAAGGCGAGCCCGTGGCGCTCGGTGTACGCCTCCATCAACGCGAGATTGTGCTCCAGGCGCTCGGCGGACAGCGCGAGCACGGGAGTGGGGAACCCGTCGGAGAAGAGGTTGCGCCGCTGGTCGGTCAGCTCGCCGACGGTTAGTCCGGCGGCGTCCGGCGGGAGGCCCTTGAAGCGGTGGTCGACCCGTTCCCCGGCGAGCCGGGACAGCGCGTCGGTGCCGGTCTCACGGGCCATGGAAGCCTCCTGATCTGCATCGTTGCAATGTATGCAACGTCCATTGCGTATGTCGCTGACTGCTGTCTAACATCTCGGCCAACACGGGGTCAACGAAGCCGTCTCCCCGGAACCCCCGGGGACCCCGATGTCCGGACCCCCGGGACCACGGACCCATGGACGAGGAGCCGAGACCATCGTGACCGCCGACGGACAACCGAGCGCCGCCCCCGACGCCGTGGACGTCGTCGCCCTCGGCGAGTCCATGGTCACCTTCCTGCCCACCCGTCCAGGACGCCTCGCCGACGTACCCGCCTTCGCACGCGGCATCGGCGGCGCCGAGTCCAACGTCGTCTGCACCCTCGCCGCCGCCGGGCACTCCGCCCGCTGGGTCGGCCGGGTCGGCGCCGACGGCTTCGGCCGGCACCTGGTGGAGCGGATCGCCTCCCACGGCGTCGACACGAGCGCCGTCCGCGTGGACCCCGGCCGTCCCACCGGCATCTACTTCCGCACCGCCGCCGACCGCGCCACCGACGCCCACGAAGTCGCCTACTACCGGACCGGATCGGCCGCCTCCGCGATGTCCGTCGACACCGTGGACCTCGCGGCGGTGGACGCCGGGCGGGTGCTCCACCTGTCCGGGATCACGGCCGCGCTGTCCGCCGGGTGCCTGGAGCTGATGCGCGCGCTCACCTCCCCCCGACCGGGGCGGCCACTGGTCTCCTTCGACGTGAACTTCCGGCCCGCGCTGTGGCGGGACACCTCCGACGCCTCGGTGCTGCTGGAACTGGCCCAGGGCGCCGACCTCGTCTTCGTCGGCGTGGACGAGGCGGAGGACGCCTGGCACACCCGGGGCGGCGCCGACGCCGTACGGCGGCTGCTGCCCGAACCCCGGGTCCTGGTCGTCAAGGAGGGCCCGAGCGGGGCCACCGTGTACGAGCGCACCGACGCCGGTGAGCGCACGGTGCACGTCCCCGCCCTCACCGTCGACGTGGTCGCGACCGTCGGCGCCGGCGACGCCTTCGCCGCCGGCTTCCTCTCCGCCACCCTGCGCGGCCTGCCCGCACGCGACCGGCTGCGCCACGGCCACCTCACGGCCGCCGCCGCCCTCACCGTCCCCGGCGACCTCGCGGCGCCGCCCGCCCGCGACCACGCCGACCGCCTGGCCGCCCTCGACGACCAGGCATGGGGGACACTGCGACTCGGCCCCCACTGGACCGGAACCGGCCAGGTCACCGAGGAGACGAACACCCCATGAGCCAGACCGTCGACCGCGCCCTGAGCATCCTTCCGCTGCTCGCGGAGGGCCCCGCCGACCTCGGCCAGGTCGCCGACCGGCTCGGCGTGCACAAGTCCACCGCGCTGCGCCTGCTGCGCACCCTGCACGAACACGGCCTGGTCTACCGCCAGTCCGACCAGCGCTACCGGCTCGGTGCCCGCCTCTTCGCCCTCGCCCAGGAGGCGATGGAGAGCCTCGACGTCCGCGAGATCGCCCACCCCCACCTCGTACGCCTCAACGAGGACGTCGGCCACACCGTGCACCTCGCCGTCCACGAGGAGAACGAGGTGCTCTACATCGACAAGGTCGACAGCCGCTACCCGGTGCGGATGTACTCGCGCGTCGGCAAGCCCGTCGCCATCACCGTCGCGGCCGTCGCCAAGCTGCTCCTGGCCGACCTGCCCGAACCCGAGCGCCGCGCCCTCGCGGAACGGCTCGACTACCCCCTCTACACGGCCCGTTCCACCCCCAACGCGGCAGCCTTCCTGCGCGAGTTGGAGAAGGTGCGCGAACAGGGCTGGGCCACCGACCTCGGCGGCCACGAGGAGTCCATCAACTGCGTCGCGGCCCCGATCCGCGGCGCCGACGGGCGGGTGGTCGCCGCGATGTCGGTCTCCGCGCCGAACGTCGTCGTCACCGCCGACGAACTCCTCGCCCTGCTCCCGCAGGTGCGCCGTACCGCGGACGCGATCAGCGGCGAGTACTCCGGAAGAACCCCAGTGAAGGACCCCACCCCATGACCGACAAGATCGCGCTCACCCCCAAGACCCACACGACCCCGCCGGCGAAGTTCTCCCACGGGGTCAAGAAGGGCAACATCCTGCAGGTCGCCGGCCAGGTCGGCTTCCTGCCCGCCGAGGAGGGCAAGGCCCCCACCCCCGCCGGCCCCACCCTGCGCGAGCAGACCCTCCAGACCCTCGCCAACGTCAAGGCGATCCTCGAAGAGGGCGGCGCGAGCTGGGACGACGTGATGATGATCCGCGTCTACCTCACCGACGTGGACCACTTCGCCGAGATGAACGGCATCTACAACACCTACTTCGAGGAGCAGGGGCTCACCCAGCCGCCCGCCGCCCGCACGACGGTCTACGTCGGGCTTCCGGCGGGGCTCCTCATCGAGATCGACGCACTGGCCGTACTCGGCTGAGGTCGCGTCCCTCTCGCACCACCCGCACCAGGCACCACGGCACGGCAACCCCTCGGGGTGCCGTGCCGCGCTCCACCCTGCCCGAAAGCCCGATGCACGTACGGTACTCACGCAGAGGACCCCCTCCCATGTCCCTTCCGCTCGCCGCACCAGCCCCCGCAGCGCCACCCCACACCGGCGGACTGCTCCTGCTCCTCGACGGCACCCCCGGCCTGCTGACCGTCGCAGGAATCGGCATCGCCCTGCTGCTCTACCTGATCATCAAGGTGCGGCTCCAGCCGTTCGTCGCCCTGCTCGCGGTCTCCATAACCGTCGGCCTGCTGTCCGGCCTCTCGGTCACCGAACTCTTCGGCACCGTCCAGCGCTCCGACGCCGTCTCCACGCTGGAGTCCGGCATGGGCGGCATCCTCGGCCACGTCGCGATCATCATCGGCCTGGGCACCATGCTCGGCGCGATCCTCGAAGTGAGCGGCGGCGCGGAGGTGCTGGCCGCACGGCTGCTGCGGCTGTTCGGCGAACGCCGGGCACCGCTCGCCATGGGCCTGACCGGCCTGATCTTCGGCATCCCGGTCTTCTTCGACGTCGGCATCTTCGTCCTGGCCCCGCTGGTCTACGCGGCCGCCAAGCGCGGCGGCAAGTCGATCCTGCTCTACTGCCTCCCCCTGCTCGCGGGCCTCTCCATGACCCACGCCTTCCTGCCCCCGCACCCCGGCCCGGTGGCCGCGGCGGGCCTGCTGCACGTGCAGCTCGGCTGGGTCGTCCTCATGGGCATCGTGTGCGGTATCCCGGCGGTGCTCGCGGCGTGGGCGTACTCCGCGTGGATCGGGCGGCGGATCTTCGTACCGGTGCCGCAGGACATGGTGGAAGCCGCGGAGGAGGCGCGGCGGACGGTCGCCGCGGAGCGGGTGGCGGTCGTGGGACAGCGGGGGGCGCCCGCTGCCGAGGCCGTGGGTGAGGGGGCACCGGCAGCGGACGGCGACGTACTGCTCTCCACCGCCGAACCGCAGGAGAAGCCCGTCCCGTTGGGCGTGGTGCTCGGCATCATCGGCACCCCGCTGGTGCTGATCCTCGCCGCGACGTTCTCCTCGGTCGCCCTCGACCCGTCCACCGGACGCTCGGTGATCGAGTTCTTCGGCCACCCCTTCGTGGCCCTCACCATCGCGCTGCTGCTCGCCTACTACCTGCTCGGCATCCGGCGCGGCTGGTCCCGCAAGTCCCTGGAGAACGTCTCCACCGCCTCCCTCAAGCCGGTCGGCAACATCCTGCTCGTGGTCGGCGCGGGCGGGATCTTCGGCGCCGTGCTGAAGGCGAGCGGGGTCGCGCAGGCGCTGTCGGACACGTTCCACGGCGTGGGGCTTCCGGTGATCGTCCTGGCGTATCTGATCTCGCTGGTGCTGCGGGTCGCGCAGGGCTCGGCGACGGTGGCGATCGTGACGACGGCGGGCATCGTGGCGCCGCTGCTGTCGGAGGGCCACCACTCGGCGGCGTTCGCGGCCCTGGTCATCATGGCCATCTCGGCGGGCTCGATCTTCGCCTCGCACGTCAACGACGGCGGCTTCTGGATGGTGGCCAAGTACTTCGGCATCAGCGAGCGGGACACCCTGAAGACGTGGACGGTGCTCGAATCGGTGCTGTCCGTCGCGGGGTTCGCGGTGGCGGCGGTGGTGAGTGTGTTCGTCTGACGGGCGCGTTGGGGACTTACCGGTGGGAAAGGAGCGTCGGGTGGTTCCGGCACAGGTAAGTCGTCCATACTGCCGCCGTGGACCAGCGCATAGGATCGAGCAGCAAGCCCGCGAAGGGCGAGCCCCTCACGGGCGCCGGATTCGACCCGGCCTTCATCCCCGGCCTGACGCCTCCGGCGAAGCCGGCGGCGGAGGCGGGAGGCCCGGGGCCGGAGGAAGAGCGGAAGCCGAAGGCGGAGCGCGAGCCGGAGGCGGAAGCCGACACCGGGGCCGTGGCCGAGGCTGAGGCCCCGGCCGAGCCGGAGGCCGAGGCTTCGGCGGAGGAGCCCGACGACGGTTCCCCGGGGACCACCGACGGTCCGGCCTTCGAGGCGGCCGACCGGCGCGCCCGCATACTCGCGGACCGCACCGGCGTCCACCTCACCCTCGACGAGGAGAACTGCGAGTTCACCTGGTCCGAGATCGCCGCCGTCGAAACCGAGTCCCCCCGCTTCGGCAAGCGCTTCACCATCACCGTCCACACCCCCGACCACCGCTGGTACCCCATCGAGATCGAGGCGAAGTCCCGCTCCGACTTCAAGCAGTGGGAGTCGGAGCTGGACGCGGTGCTGGACGCGTACTTCGAGGAAGCCTGACCCACCCACCTCGGCCGACACGCCGGTCACGTGCGTGACGGTGCCCGGACCTTCCCCGGTCCCGGCACCGTCACGCACAGGCGTTCAGCGGGTGTTACGGCAGCGCGTGGACGTGCGTCCCCACCGAGCCCGACCACGCGTTGCCCGCCGTCGCGTCCCAGTTCGTCGACCAGGTCATCGCGCCGCGCAGGGCCGGGTAGGTGCGGGAGGGCTTGAACGAGCCGCAGGAGGTGCCCTGGGTGAGGCAGTCGAGGGCGTTGTTCACCACCGTCGGGGAGACGTAGCCGCTGCCCGCGGCGCGGGTGGAGGCGGGGAGGCCGAGGCCGACCTGGGAGGGGGAGAGGCCGCCTTCGAGCTGGATGCAGGCGAGGGCGGTGAGGAAGTCGACCGAGCCCTGGCTGTACACCTTGCCGTCGCAGCCGAGCATGGAACCGCTGTTGTAGTACTGCATGTTGACGACCGTGAGGATGTCCTTGACGTTCAGGGCCGTCTGGAAGTAGGAGCCCGACGTCGACTGCATGTCGATCGTCTGCGGAGCCATCGTGATGATGAGCGAGGAGCCCGCCTTCGACGACAGGGAGCGCAGCGCCTGCGTCATGTACGTCGGATTGAGGCCGTTCTCCAGGTCGATGTCGACGCCGTCGAAACCGTAGGTCTGCATCAGGGAGTAGACCGAGTTGGCGAAGTTCGCCGCCGAGGTCGCGTCGTTGACGGACACGGTGCCCGTCTCGCCGCCGACCGAGACGATCACCTTCTTGCCGGCCGCCTGCTTGGCCTTGATGTCGGCCTTGAACTGGTCGACCGTGTAGCCGTTCAGGCCCGCCGAGTCCAGGCTGAAGCTCACCGCGCCCGGCGTGGAGGTGGCGTCCGCGAAGGCGACCGCGATGATGTCGTAGGACGACGGCACGTCGGAGAGCTTCTGGACCTGCGCGCCGTTGTTGAAGTTCTGCCAGTAGCCGGTCACGGCGTGCTTGGGCAGCGCGCCGCCCCCGCCTCCGCCCCCGCCACCGGTGGACGCCGTCGTCGCGGTCACCGCCGACGACTTCGCCGACTCACCCGCCGAGTTCACCGCCGTGACCTGGAAGGAGTACGAGGTCGAGGCGGACAGGCCGGACACCGTGGCCGAGGTGCCGCTCGCCGAGGTCACCTTCGAGCCGTCGCGGTAGACGTTGTAACTGCTCGCGCCCGAGACGGTGTTCCACGCCAGCGAGACCGAGGAGGAGGTCGTGCCGGAGACGGCGAGACCGCCCGGCGCCGCCGGGACCGTCGGGTTGCCGCCACCGCCACCGCCGCCGTCGGGACCGTAGACCTGGATGTCGTCGGCGTAGTAGGCCGCCTGGCCGTACCAGCCGTGGGTGTAGACCGTCACGGAGGTGGTCGAGGCGCCCGTGGTGAAGCTGGTCGTGAGCTGCTTCCAGGACGGGGAGTCCGGGGTCCAGGTCGACACGTCGGTGGTGCCGGTGCCGGTGACGCCGAGGTAGGCGTAGCCGCCCTGCACCCAACCGCTGAGCGAGTAGGTCGAGTTCGGCTTCACCGCGACCGACTGCGTGCACTGGGCGTTGTCCTGCCCGGCCGGGGTCGCCTTGAGCGCGGCGGAGCCGCCGTGCACCGGGGACGAGACGGTCGTGCCGCTGCCCGCCGAGCAGGTCCAGCCGCTCAGACCGGACTCGAACCCGGCGTTCTTCGCGTTGTTGACGTCAGCCGCGCTGGCCGGTGCCGCGGCGAGACCCGCGACCGCGAGCGCCAGCGCGGCAGCGGCCGACCAGGTACGGGCACGGACGCGTCCGGCGCGTCCGGGCATGACGGATACGAGGTCCAACTGGAGCCTCCAGTGGGGGAGATCGCGGGGGGAGCGGAGTGGGAAAGAACATCCACCCCATGACTGTAAGTTGGTCCAGACCAATCCAGCTGTCAAGTCGTCGTGCACGCGGGGGAGTTCGCGTACCTGATCAACCCGTCCCGGTTTGGTGCGACTTGCGCCCGGCAAGTTCCCCACGAGCTACACAAACGCTGTTCTCCCGTGATCGAGCCGTGGATACAGTGCTCAGGTAGTCACGCAATGAAGTCGTCCCGGCCCACGGGAGTGACACCCGTGGGGCGGGTGATGCGAAGAGCGGGGAGCTGCGCGTGCCAACTGCCATTGCCGTGACCAGTGCCGACCTGGCGCTGTCGGCGCAGGACGAACGGACGATGCCCGCCGTGGTGCTGCGCGATCTCGACCGGCGGCCGCTGGAGCAGGCGCTGCTGGAACTGCAGTCCCTCGTCGAGCAGTTCGGACACCTGGTCGTCGTCTGCTCGCAGGCCACCCCGCAACCGGTGCTGCGCCGTCTGTACACCCTGCGCGCGCTGCTGGAGAGCGACCGCGTCGCCGTGTTCGTGCCCGAGCTGCCTCCGCTCGGGGTCGCCGTCCTGGCCAGGCAGTTACGCCAGCTCGCCTCCTGCGACCTGAGCCCCGGGGTGCTCGCCTCGGCGGGCCGGCTGCTCACCCACTACGTCCACGCCGGTGCCGTCCTCGGCTCGGTCGCCCGGCTGGACCGGGTACCGGTGGGCCTGAAGGCGCACGCCAAGTCCTGGGTGCCCGGCACTCAGTTCGCGGTCGTCGCCCACCCCGAGCCGCAGCTCGTCAAGGCCGTGCCCGGAGCCGCCCTCAAGGGTCCCGAGTTCGGCACCTGGCTGCTGCTCGCCAAGGGGCAGCTCCAGTCCGACTGGAGCGCCTCGCTCGTCGGCTCCTGGGGTGCGCACGGGATGCGCGAGGCGCCGCTGCCCGCCGAGTCCGCCGCCTGGTGGGGCACCGGGCGTCTGATCGAGTTCTGCGCCTACCTGGCCGACCTCTCCGTGCTGTACCAACTCGTCACCTCCGTGCGGCAGTCCGTCTGCCACTGGTGCGGCGTCGACGTCATCGGCGACCTCTGCGTCTTCTGCTCGGCGACCCCGCCCACCGAACGACCGCCCGAACCCCGCGCCCTGCAACGGCGCGCCCCCGCCTGACCGGCCGCCCGGCCCCCGCGCTCATATCCCGCACGACCGATTCCCCCAATGAGGTTGCACGGTTCATGAACTCCCGTCAGCGCCGCGGCGTGATACTCCTGATCCTGTCGGTCCTGTGCGCGCTCGGCGCGTTCGCCGGCGTGCTCTCCGTCGTCCACGACGTGCAGTCCAAGGTCGGTCCCGAGGTGACCGCCTATCGGGTGCGGTCGGCGGTGCGGCCGTACACCGCCCTCGATCCGGGGCAGTTCGAGAAGATCCGGATGCCGAAGCGGTGGCTGTCGGAGAACGCGGTGACCGATCTCGCGCAGCTGCGCGGCAAGATCGCGGTGACCACGCTGCGGCCCGGCTCGCTGCTCCAGAGCGACATGATCGTGGACCGTCCCGCGCTGCGCCCCGGGCAGCAGGAGGTCGCCATCATGATCGACGCGGCGACCGGTGTCGCGGGCAAGATCACGACCGGGGCCCGCGTCAACGTCTACGCCACCTTCGAGGGCCGGAAGGAGGGCGACCCCGACCAGTCGAAGATCATCGTCACGGACGCGCGTGTCATCGACGTCGGACAGATCAAGGCGCTCGACCCGGACCAGGACAAGAACCAGCCCACCGAGGCGGTTCCGATCACCTTCGCCCTCTCCACCCTCGACGCCCAGCGCGTCACCTACGCCGAGTCCTTCGCCAAGCGGGTCCGGCTCGCCCTGGTGGCCCCCGGCGACGAGCCCGCCATACCCGACCGCGACCGCACCTACGAACTCGCGACGGACAAGTGAGAGGCCGCCCGGATGCCCACCAGGATTCTTCCGGCCGGCGCCGACCCGGACGCCGTCCGTACGCTCACCACCCTGCTCAGCCAGCTTCCCGACGCCGAACCGCTGCCGCCGGCCGCTGACTCGACCCGGTTGGTCGACACCCTCGCAAGGCTCGCCGCCGAGTCGGTGGACGAGCTGCCCGAGGTCGTCGTCGTCCACGAACGCATCGGTCCCGTACCGGCGTTGGAGCTGATCCGCGAGGTCGCCCTGCGCTTCCCGGCCGTCGGCGTCATCCTCGTCACCACCGACGCCGGACCCGCGCTGTTCGCCGCCGCGATGGACTCCGGCGCCCGCGGCCTGGTCGCGCTGCCGCTGTCGTACGAGGAACTCGCGCACCGCGTCCAGGCGGTGGCCCAGTGGTCCACCGGGGTCCGCCGTCATCTCGGGCACGGCGCGCCCGAGGGCCCCGGCGGCACCGTCGTCACGGTCAGCGGGGCCAAGGGAGGGGTCGGCGCGAGTCTCGTCGCCATCCAACTCGCCCTCGCCGCACAGGCGTCGGGCCGCAGCACCGCCCTCGTGGACCTCGACCTCCAGACCGGCGACATCGCCTCCTACCTCGACGTGCAGTTCCGCCGCTCGGTGGTCGACCTCGCCGCGATCAGCGACATCTCGCCGCGCGTCCTCGCCGACGCCGTCTTCCGCCACGACTCCGGGCTCGCCCTGCTGCTCGCCCCCGGCGAGGGCGAACGGGGCGAGGAGGTCACCGACCGGGCCGTACGGCACACCGTCGCCGCGCTGCGCTCGCGGTACGAGGTCGTCGTCCTGGACTGCGGCGCCCAGTCGACCGGTGCGACCGCGGCCGCCGTGGAGGGCGCCGACACCGCGCTCCTGGTGGCCACCCCGGACGTGATCGCCGTACGCGCCGCCAAGCGGACCGTGCGGATGTGGGACCGGCTCCAGATCCGCAAGGCCGAGGAGACGACCGTCGTGATCAACCGGTTCAGCCGGGCCACCGAGATCCAGCCCGCGCTCGTCCAGCGCATCACCGGCACCGCCCTGGCCCGTACGACCGTGCCCGCCGCCTTCAAGGAACTCCAGGGCGTCGTGGACTCCGGGCGGCTGCACGAACTCGACCACCGCAGCACCGTCAAGCAGGCCCTGTGGAGCCTCGCCGGTGAACTCGGCATCGCCAAGCCCCCGGAGGGCCCCGCGCACCGGGGCGGCCGGCAGCGCGGCGACCGGGGCGCGGTCGGCTTCCGGCGGCGGAAGGAGTGAGGCGCGATGAGGACTGCGGCCGGGGGTGCGACGAGGGCTGGGGACGCGAGAAGGACCGCGACCGGGGGCGCGGTGACGGCCGGCGCCGAGGGCGCGTCGAGGAGAGCCGCCGGGGACCGGGGGCAGGTCGCCGTCGAACTCCTCGGGATGACCCCGCTGATCGTGCTGACCCTGGTGCTCATGTGGCAGTGCGTGCTCACGGGGTACGCCTTCACGCTCGCGGGGAATGCTGCGGACGAGGGCGTACGGGCGGGCACGGCGGCGGCTCCCGGCGGCGCGCGCGAGGCCGCCTGCCGCGCGGCTGCCCTCGAGCATCTGTCGGGGGACTGGAGAGGGGGAGCGACGGTGGCGTGCGGGGGCTCCGGGCTGGTCACGGCCGACGTCTCCCTCAAGGTGCCGGTGCTCTTCCCCGGCTCGATCGACTTCCCGGTCACGGTGCACGGCCACGCCGGTGCCGTGGAGGAGGTGAAGCACTGAGATGCGGTACGCACGTGAGCGGACGCGCGATCGGGGCCAAGTGGCCATCGAGTACCTGGGGTTCATCCCCGTCCTGCTGATCGTCGGACTCGCCGGGCTCCAGATCGGCGCCGTCGCCTACGCCGCCGAGCAGGCCAGTACGGCGGCCCGCGCCGGGGCCCGCGCGGCATCCCTGCGGCAGGACGCGCAGGCCGCGTGCGCGGGCGCGGTGAGCGGGGGGCTCGACGTGACCTGCACGGGGGGCGGCGGGGGCGGCGACTCGGTCACCGTCACGGCCTCCGTCGACATACCCCGGCTCGTGCCCGGGTGGAGCTTCGGCGCCGCCCACAAGACCGCCACCATGCCGCTCGACCACTGACCAGGACCGAGGAGCAGCCGACCCATGAGTCTGCGGGCACGCATCAACTCCCCCGAGGAACAGGGCAGCCGGGGCGAGGACGGCCATCTCGTCAGCTCCTACCGCGCGAAGCTCCTGGAGGAGATCGACCTCGCCGAGATGAGCGCGCTCGCCCCCGCCGAGCGCCGGGCGCGCCTGGAGCGGGTGCTCGGGCACATCATCAGCCGCGAGGGACCGGTCCTGTCCACGGTCGAGCGCGCCCAGCTGATCCGCCGGGTGGTGGACGAGGCTCTCGGTCTCGGCATCCTCGAACCGCTCCTGGAGGACGCCTCGGTCACCGAGATCATGGTCAACGGCCCCGACGCGGTCTTCGTCGAACGCGGCGGCCGCGTCGAACGCCTTCCGCTGCGCTTCGCCTCCGCCGACCAGCTCATGCAGACCATCGAGCGGATCGTCTCCACCGTCAACCGCCGGGTGGACGAGTCGAATCCGATGGTCGACGCCCGGCTGCCGTCCGGTGAGCGCGTGAACGTCATCATCCCGCCGCTGTCGCTGACCGGACCGGTCCTCACCATCCGCCGCTTCCCGCGCTCCTTCACGCTCCAGGAGCTGATCGGCTTCGGCTCGCTGGACGAACAGATGGTGTACCTGCTGGCGGGGCTCGTGCAGGCCAAGTTCAACATCATCGTCTCCGGCGCCACCGGCACCGGCAAGACCACCCTGCTCAACGCCCTGTCCGGGATGATCCCGGCGCACGAGCGCATCATCACCATCGAGGACTCCGCCGAACTCCAGCTCCAGCAGACCCATGTGGTCCGCCTGGAGTCCAGGCCGCCCAACGTCGAGGGCAGCGGGCAGATCACCATCCGCGACCTGGTGCGCAACTCGCTGCGGATGCGGCCCGACCGGATCGTGGTCGGCGAGGTCCGCGGCGGCGAGTCCCTGGACATGCTCCAGGCCATGTCCACCGGTCACGACGGCTCGCTGGCCACCGTGCACGCCAACAGCGCCGAGGACGCGCTCACCCGGCTCCAGACCCTCGCCTCCATGTCCGACGTGGAGGTGCCCTTCGCCGCGCTGCACGACCAGATCAACAGCGCGGTGGACGTGCTCGTGCAGCTCACCCGGTTCGCGGACGGCGCCCGCCGCATCACCGAGATCGCCCTCCTCGACAGCCATGGCGGCGAGCCGTACCGCCTGGCCACCGTCGCCCGCTTCGACGCCCGCCCCATGACCGCCGACGGCCGGGTGCCCGGTGCCTTCCAGTACTTCCCGCTGCCCCGCCGCATCGCCGACCGCCTCCACATGGCGAGCCAGCCCGTCCCGCAGGCGTTCGGGGTCGCCCACACCGACGCCCAGCTCGCCACCCGAGAAGCCAGGTAGGTAGGCCACGATGGATCTCCCCACGCTCGTCCGGCTCACCACCGGTATCACGCTCCTGACCTGCGTCCTGGCCGTGCTCGGCGTACAGAGCTACGCCGCCGGGCGGGCCCGGCGTGCCGCCCTCGTCGACCGCCTCTCGCACACCGGCCAGATCACCGCCGGCGGCCGCAGGCGGCACTTCCGCGGCCTGGACCGACGGCTGCGCCGGACCGGACTCGGCCGCAGACTCGAACTACGGCTCGCGGCGACAGGGCTGGACATCACCCCGGGAGAGTTCTTCGTCTACATGCTCGCCGTGGTCGCCGGGCTGTGGATCGTCGGCGAGGCCACCCTGGCTCCCTTCTTCGGGCCCATCGCCGGACTCCTCGGCATCTGGGCCGCGATCCAGTTCCTCAACTGGCAACGGCAGAAACGCATCGAACGGTTCATCGGTCAACTCCCCGAACTGGCCCGCATCCTGGCCAACGCCACTCAGGCGGGACTCGCCCTGCGCACCGCCATCGGCATGGCGGCGGAGGAACTGGAGGCGCCGGCGGGCGAGGAACTGGCCCGCGTTTCGGACCAGTTGGCGATCGGCCAGTCCATGGACGACGCGCTCGGCGAACTCGCGGACCGGCTCCCGTCCCGCGAACTCGTCGTCCTCGTCACCACGTTGGTTCTCGCCAACCGGGCCGGCGGTCAGGTGGTGTCGGCGCTGCGCAACCTCACCGAGACCCTGGAGGAGCGCAAGGAGACCCGGCGAGAGGTCCGCACCCAGCTCTCCCAGGTGACCATGACCTCGTACGCCGTCCCCGTCCTCGGCATCGGCGCGCTGTTCCTGATGAACGGCGTCAAGGACGGCGCCCTGGAACGCATGACCGGCTCACCGGTCGGCCAGGCGTGCGTGATCATCGCCTTCGCCCTGTACGCCCTCGGCTTCCTCCTCATCCGCCGGATGAGCCGGATCGACGTGTGAGGGGGTGACGGACCGCATGGCACTCCTCCTCGCGCTCGTCGCCGCCCTCGGTGTCTGGGGCGCCTTCACCGGCGTCCGGATGTACCGCGCCGACGCCAGACTCCCCGGCGACCTCGCCCTCGCCCTGGAGATCGGCGCCACCCGCACCGGCGCGGTCGACTCCGTGATCGACCGCATGGGGATGCGGTACGCCCCCTTCGTGCTGCGCCTGATGGGTCCCCGCCTGGTCGCCCGCTACCGCCGCCGCATCGACCTCGCGGGCAACCCCGGTGGACTCACCATCGACCGCTACGCCGCCCGCCGAGCGGTCTACGGCGTGCTCGGCATCACCGGTTTCCTGGTGTTCCTGCTGCGCGGCCAGTGGTTCGTCGCCCTGCTGCTGCTCGCCTTCGGCGCGCTGTGGACCGAGGTCGGCCTCTGGTCCGCCATGCGGGTCCGCAAGGACGTCATCGAGCGCACCCTGCCCGACTTCCTCGACGTCCTCGCCGTCGTCGTCAGCGCGGGTCTCGGCTTCCGCCAGGCACTCGACCGCGTCTCCACCCGCTACGAGGGCCCCTGGGCCGACGAACTCCGCATCACGCTGCGCCAGATGGACCTCGGCATGACCCGCCGGCAGGCATTCGCCGAACTCCGCCGCCGCAACGACTCCGAACAGGTCGCCATGTTCGTCACCGCCCTCCAGCAGGGCGAGGAACTCGGCGCCCCCATCGTCGACACCCTCGTCTCCCTCGCCAAGGACATGCGCCGCACCGACGCCCAGAACGCCCGCCGCAAAGCCGCCCGCGCGGTCCCCAAGGCCACCCTCATGATCACCACCTTCATGGTCCCGGCCACGATGCTGCTGCTCGGAGCGGGCCTGATCCTCGGGTCGGGCGTGGACTTCGGGTCGCTGGCGGGGAAGTGAGGGGGGTGGCGACCAGGGGCGGTGAGGAGGTGGCCGCGGAGGCGGTCCCGGCATTCGCGGAGGACGTGGCTGCCGAGGCGGCCCCGGCACCGGCGCAGGACGTGGCCCGCCCCCTCCCCGAGCCCTCCGAGCGGCTCCAGGTGCGAGCCCTTCAGGCCCTCTGCCGCCAGGTGTTCGGTTTCCGGCTCGCCATGATCGTGCTGGCCGCGCCGGCCGCGCTGCTCAACGCGGCACCGGGGCTCGGGGCCCGGCTGGTGGGGGCGGCGGTGGTGGTCACGTTCATGGGGTCGTACGTCCTCTTCCGGGACTGGGAGCGGTTCGGGCCGCTGCTGCTGCGGCACCCCGCGCTGCTCGCCGCCGACACGCTCTTCGGCTCGCTGCTGCTCGTCTCGGCGGGGCCGGACACGACCCTCGCCTACGTCAGCGTGTGCACCCCGCTGCTGGCGGGGCTGGTCTACGGCTGGCGCGGTGCCGCCTGTTTCGCGTCGCTCCAGTCGCTGATCCTGCTGCTGGTCCACGCCACGCTGAAGGCCGACCAGCACGCCGGCCCCGCCGAGTCGCTGCTCCTGCCCGGACTGTGTGTCGTCACCGGCGCGATGGGCTCCACCCTGCGCAACCTGATGCTCCGCTACGGCACCGCCACCCAGGCCCTCACCGCCGTACGCGCCCGTCTCGCCGCCACCGAGGCCGTCCACGCCGAACGCGCCCGCCTCGCCCGCGAGATGCACGACTCCCTGACCAAGACCCTCCACGGGGTCGCCCTCGCCGCCGACGCCCTCGCGGCCACCGCCGCCGCCCCCGCCCCCGACCCGGCCCTCCTGCGCGACCAGGCGTCCCTGGTGTCCCGCTCGGCCCGCCGGGCGGCGGCGGAGTCCCGTGCACTGCTGACGGACCTGCGCGAGGAGACGTCACCGCCGCCCGACCTGGCGGCGGAACTCGGCAGCCTGTCAACGGACTTCACCACCCGCACCGGCCTTCCCGCCACCTGCCACACCCCCGCCCCCCTCCCGCCCCTGCCCCCCTTCCTCACCCGCGCCCTCCTCGCCATCACCACCGAGGCCCTGGACAACGTCCACCGCCACGCCCACGCGGCCCACGTCGAGGTGGTGGTCACCGTCCACGACGACCGCCTCCACCTGACCGTCCGCGACGACGGCCGTGGCGTGCCCCCCGCCACCACTCTCGAACGGCTGTGCAGTACCGGCCACTTCGGGCTTCTCGGCATGACCGAGCGGGCGGAGTCGGCGGGGGGCCGGGTCGTGGTGGGCCCGGGCGAGAGCGGCGTCGGTACGGAGGTGCGGGTGGACGTACCCCTGCCGGTGACGGAGAGGACCGCCTGATGCGCCAACGCACACCGTCGTACGAGGACTTCCCGTCTCCCGCCCCGCCCGCCTGCCTCCGGCTGCTCGTCGCCGACGACAACCCCGTCGTCCGTGCCGGGCTCACCGCGCTGCTCTCCGCCCGTCCCGACACCACGGTCGTCGCGGAGGCGGCGGACGGGCGCGAGGCGTACGAGGCGGCGCTGCGGCACCGTCCCGACGTGGTCCTCCTCGACGTCCGTATGCCCGGCGTCGGCGGAATCCCGGCATTACCGCACCTGGTCCGGCTCGCCCCCGTCATGATGCTGACCTACAGCCACGAGACGGAGACCGTGCGGGAGGCGATGCGGCTGGGGGCGGGGGGCTATCTGGTGCACGGGGAGTTCTCGGCGGAGCAGTTGGCACGGGCGGTACGGGATGTGAGCGAGGGGCGGCCGCATGTGACGCCGGGGGCGGCCCGGGCGTTGCTGTCCGCTCTGGACAGCGATGCGAATGCACACACCGCTGACGAAAATCTCTCTGTTCCGCTGGAGTTGTCTTCCAAAAGCCTTTCGCGACTGCAATCCCCTGTGGGACAGTCTTATCGGTCGCGCTTTCAACTGAGCACCCGAGAGGCGGAGATCATGGACCTCGTCGCGTCCGGCCTGACGAACCGGCAGATCGCCGCCGCGTGCTTCATCACCGAGAAGACGGTCAAGAACCACATCAACCACATCTTCGCCAAACTCCACGCCGACAGCCGGGGGCGGGCCGTGGCGGTGTGGCTGGGGGTGAACTGACATGCGACGCCGCTCCGCGAACTGGGCCCGCTTATGGGCCCTTGGGCCCTCGGACCCACCCTCCCTCCCGCCCTACGGTGAGCGCATCGAGGGCCGAGCCGGAGGGAAGCGTCATGAGCGATCCGATCCTGAAGCTGGTGACCGCGGTGCAGCGCCGCGTGGACGACAAGGGTCAGACGGCGGTGGAGTATCTGGGGATCATCGCTGTGGTGGTGGCGATCGTGCTGGCGGTGACGGGCACGGACATCGGGCAGGCCATCCTGGACAAGATCCAGTCCAAGATCCAGGAAATCACCTGACACATCGGCGCTGTCTCGGCGAGAAAGGGCAGGCTTTCCCCATCTACATCACGGTGGTGGCGGGCCTGCTCTTTCTTGCTCTCGCCTATCTCGCTGTCGGTCAGGCATCCGTGAACCGCAGCGGCGCGCAGACGGCGGCGGACGCGGCCGCCCTCGCCGCGGCCCAGAACGCGCGCAAGCAGCTCACGGACACGTGGCTGCAGGACCTGGCGGACCCGGCCAAGTGGGGGGACATCTTCAAGGGCAACGGTGTCCAGGACCCCTGCTGGCGCGCTGAACAGCTCGCCGCGCAGAACGACGCGGAGCTGACCCTCTGTGACCCCGGACTTCTCAAGTACAGGGTGGAGGTGAAGACGAACAAGCCCGTCGGGGATTCCGTCGTACCGGGTACGGAGAGCATCAAGTCGACCGAGTCGGCGACGGCTGTCGTCGAACCGCTCTGCACGTTTGATCCGCCCGATGATCCCCCCGACCAGGACACCGATCCCCCCGACCCCGCAAAGGGTGATCAGAAACCGGATGACCCCGCGCTGCCCGAACTCACCTGCGGGGAAAAGGTCTGGGATCTGCACGCGGACGACGAGAGCGGACTTCCCGGACCCGAGGACCTTTTCGATGTCCACCTGGCCGAATGAGAAGCGGACCAGTGACGATGAAGGAAGCGGAGCGATGAGCATTCGGTTCACTGCGCGGACCCGCAGGGGAGCGGTCGCCCTGGCCGTCGCCGTCGGTCTGGTGACAGGGGCGTCGGCCTGCGGCGGCGGCGACGGCAAGAGCAAGGAGAAGCAGCCGACGGCCGCTTCCTCGAAGCCCGGGTCCGCTCCGAGCACTCAGGAAGGGCAGTCAGAGGCGCCGCTCGCGGAGATGAAGGGCCCCAGCGGCCTGCTCCTCAGGATCACCGCCGCACAGCGGGACAGCGGCGGATTCGTCACCGTCCAGGGCAGCTTGAAGAACGACGGCGGAAGCACCGCGGTCATTCCGTCGAGCGTGCGGGGCAACGAGACCGAGATCCTCAAGAACGGCAGCTCCCTGGGCGGAGCCACCCTGGTTGATCCCAAGGGCAAGAAGCGTTACTACGTCCTGCGTGACACGGACGGACGGCCGCTCACCACCACCGGTCTGACAGCGCTCAAGGCCGGGGCGGAGACCACGGTGTTCATGCAGTTCCCCGCGCCGCCGGCCGACACGTCGGACGTCGACTTCCAACTGCCCGGCTTCGCTCCGGCCACCATCAAAATCTCCTGATGAGGCCCCCCGTGACCACCACCCCCCGCCTCGCGCTCCCCCTCGCCCTCCTCACCACCCTCCTCCTGGCGACCCCCCAGACAACCGCGCAAGCCGACGACACCGGCCCCAGTGACCCCCCGGGGACGGAGCCCTCCGCGTCCGCGCCCGTGAAGGTCGACCCCACGGATCCGGATCTGAAGTTGCCGGAGGGCGGGACGCTGGCGGAGCCGAAGGTGTTGGACATCAAGTCGGTGGTGGAGGACCAGAGCGGGGACGAGCGGCGGGAGGACACGAACGCGGACGTGACGTTCGCGTTGCAGGCGGAGGTGCTGTTCGGGAAGGACAGCGCCAAGCTCGGGGCGGACGCGAAGGCACGCATCGCGACCATCGCCGAGGAGATCAAGAAGCAGAACGCGACGCAGATCAGGGTGTTCGGCTTCACCGACAACCTCGGCTCCTCCGCACACGGCGACGTCCTGTCCAAGCGGCGCGCCAACGCCGTACAGGCCGTGCTCGACCAGGACCTCAACGACCCGGACGTGACGTTCGAGGTCCGCGGCTACGGCGAGCAGTACCCCATCGCCGACAACTCCACGGAAGCGGGACGGAAGAAGAACCGCCGGGTCGAGGTCAGTTTCCCCCGCACCGGGGAGAACGGTCAGTAGGCGGAACGGCCGGGGGCGGCCGGCGACACCGACACCCGCGCGCCCGGCTCCACCCCCCACCCCGCCAGCGCCCCCGCCGCCGCCTCGAGCACGTGCCGGGAGCGCGGTCGGGGCAGTCCCAGGCGCCCCGGCACCATCGTGCGCACCGCGATCACCGTGAGGTGCCGGTCGAGGTACGCCACGTCGATGGGGAACCGCATCCGGAAGGTGTGCACGCTCCCGGCCGGCGTCAGCAGCATCGCGCCCTCCACGGTGTCGCGCCCGAGCAGCCCCCGAGTCCGCGCCCGGTAGGACGCCGCGACCTCCAACGGGACCTCCACCGCGCCCTCCGCCCCGTGCACCGTCAGCGTCCCCGGCCCGTCCTGCCACCGCCGCTTCATCCCCGCACCCCCTCCGCCGCGACCGTACCCACCCCAGCAGCGCGGGAAAGCCGCACAGAAAAAAGGGGAGGACCGCACCGGCGCCCCCCTGCCAGCATGGTCCCCATGACCTCCACCGACCCCACCGCCTACGACGTCCTCGTGGCCGAAGCCGCCGCCGTCCCCACCGACGGCTGGGACTTCTCCTGGTTCGAGGGCCGCGCCAGTGAGGATCGCCCCTCGTGGGGATACGCCCGGTCCGCCGGTGAGCGTCTCGCCCGCGCCGAGGCCGCGCTGGACGTGCAGACCGGCGGCGGCGAGGTGCTGGACGTCGCGCTGGGCGTGGCCGAGCCGGGGCGCCCCGCGCTGGTGGCCGCCACCGAGGGCTGGCGGCCGAACGCGGCGAAGGCCACCGCACTGCTCCGGCCGCGCGGTGTCGTCGTGGTCGAGGTGCCGGACGGCGCCCCGCTGCCGTTCGCCGACGGCGCCTTCGACCTGGTGCTCAGCCGTCACCCGGTCACGCCCGACTGGCCGGAGATCGCCCGCGTGCTGCGCCCGGGCGGCACCTACTTCGCGCAGCACGTCGGACCCGCGAGCGTCTTCGAACTGGTCGAGTACTTCCTCGGTCCGCAGCCGGAGGACGCCCGCACCGGCCGCGACCCGGGCAGGGAGCGGGCCGGGGCGGAGGCGGCCGGTCTCGAGGTCGTCGATCTGCGGGCCGAGCGGCTGCGGATGGAGTTCCACGACATCGGCGCCGTCGTCCACTTCCTGCGCAAGGTCGTCTGGATGGTGCCGGGGTTCACCGTGGAGGCGTACGAGCCGCGGTTGCGCGCGCTGCACGAGCGGATCGTCGCGGAGGGACCGTTCGTCGCCCACAGCACCCGGCACCTCTTCGACGCCCGCAAACCGGCATAGCCCGCGCGCCCGCACCGCCGCCCGCCGTTCCGGACGCGCCGGTGACCACATCGTTATCCGCGCCCGCCGACCCCGCCGAACCCGTCACCCACAACCCCCTGTTCGCGGCAGCAAAAGCGACACCCCCGTCACACCCCCCACCCCGCCCCCACACCCGTCCTGAAGTCCCCCTGTTCCGGAGCGGAATCGTCAAGTCCACCGTTCGCTGACGGGGTCGCTCTCAGGAGGGACCCCGGACAACTCGCCACGCGGTCACCGAGACGGCTCAAACCCTGGTGTTCGTTGTCTATCGGTCCGTTTCTCCTGCGATTCCGTCGGGAATCGGCCATCCAGACCCGCTGAATCAAGCATTCCGCAGCCATCAGGGCGCTATCGGGTGACTCCGCAGAGTAGTTGTGGCGCACGGATGCACGCACCATCCCTTACGAAGGGTTATGGTGGAAACCCCCCCTCGGGCCGGTCCGTCTCCCCCCCCACGGACCGGCCCGTTTTTCTTGGGGGACGGCTCCGACGCCGAAACCCCCGGCCACCGGCGCACCTTGGGCGGGGGTAGGCTCGGCCTCCGCGGGGACCGCAACCGCGGCCGTTTTGGAGGGGCTCACACGTGAACCTGCGCGACAAACTGCGCGGCCTGCTCGTCAGGCTCTACGCGCGCCGGGTGGAAGGTCACCTGGACCACGCTCAGGTGCCCAAGCACATCGGCGTCATCATGGACGGCAACCGTCGCTGGGCGAAGGCCGCAGGCTCCAGCACCGTCCACGGGCACCGGGCCGGGGCCGAGAAGATCGAGGAATTCCTCGGCTGGTGCTCCGAGACCGACGTCGGCGTGGTCACCCTGTGGCTGCTGTCCACGGACAACTTCGACCGTCCGCAGGACGAACTGGGCCCGCTGCTCGGCATCATCGAGGACGTCGTGCGCACCCTCGCCTCCGACGGCCGCTGGCGCGTGCACCACGTCGGCACCCTGGACCTGCTGCCGGCCGGGATGCAGCGCACCCTGAAGGAGGCCGAGGAGGCCACCCGCCAGGTCGACGGCATAGTGGTCAACGTCGCCATCGGCTACGGCGGCCGCCAGGAGATCGCCGACGCCGTGCGCTCCATGCTCCTGGACGCCCAGGACAAGGGTGTCACCATGGAGGAGCTGGCCGAGTCCGTCGACATCGACATGATCGGCCGCCACCTCTACACCGGTGCCCAGCCCGACCCCGACCTGGTCATCCGCACCAGCGGCGAGCAGCGCCTGTCCGGCTTCATGCTGTGGCAGACCGCCCACTCCGAGTACTACTTCTGCGACGTCTTCTGGCCTGCCTTCCGCAAGGTCGACTTCCTGCGGGCCCTGCGCGACTACGCCGCCCGCCACCGCCGCTTCGGCGGCTGACGGACCCCACCGCCCACAGGGCGGCACGGCAGGACCGCGAGGACCGAGCGCCCCGTATACCCCCCTCCACCCGGACGTAACAACGAGTTCACCGGCGTGCCGCAGGGGGGTTCGGCATGGTGGCGGCGCTTGCCGGGCATAACGAAGGCAGGTCGACGCCCGAACCACGGGTGTCGTATCTCAGCGGGCGGCTCGGGGCCGTCCGCCCGGGAGGCCCTTTGCACCAGCCCGACCGTGCGGTCCTCGCGCGGAAGCAGCCGCGGAGGGCCGGTGTCCGGCCCGCCGCACGCGGGGGCCAGAAACCGGCCCAGCTCCTCTTCGTCGCTCCCCGACCTCATCCGAGGGGGTACGTCCTTCCGTGGTGACCAGCACAAAGCGCCGCAAGCCCGACCGGCGCACCTATGTTCTCGACACCAGCGTCCTGCTGGCCGATCCCAATGCCCTGACCCGCTTCGAGGAACACGAGGTCGTGCTCCCGATCGTGGTGGTCACGGAACTGGAGGCCAAGCGGCACCATCCCGAACTCGGTTACTTCGCCCGCCAGGCCCTGCGCCTGCTGGACGACTACCGGGTCCGGCACGGCCGCCTCGACGCCCCGATCCCGATCGGCGAACTGGGCGGGACCGTCCGTGTCGAGCTCAACCACTCGGACCCCAGCGTGCTGCCCACCGGCTACCGCCTGGGGGACAACGACTCCCGGATCCTCGCGGTGGCCCGGAACCTCCAGGCCGAGGGATTCGACGTCACCGTGGTGTCGAAGGACCTGCCGCTGCGCATCAAGGCGTCCTCCGTCGGCCTGCTGGCCGAGGAGTACCGCGCGGAGCTGGCGATCACGGACGCCTCCGGCTGGACCGGCATGTCCGAGCTGACCCTGCCGGGCGACCAGGTCGACGTCCTCTTCGAGGAGGGCCATGTGTACGTCCCGGAGGCGGCCGACCTCCCCGTGCACACCGGTCTGACGATCCAGTCCGAGCGCGGCAAGGCGCTCGGCCGGGTCACCCCGGAGGGCAACGTCCGGCTGGTGCGCGGCGACCGCGAGGCGTTCGGCATCAAGGGCCGCAGCGCCGAGCAGCGCATCGCGCTCGACCTGCTGCTCGACCCGGACATCGGCATCCTCTCCATGGGCGGTCGCGCGGGCACCGGCAAGTCGGCGCTGGCGCTGTGCGCGGGCCTGGAGGCGGTCCTGGAGCGCCGTCAGCACCAGAAGGTGATGGTCTTCCGGCCGCTGTACGCGGTCGGCGGGCAGGAACTCGGCTATCTGCCGGGCAGCGAGGCGGAGAAGATGGGCCCGTGGGCCCAGGCGGTCTTCGACACGCTCTCGGCGGTCACCAGCCGCGAGGTCATCGAGGAGGTCACCGCGCGCGGGATGCTGGAGGTCCTCCCCCTCACCCACATCCGCGGCCGCTCCCTGCACGACGCCTTCGTGATCGTGGACGAGGCGCAGTCCCTGGAGCGCAACGTCCTGCTGACCGTGCTGTCCCGCATCGGCGCCAACTCGCGGGTGGTCCTCACCCATGACGTGGCCCAGCGAGACAACCTGCGTGTCGGCCGGTACGACGGTGTGGTGGCCGTGGTGGAGAAACTGAAGGGACATCCGCTGTTCGCGCATGTCACCCTGAACCGTTCGGAAAGGTCCCAGATCGCGGCGCTTGTGACCGAAATGCTGGAGGACGGCCACATCTGACGCCCCCTCGAAAACCCCAGGCGCCGCCCGGAGAAGCCGAAGAGCTTAGCCGGGCGGCGTCTTCGTGCGCGGGTGTTTCCTGAAAACCCCTGGGCCAAACGAGGTGTGAGCTTTCACACGCAACTCGGAATTGCCACCCGGCGTCCGGTTACGGCAGAGTCTCATTTCTGTCAGGCCCCGCATACGACACACCTGTACCCCCGGGTACCGCCCTCGCCCCTGGCAGGGAGGGTGCGGCACCACCGGGAGCACGATTCCAACTCCATACTTCCGTCGTATGCCGCCCGAGCACCACGCGGCGCTCCCGAGGAGGGAGTTGCCCACCGGGCCCGCGTCTCCCGTGACCCTCAGTTGGGAGGCCAGCGCCAGGGGCACGATTGCGTCCGCCAGGGTCACCGAAGCGGGCGGTGCTGGAAGGAAACCGTGTGAGCTGGATTTCGGTCCGGGGATTCGCAGTGGTCTCGGCCACCGCGGTCACCGCCGTAGGAAGCGTCGTCGGAGTCGCGTCGGGCAGCGTCGCGCAGCCGAACGACCCCGAGGCGACGGCAGCGGACGCCACGCTCCTCGCGGACATCCCCGCGGGTCAGCAGGCGCAGGTGCAGACCGCTTCCCTGACGCAGCAGGCCGATGCCCAGGCCATCGCGGCCGACGCGACCGCCAAGAAGGACGCCGAGGCCGCGGCCCGCAAGGCCGCCGCCGAGACGGCGATCGCGAAGAAGGAGGCCGCCGAGAAGGCGGCCAAGCTGGCCAAGGAGCGCGCCGAGACCAAGGCCGCCGCCGAGACCAGCCGCGACGACGTCCGCGACGCCTCCAGCTTCGCCCCGCAGAGCAGCTACACCGTCGCGCAGATCCAGGCGATGGCCCGTCAGATGGTGGCGGGCGACCAGTTCCAGTGCTTCAGCAACATCGTGAACCACGAGTCGAGCTGGAACTACCGCGCCGTGAACGCCTCCTCCGGCGCCTACGGTCTCTTCCAGGCGCTGCCCGGATCCAAGATGGCCTCGGTCGGCGCCGACTGGCAGACCAACCCGGCCACCCAGATCAAGTGGGGCCTGAACTACATGAACAGCCGGTACGGCAGCCCCTGTGAGGCGTGGTCGTTCTGGCAGGCCAACAGCTGGTACTAGGCCCGCGGCCGCACGCTCAACCTCGCGCAGCCCCTCCCCGTCCTAGGGGGAGGGGCTTTCGCGTTGTACGGTCGTAACCGGACGGCTCGCAGTGCCCCGGGGAAACCGGGGAAAGAGGGACGGATGATGTCGCGAATGCCAGGGTGGCTCGGCCGGCTCGGGGCCGGACTGACCGAGATGAGCGAGCGTCTTGACGAGCTCCGCGCCGAAGTGGAGAAGGAGCACGCCCCGCCGGCCGACCCGGCGCCCGAACCCGTGGACACCGTCAAGGCGATGGTGCCCCATCAGGCGAGCGCCGACCGCCGCCCCGACCCGGCGCAGGCCGTGCCGTGGGGCGTACGCGTCGCCGCCGAGGCGGGCTGGCGGCTGCTGGTCCTCGCGGGCACCGTCTGGGTGCTCATGCGCGTCATCAGCGCGGTCCAGCTGGTGGTGTTCGCCTTCGTCATCGCGCTGCTCGTCACCGCCCTGCTCCAGCCGACGGTCGCCCGGCTGATGCGCTACGGCCTGCCCCGCGGCCCGGCCACCGCGCTCAGCGCCATATCGGGATTCGTCATCATCGGCCTGATGGGCTGGTTCGTGACCTGGCAGGTCATGGAGAACATCGACACGCTCTCCGACCAGATCCAGAACGGCATCGACGACCTGCGCAACTGGCTGCTGAAGAGTCCGTTCCATGTGACGGACAAACAGATCAACCAGATCGCCAAGAGCCTGCGCGAGGCCATCGGAGCCAACACCGACCAGATAACGTCCGCCGGTCTCGAGGGAGTCCAGGTCGTCGTCGAGGCCCTGACCGGCATCCTGCTGGTGTTCTTCTCGACGCTGTTCCTGCTCTACGACGGCCAGCGCATCTGGCAGTGGTTCCTGAAGCTGGTCCCCGCCGCCGCCCGTCCGGGGGTCGCCGGAGCGGGTCCGCGCGCCTGGCGCACCCTGACCGCCTACGTCCGGGGCACCGTCCTGGTCGCCCTCATCGACGCCGTCTTCATCGGCCTCGGCATCTACTTCCTCAACGTGCCGATGGCCGTACCGCTGGCCGTCTTCATCTTCCTGTTCTCCTTCATCCCCCTGGTCGGCGCGGTCGCCTCCGGCGCGCTCGCGGTGGTGGTCGCGCTGGTGACCCAGGGCGTCTTCACCGCCGTCATGACTCTCGTGGTCGTGCTCGCCGTCCAGCAGATCGAGGGACACGTCCTCCAGCCGTTCATCCTGGGCCGCGCGGTACGGGTCCACCCGCTCGCGGTGGTGCTCACCGTGGCCGCGGGCGGCATGGTGGCGGGCATCGGCGGCGCGGTGGTGGCGGTGCCTCTGGTGGCGGTGACGAACACGGTGGTGGGGTATCTGCGGCAGTACTCACTGGCGGAACAGCTCTCCAGGGCGCGCGTCGATCCGCCGGCCCGTCCTCCGGTCGAGGAGACCGCCGAGGCGGATGCGGAGCCCGGGGACGCGGTCCCCGGGGACCCCGAGCCGGAAAACACCGAGGGCCTCGCCCACAAGGAGTGAGCGAGGCCCCAGGGCCGGAAAGAGCCGATTACTCGGCCAGAACGGCTTCCGCGTCCAGCGTGACGCCGACCGCCTGGATCACCGAGGCGATCTTGAACGCTTCCTGGATCACGTCGCGCTCGACACCGGCCTTGCGCAGCACCTGCTCGTGCGAGTCCAGGCACATGCCGCAGCCGTTGATCGCGGACACCGCGAAGGACCACAGCTCGAAGTCGACCTTGTCGACGCCGGGGTTGCCGATGACGTTCATCCGCAGACCGGCGCGCAGGGTGCCGTACTCGTGGTCCGACAGCAGGTGCCGGGTGCGGTAGAAGACGTTGTTCATCGCCATGATGGCGGCCGCGGACTTGGCCGCGTCGTACGCCTCAGGGCTGAGGTTCGCCTTCGCCTCCGGCTCCAGCTCACGCAGGACGATGGGGGAGCGCGAGGCGATGGCGGTCGCCAGCACGGTGCCCCAGAGCCGCTGCGCGGGGAGGTCGGAGTTGCCGATGACCGAGCCCAGGTTGAGCTTCAGGTCCTTGGCGTAGTCCGGGACGCGGGACTTCAGCGAGTCGAGGGACATGGGTCACTCACCGGCCAGCAGCGCGACCGGGTCCAGGGTGTTCTCGCCCTTGGTCCAGTTGCACGGGCACAGCTCGTCCGTCTGGAGGGCGTCGAGGACCCGCAGGACCTCCTTGGGGTTACGGCCGACGGAACCGGCGGTCACCATGGTGAACTGGATCTCGCGGTTCGGGTCCACGATGAAGACGGCGCGCTGCGCGAAGCCGTCCTCGCCCTCGATGCCCAGGTCGCGCATGAGCTCGTGCTTGGAGTCCGCCATCATCGGGAACGGCAGGTCGGTCAGGTCCGGGTGGTCCTTGCGCCAGGCGTGGTGCACGAACTCCGAGTCGCCGGAGAAGCCGAGGATCTGCGCGTCACGGTCGGCGAACTCGTCGTTCAGCTTGCCGAACGCGGCGATCTCGGTCGGGCAGACGAAAGTGAAGTCCTTGGGCCACGCGAACACGACGAGCCACTTGCCCTCGTAGGACTTGTGGTGGATCTCCTCGAACTCCTTGCCCTTCTCCAGCGAGACGCAGGCGGTCAGTTCGAACTCGGGGAACTTGTCACCGACAGTGAGCACTTGCTCTCCTTGCAGCGAGGAGGCACCCCAGGTCGGGAGGTGCTTCCCATGGGTTGGACTGGGCCGATGGTGGCACAGGGTGCATTGATTAGGGAAATAGCTACACTCGGTGCCATTGATTGGAGGTGGTTATAGGTGACCATGGGTAGCGCCGCTCGGAAGCAGCCGAGCCTGGCCCAGCTCCGCGCCTTCGCGGCGGTGGCGGAGCATCTGCACTTCCGGGACGCGGCGGCGGCCATCGGGATGAGCCAGCCCGCGCTGTCCGGAGCGGTCTCCGCACTCGAGGAGACCCTCGGCGTGACCCTCGTCGAGCGTACGACCCGCAAGGTGCTGCTCTCGCCCGCCGGGGAACGGCTCGCGGTGCGGGCCAAGGCGGTGCTGGCCGAGGTCGGGGCGCTGATGGAGGAGGCGGAGGCGGTGCGCGCGCCGTTCACCGGGGTGCTGCGGCTCGGGGTGATCCCCACCGTCGCGCCGTATCTGCTGCCCACCGTGCTGCGCCTGGTGCACGAGCGTTACCCGCAGCTCGACCTCCAGGTGCACGAGGAGCAGACCGCGAACCTGGTCGAGGGGCTGCACTCCGGCAGGCTCGACCTGCTGCTGCTCGCCGTGCCGCTCGCCGTGCCCGGGGTGGCCGAACTCCCGCTGTTCGACGAGGACTTCGTGCTGGTCACCCCGCTGGACCATCCGCTCGGCGGCGACGACGGCATCCCGCGCGAGGCGCTGAAGGAGCTGAACCTGCTGCTCCTGGACGAGGGACACTGCCTGCGCGACCAGGCGCTGGAGATCTGCCGCGAGGCCGGACGCGAGTTCCGGGGTGCCGGGCGCGGGGGGCGTCCGGCCACGGCGCCGGTCACCACCACGGCCGCCGGGCTCTCCACCCTGGTCCAGTTGGTCGCGGGCGGTCTCGGCTGCACCCTGCTGCCGCGCACCGCGATGGACCTGGAGACCGCCCGGGGCGACCGGCTGCGCACCGCCCGCTTCGCCGACCCGGCCCCGAGCCGCCGCGTCGGTCTCGCGATGCGCGCGGGCGCGGCCCGGGGCAGCGAGTACCAGCAACTGGCCGCCGCCCTGCGGGAGTCCCTGCGCCCGCTGCCGGTGCGGGTGCTGGACGCGGACGCGTGAGACGGGCGGGGCTCGTGCAGCCCCGCCCGTCCCCCCTCTTCGCGCCCTTGGGCGCTACTCGGTACGCAGCCCGTCGGGCCGCATCAGCCGCAGCAGCGGCGGCAGGCTGAGCAGGGTCATGGCCGCGACCACCGCCGCGCCCACGCCCGTCAGGGACAGCACGCTCGGCCAGTCCACCCGTACCGGGGTCGCCGTCATGCGCAGCAGCACGGCACCCAGGGCGATGCCCACCACCGAGGCCAGCGCGACGCCCAGCGCGATCGGCACGGCCGCCTGCCACAGCACCGACAGGCCAAGGGTCCGGCGCCGGGTGCCGAAGGCCACCAGGGCCGACAACAGCCTTCGCCGTTCGCGCAGTTGCTCCAGCTGGGAGACGAGCAGGCTCGCCCCGATCAGCGCGAGCACACAGGTCGCGCCGATGAACAGACCGGTGCGCAGGGAGGCGAACCCGCCGTCGGTCGCGGTCGGCGTCCAGGCGAGGACGTCCGAGACCGGGTCCACCCGCGCCGCGGTGTTGCGCGCGTACTCCCACGCGTCCGGCACCGACGGGTCCAGGCGCAGGAAGATCCGGCCGGCCGGCGCCGGTTCCGCCGCGGCGGGCAGCGCGGACGGGGTGATCAGCAGCCCGTTGGCGTTCGGCATCAGGGAGTCCTCGCGGAAGGCCGCGTGCGGAATCGACGCCGGGAGCCTCAGCGGGACCGCGAGACCGGGGCCGCCCGTGAAGCGCGGGTCGATCCAGGCGCGTGCGCGGGGCCGCAACACCGTCTTGCGCATTCGCTTGTCGAACGCGGTGGGGTACTGGGGGCTGTTCACCGAGAACATGTCGCCGTCGCGGCAGGACGCCAGGCGGGCCAGCTCGCGCAGGGCGGCGCAGTCGCCGACGACGAGGTCGACCGAGGCGGACGGGTCCAGCGGCCGGTCGCCGATGGTCGTGGTGGCCAGCCCCACCGACGCCCGCACGCCCTCGGTCCGCGCGAACGCCTCCGTCGCCGCGGTGATGCCGGTGCGGTCGGTCAGGTCGACCTCGACCTGCGCGCGGGAGGGGTCCCGGCCGGTGTCCTTCACATACTGGCTCTGCACGCCCGCGAACAGCATCTGGAGCGCGACCGCCCCGGCCACCGCCACCGCGATGCCGTTGACCGTGCGGGCCGCCATGCCTCCGCTCAACTGGAGCCGCCGCACGGCGAGCTGCCAGGAGAGCGGGCCCGCGCCGAGCCGGCTGACGCCCCGTTCGACGATCCAGGGCAGCAGCGCGGTCACGCCGACCAGGAGCAGCAGGACGCCGCCGATGACGAGGACCTGGTTGAAGTCGCCGTGCGTGCGACCCTTGCCGATCATGGGCCAGAGCAGGACCAGACCGGACAGCGGCAGGAGCAGCCGCCACCACAGCCGGCGCGGGGCGGCCGCGGCCGAGCGCACCACACCGAGCGGCTCGACCACCACGGTGCGCATCGCGAACAGGGTGACCAGCACCGCGCACACCGGGACCGCCACCGCGACCAGCAGGACCAGGGCGGGTGCGGGGGTGACATAGCTCGGGAAGAAGCTCTCGCCCCGGATCTCCACCAGAGTCACCAGTTGGCGTCCGGCCAGGAAGAGGACCGCGCCGAGGAGGAGGCCGAGCACCGACCCGGCCAGCGCCTCGCCCGCCGCGATCCGCCGGGTCATACGGCCGTCCGCGCCCACCAGCCGGAGCGCTGCCAGCCTGCGGTCGCGCCGTTCGCCGCCGAAGCGCACGGCGGCCGCGATGAACACGGCGACCGGCAGCAGCAGCGTCACGAAGACGACCGATATCAGCAGGAGCAGCACCGGGTCGTCCCGCTCCTGCCACGGCTGGGTCTGCCCGAAGTGGGTCAGCCGGTTCGTGCGCGCGCCGCCCGCCCGGGGCTTGAGGTCCTCGGCACCGGCGTAGTAGGAGAGTTCGCGCGGGCCGACCAGCCCGCTCTCGCCGATGGTCCCGGTGACTTTGTACGGCAGCCGCTCGCGCAGCAGCCGGGCGTCCGGCGAGGCGAGCAGGTCCCGCAGCGCGGGGGAGACCACCATCTCGCCCCTGGCCGGGAAACGGCTCAGACCCGGCGGCAGCGGCGCCTTCGGGCCCTCCGGATCGAGCAGGCGCCCCCGGATGTTCTTGTCACGCCACCAGGTGTCCGTTGCCGCGACGACCACCGTGTCGTCGGCCTTGGGCCGGTCCGTCGTACTGAACACGATGTCCTGACGTGCCAGTTCGCGGTCGTCGCGCGCGTCCAGCATGTGCGGGAGCGCGGTCGTCAGCAGCAGCAACGCCACTCCGATACCGACACCGACCGCCGTCAGTGTCGTACGGACCCACCCCTCGCGCCCTCCGGTCACGGCGAACCGGACCCCCATCCCCAGGTCGCGGGCGTACTGCCGCGGGCTCATCCGGTCCGCTCCATGTCCCGGCTGCGGCCGTCGCGTACGACGATCTCGCGGTCGGACCAGGCGGCGACCCGGGCCTCGTGCGTGACGAGGACGACGGCCGCGTTCGAGGAGCGGGCGGCGTCGGTCAGCAGCTCCATCACGCGCTCGCCGTTGAGCGAGTCCAGCGCGCCGGTCGGCTCGTCCGCGAACAGCACCCGGGGTCCGGTGACCAGCGCCCGCGCCACCGCGACCCGCTGCCCCTGGCCGCCGGAGACCTCGCCGGGCCGTTTGCGCCTCAGGTCGTCCACCTCCAGGCGCTCCATCCATTCCAGCGCGGCCTTCTCGGCCTCCTTGCGCCCGGTGCCGTTCAGCCGCAGCGGCAGCGCCACGTTCTCCACGCAGGTCAGCTCCGGCACGAGCTGGCCGAACTGGAAGACGAAGCCGAACTCCCCGCGCCGCAGGGCGCTGCGCCCGGCGTCGCTCAGCGCGGTCAGCTCGCGGCCGGCGTAGGTGATCGTGCCCGAGTCGGGCAGCACGATCCCGGCGAGGCAGTGCAGCAGGGTCGACTTGCCCGAGCCGGAGGGGCCCATCACGGCGACGACCTCGCCGGGGTGGATGGAGAAGTCGGCGCCGTCGAGGGCGGTGGTGGGGCCGTAGGTCTTGTGCAGGTCCCGGGCGTGGAGCAGGGAGCCGTCGGGCGGTATCACGAGGTCACCTCCGTGCGGAGCCGGTCCAGACGCGCGGCGGTCAGCTCCAGCCAGCGCAGATCGGCCTCAAGATGGAACAGGGCGTGGTCACAGATGAGCTGGTCGGCGAGGTCGCCGCCGCGCTTGCGCTCGGTCAGCGCGCGCATGGCGCGCAGATGTTCGGAGCGCTGGCCGTCGAGGAGCCCGGCCGCGTCGCGCCGGGTCAGCAGCGCGAGGACGACCTTGGTGTAGAGGGTCGACTGGAGATACTCGGCGGGCTTCTCCGGAGTGGCGAGCCAGCGCTCGACGTCGGTTATCCCGGCATCGGTGATGGCATACCGTTTTCGTTCGGGTCCGCCGCCGGACTCGACGCCGTCGACCTCCACCAGCCCGTGTTTCAGCAGCCGGGACATGGTCGAGTAGACCTGGCCGTAGTGCAGCGGCCGGTCGTGGCCGAACTTCTCGTCGAAGGCCCGCTTCAGGTCGTAACCGTGCCGGGGGCCGGACTCCAGGAGTCCCAGGAGTGAGTGACCGATGGACATGGCGAGCACTCTACACACGGTGTATACACCGGGTTCATAGTGGGTCCGGAATCGAATACGTGATGCCAATCGCGCCCCATGAGGCAACCTTCGGCCTCTTGATTCCGTCGGTTCCGATAGGGCGGGTGCTGATTCTCACGTCCCCGAAGGAGCGGATCAGGCGCTCTTTGTCACATAGAGGGGTGTTAGCTTTCGGAGCTGACCCCGAGACGGAAGCGGAGCGAACGGACCTATGGGACGAGCGGAAGAGAGACGAGCGCGTCAGCGCGGCGGCCGCCGCGCGGCACCCGGAGGCCGCTCGCCGTCCCCGGCGCCCGGCGGCAAGCCCGCCAAGAGCCGGATACGCAGGCTCTTCACCTGGAAGAAGATCCTCGGGACGTTCCTCGGCATCTGTCTGCTGGGTATCGGCGCCTTTGTCGCGCTGTATCTGTCGGTGGACATTCCCGAGGGCAATGTGGCCGCCCAGCAGCAGAGCAACATCTACAAGTACAGCGACGGCAAGGTCATAGCCCGCTCCGGCAAGGTCAACCGCGAGATCGTCGACCTGTCGAAGGTGCCGCGGCCGGTCCAGCTCGACTTCGTCGCCGCCGAGAACAAGTCCTTCTACACCGACCCCGGTGTCGACCTGAAGGGCACCGCGCGCGGCATCATCAACACGCTCGCGGGCCGGGGCAAGCAGGGTGGTTCGACCATCACCCAGCAGTACGTCAAGAACTACTACCTGAGCCAGGACCAGACGGTCACCCGCAAGCTCAACGAACTGGTGATCTCCCTCAAGGTGGAGCGCGAGAAGTCCAAGGACGACATCCTCGCGGGCTACATCAACACCAGCTACTACGGCCGCAACGCGTACGGCATCCAGGCCGCCGCCCAGGCGTACTACCGCAAGGACGCCCAGAAGCTCTCGGTCTCGGAGGGCGCCTATCTGGCAGCCCTCCTCCAGGCGCCCAGCCAGTACGACTGGCAGGCCGCCACGCCCACCGGGCGGACCCTGGTGAAGCAGCGCTGGAACTACGTCCTGAACAACATGGTCAAGCAGGGCTGGCTGTCCAAGGCCAAGCGCGACACCCTGACGTTCCCCGTTCCCAAGGACCCCAAGGCCGCCCCCGGTCTCGACGGGCAGACGGGTTACCTGGTCGACCTCGCCAACAAGCAGCTCGAGCAGCAGCTCATGAAGCAGCAGGGCCTGACCGCGTCCCAGGCGGAGAACGCGGTCATCGGCAAGGGCTGGACCATCACCCTCAACGTCGACCGCGAGAAGCAGGCCGCGCTGGAGAAGGCAGTCAAGACCCAGCTCACCTCCAAGCTCGACCCGAAGAAGCGCAAGGTCGACGGCGACATCCAGGCCGGTGCCGTGTCGGTGGACCCCAAGACGGGCCACGTCGTCGCGCTCTACGGCGGCGAGGACCTCTTCAAGCACTGGACCAACAACGCCACGCGGACCGACTACCAGCCCGCCTCCACCTTCAAGCCGGTCATCCTCGCCGCCGCGCTGGAGCAGAACGCCACCACGCAGGACGGCCGTCCGATCGACGCGAACACCGTCTACGACGGCACCAGCCGCCACCCGGTGACCGACCACGGCACCGAGGTCGGCTTCGCACCGCCGAACGAGGACAACGCCAGCTACGGCAAGATCAACGTCCAGCAGGCCATGAACAAGTCCGTGAACTCCGTCTTCGCGCAGATGGGCGTGGACGTCGGCATGGACAAGGTCATGGACACCGCCAAGCAGCTCGGCATGGACACCAAGGGGATGCAGGCGGTGCCCGCGCAGACGCTCGGCTCCATGGGCGCCAGCCCGCTGGAGATGGCCGGCATCTACGCCACCCTGGACAACCACGGCAAGAAGGTCACCCCGACCCTCATCAAGTCGGCGGAGAGCAAGGGCCGCAGCGTGCGGATGCCGGACCCGATCGGCGCACGGGTGATCAGCCGCACCGCCGCCGACACCGTGTCCTCCGTGCTCACCGGCGTGGTCGACGACGGCACCGCCCGGCAGTCGGTGGCCAACAACCCCCTGCGCAACGGCCAGCAGGTCGCGGGCAAGACCGGTACCTCGGACGAGAACAAGTCCGCCTGGTTCACCGGCTACACGCCCGACCTGGTCACCTCGGTCGGCCTGTTCGGCGAACGGGGCAACGCGCACGTGTCGATGGCGGGCGCCACCGGTCTCCTCCCGGCGCCCGGCCGTATCAACGGCGGTGGCTACCCGGCGCAGATCTGGGCGGCGTACACCTTCGGCGTGACGGACAAGGTCCCCTTCGACCTCGACACCAAGCAGGGTGCCGCCGTCGCCCCGACGGACACCCCGACCGTCAGCGACAGCCCGTCGGAGTCCGCCTCGGAGTCGCCCTCCAGCTCGCCGACCGAGTCGGAGTCGCCCTCCAAGTCGCCGACCACCGAGCCGCCCACCGAGACGGCGACGCGGACACCGTCGGACCAGCCGACGACCCGCACGCCGACCTCGGGGCCGCCCACGGGCCAGTCCACCCCGCAGAACCCGTTCGACTTCCAGGACGGCAAAAACGGCAACTGAGGTCACGGACCCTCAGACAGCGCTAAGGGCGCCCGGCGAATCGCCGGGCGCCCTTCGTCGTACCGCGCGGAAACCCGGCGGCTCAGCTTCCGCTCAGCTCGAACCACACCACCTTGCCCGCGCTCAGCCGGGTCGCGCCCCAGCGCCGGGCCAGCTTGTTGACCAGGTACAGCCCACGGCCGCCCTCGTCCGTGGCCCGGGCCTGGCACAGCCGGGGCAGGCGCGGGATGTCGTCGGAGACCTCGCAGCGCAGCACGTCCGTGCGCAGCAGACGCACGGACACCGGGCGCGTGGTGTAGCGCACGGCGTTGGTGACGACCTCGCTGACCAGCAGCTCCAGCGAATCCGACAGGTCCTCAAGCCCCCACTCGGCCAGCGCGGCGCGGGCCAGCCTGCGGGCCTTGCCCGGGGTGGCGTCCTCCGCGTCCAGCGACCAGTGCTTGACGTCGCTGGAGGTGATCCCGTCGAACCGGGCGGCGAGCAGCGCGATGTCGTCGTCCCGGTCGCCCGGGCCGAGCATGTCGAGCACCTCGTCGCACAGGGCCTCCAGCGGCGGCGGATGCCCGGGACCGGTCAGGCGCGCGGTCGCCGTCAGCTTCTCGCGCAACTGCTCTATGCCCGTCGCCACGTCCCGCAGCCGGGACTCCACCAGGCCGTCGGTGTACAGCAGCAGGGTGGCCCCGGCGGGCGCCTCCAGCTCGACCGCCTCGAAGTCCACCCCGCCGACCCCGATCGGCGCGTTCGGCGGGACGCGCAGCACCTCCGCCTCGCCGCCCAGGTGCAGCAGCACCGGCGGGGGATGACCGGCGTTGGCGATGGTGATCCGCTGCGCTATCGGGTCGTAGACCGCGTACAGACACGTCGCCATGCGGTCGGTGCCCAGACGCTGCGCCTGCTCGTCCAGGTGGTGCAGCACCTCCTGCGGGGGCAGGTCGAGCCCGGCCAGGGTCTGCGCGGTCGTGCGGAGCTGGCCCATGATCGCCGCCGAGGTCATGGAGTGGCCCATGACGTCACCGACCACCAGCGCTACCCGGCTGCCCGGCAGCGGGATCGCGTCGTACCAGTCGCCGCCCACCCGGGCGGTCTCCGCCGCGGGCAGATAGCGCGAGGCCAGGCGCACACCGGTCGGACGCGGCAGGGTCTCGGGCAGCATGGTGCGCTGCAACTCGTCGGCGATGTACGCCTCGCGGCCGTAGAGCACCGCCTTGTCGATGCCGAGCGCGCTGTGCGTGGCGAGCTGCGCCGCGACCAGCAGGTCCTCCGCCTCGAACGCCAGGCGCTCGGGGCGGCGCAGGAACAGCGCCGCGCCGATCACCCGGCGCCGTCCGCGCAGCGGCGCGAGGATCGCGTGCTGCCCGTCGGGGACGAGCGCCTCGCCGTCCTCGCCGAGGAGTTCGGGCAGCGCGGCGCGCGCGGCGGGCGTGTCCGCGAACACCGGACGCACCCCGCGCAGCACCTCGTTCAGCGCGCCGCCCGGCTGGACCTCGCACAGCTCGGCGGTCAGCGCCGAGGGCCCGGAGAACGCGGCGAGCCCCGGGGACTCCGTCTCCGGATCGGGGTACGGCGCGGGCAGCAGCGCGTCGGTGTCCCGCTCGTCGGGCACCCGGTCGCTGCGCCGCAGCCGCAGCACCACCGGCCCGGTGGGCCGCTCGTCGCCGACGGGCAGCGGGTCGCGCAGATAGACCAGGATCGCGTCCGAGAACGTCGGCACCGTGGCCCGGCACAGCCCCATCACGATCTCGTCGAGATCGAGGCCGCGCGCGATCCGCCGGGTCGCCGCGCCCACGAACCGGAGCCGGTCCCCGTCGCGCCGCATGGGCATCGGCCGGCCCGGCGGCAGACCGCGGCCGGTACGGCGCTCACGGGCGCCCGGAGTCCGGTCCTGCTCGGCACCCGGCTGCGCCGGAATGCCCTCGGGGGCGGGCCGGGGGCGGTGGGTGTCCTGCTCGGCGGTGGCCGGCTGGGAGTGCTCGGGGCCGTTGACTGGGGGCTCCTTCCCCTTGTTTCCCTTGCCGCCGCCGCGCTTGGCGCGCGGCTCGGTGCCCGAGGAGGACGACTGGCCGTCCGCCCGGGACTGTGCCGGTAAGCCCGGCGCACCGAGCGGCGTCGGGGTACGCAAGCGTGCCCCGCGGGACTCCGCGGGGTCCGCGCCCGGCTGGGGGCGTTCGTAGGAGGAAGTGGGCTGCTCCGTCACGCGTGTCGAATCCGTCCGTCCGGGGCCGCGCGCCAGGCGCGCGTGTGGTGCCGCCGACATGCCGATACCCGCAATACGTGCCCCGGGAACGGATTTCCCGCGTGGTCAGGGGTTTCTCCGCCGATCCGGGCGATCCTCGCCCGGCCGGTGCCGCCGTTCCCGTACCCCTCGCTCACGTCCTGCCGCCCCTCGGTGACGTATGGTCAAGCCCGGCGTCTGTTCCGGTAGTTGCAACTCGATGCCCTTGCGGAGGACGATCCTACGTTTGTGGTCCGGGGGCGCATCAAGGGTCTCATGAGGACACGTGCGCGGGCGTACGGTCCCAGTCCTCCGGCAGCGACGGTACCGCCCAGGCGGGGTCGGGCCGCCAGTGCTGCCAGCCGTCCGCGTACGGCGTCCCCCAGGCGCGGATTCCCTCGACCGCCCGCCGGCCCGCCTCCCGCACGCGTTCGGCGGTCTCCGCGTCCATCAGGCCGTCGCGCTGCGCCTGCGCGAACTCGTCCTCGTCCCGCCAGTGCCAACTGCGGTCCGGGTTCACGGAGATGTCCAGGAAGTGGTCCTCGGAGTCGACGCCGCCCGCCCAGCGGGCCAGCGGCTCCTCCAGGTTGACGTACCAGTTCTTGAACCGCCAGCCAGGCTCCCAGAACAGCCACACCGACCAGGGCTCGCCGGGCCGCGCCAGCTTCAGCACCCCGGTGCCGAACCAGCGGTCCCGGCGCACCCCGCGCGGCTTGGTGTAGCGGGACTCCAGCGGCTCCAGGTGGACCGGGGTGCCGTCGGCGAGCACGGGTTTGACGCACTCGGTGCCGGGCGCCAGCCAGACCGCGAGCAGGTCGGCGTCGTCCCGGACGACCGTGACGGGCCGGGCGATGTGGAAGCCCTCACCGGCGTTCTCCCGGTACCGCCACAGGATCGGGGTGCCCGGGGCCCAGTACGTCGTCGTGTCCGTTTCCGCTCGTCTCACCGCTTCGTCGTCCGCCATGGACAGATATTAGGTGCCATGGGCACCCGATGCCGTGGCCTCCGCCACGACCGGACGCCGACGGCGGAAAACGGGGGACGCCCGTTACGGGTGTGTCATCCGCAGGACATCCAGCGCCTCGTCGAGCTGTTCCCGCGTCAGCTCCCCGCGCTCCACGTAGCCGCCCTCCAGGACGACCTCCCGGATCGTCTTCCGCTCCGCGAGCGACCGCTTGGCGATCCGCGCGGCCTCCTCGTAACCCAGGTACTTGTTCAGCGGCGTGACGACCGAGGGCGACGACTCGGCGTACTCGCGGGCGCGTTCGCGGTCGGCGGTGATGCCGTCGATCGTGCGGTCCGCGAGCAGGCGGGAGACGTTGGCGAGCAGCCGCACCGACTCCAGCACGTTCTTGGCCAGCACCGGGAGCATCACGTTCAGCTCGAAGTTGCCCGCCGCACCGGCCGTGACGATCGTCGCGTCGTTGCCGATCACCTGTGCCGCCACCATCAGCACCGCCTCCGGGACGACCGGGTTGACCTTGCCGGGCATGATCGAGGAACCGGGCTGGAGATCGGGCAGCCGGATCTCCGCGAGACCCGTGCGCGGGCCCGAGGACATCCAGCGCAGATCGTTGGCGATCTTCGTCAGGCCGACCGCCACGGTCCGCAACTGGCCGCTGGTCTCCACGATCCCGTCGCGCGCCCCCTGTGCCTCGAAGTGGTCGCGTGCCTCGGTCAGCGGCAGTCCGGTGGCCCGCGCGACCTCCTCGATCACGGCGGCGGAGAACCCCGGAGGCGTGTTGATCCCGGTGCCGACGGCCGTCCCGCCGAGCGGCAGCTCCGCGAGGCGGGGCAGGGACGCACGCAGGCGCTCGGCGCCGTAGCGCACCTGGGCCGCGTATCCGCCGAACTCCTGACCCAGGGTCACGGGGGTCGCGTCCATCAGGTGTGTGCGCCCCGACTTCACCACGTCCGCGAACTCCTCCGCCTTGCGGGTGAGGGCGTCGGCCAGGTGTTCAAGCGCCGGGACCAGATCGCGGGTGACGGCGGCGGTGGCGGCGATGTGGATCGAGGAGGGGAAGACGTCGTTGGACGACTGGGAGGCGTTGACGTGGTCGTTGGGGTGCACGTCCCGCCCGAGACGCTCGCTCGCGAGGGTCGCGATCACCTCGTTGGCGTTCATGTTGGACGACGTGCCCGAGCCGGTCTGGAACACGTCCACCGGGAAGTGCTCGTCCCAGCGCCCCCCGGCCACCTCCTCGGCGGCGCCCTCGATCGCCTTCGCGATCTCGGGGTCCAGCACCCCGAGCCCCGCGTTCACCTTCGCCGCCGCCCCCTTGATCCGGGCCAGCGCCTCGATGTGCGCCCGCTCCAGGCGCTGCCCGGAGACCGGGAAGTTCTCGACGGCACGCTGGGTCTGCGCGCGCCACTTGGCGTCGGCGGGGACGCGGACCTCGCCCATGGAGTCGTGCTCGATGCGGTAGTCGTGACTCATGTCCGGTACAGCGAACGGGGGCGGCGGGATGTTCCTGCGCTGACCCGGACGGGTCTCAGTGCACCGAGAACCCGCCGTCCACGAACAGCGCCTGACCGGTGACGTACGCGGAGGCCCGGCTCGCCAGGAACACGGCCGCGCCCGCGAAGTCCTCGGCCAGCCCGTTGCGCCCGACGAACGTGCGCGCGGCCAGCGCCCGTACGGTCTCAGGGTCGGACGACAGCCGTGCGTTGAGCGGCGTCATCACGAAGCCCGGCACCAGCGTGTTGCAGGTGACGCCGTACGGCGACCACTCCTCCGCCTGCGAGCGCGCGAGCGACTCCAGCGCGCCCTTGGAGACCCCGTACGCCCCGGACCGCGCGAACGCCCGGTGCGCCTGCTGGGAACTGACGTGGATGATCCGCCCGAAGCCCCGTTCGGCCATGCCGGGCGCGAACCGCCGGCTCAGCAGATGGGGTGCCTGGAGGTTCACGGCAAGGGTGAGGTCCCACTCCTCCTCGGTGAGTTCACTCATCGGGGGACGGAGGTTGATCCCCGCGCAGTTGACGAGGATGTCCGGCTCCCCGAACTCCTTCACGACCTCGTCGCCCGACGCCCGCACCCCCTCACGGGTCCCGAGATCGGCACTCACCCAGGCCGCCCGGCAGCCCAGCCCGGTGAGCCGCGCGGTCGTCGCCTCCAGCGCCTCCCTGCCCCGCGCCACGACCACCACGAAGGCCCCGGCCCGCGCCAGCGCCTCGGCGATCCCGCGCCCGATCCCGGAACTCCCCCCGGTCACGACGGCGACACGGTCGTCGAGGGAGAAGAGCCCGGAGAGGTACGCGGGGGAAGTCATGCCGGCACCCTAGAACGGGCCCGGGGGCCGACTTCCGTCGGCCCCCGGGATGTTGCCGCTCAGGGCGTTCCTCAGCCGAGGCCGGGACCCCGCACCGGAATGGTCGTGAACGTCGGAGCCGGAGCCGGGTCCTGGAAGAAGTCGTTCCCCTTGTCGTCCACGACGATGAACGCCGGGAAGTCCTCGACCTCGATCTTCCAGACCGCCTCCATGCCCAGCTCCTCGTACTCCAGGACCTCGACCTTCTTGATGCAGTCCTGGGCGAGACGCGCGGCAGGGCCGCCGATGGAGCCGAGGTAGAAGCCGCCGTGCGCGTCGCACGCGTCGGTGACCTGCTTGCTCCGGTTCCCCTTGGCCAGCATCACCTTGGAGCCGCCCGCCGCCTGGAACTGCTCCACGTAGGAGTCCATGCGCCCGGCCGTGGTCGGACCGAAGGACCCGGAGGCGTACCCCTCGGGGGTCTTGGCGGGACCGGCGTAGTACACCGGGTGGTCCTTCAGGTACTGCGGCATCTCCTCGCCCGCGTCGAGCCGCTCCTTGATCTTGGCGTGCGCGATGTCACGGGCCACGACCAGCGGACCGGTGAGCGAGAGCCGGGTCTTCACCGGGTACTTGGTCAGCTCGGCCAGGATCTCGTCCATCGGCTGGTTCAGGTCGATCTTGACGACGTCGCCGTCCGACTCGAGGTGCTCGTCGGTCGTCTCCGGCAGGAACCGCGCCGGGTCCGTCTCCAGCTGCTCCAGGAACACGCCCTCGGCGGTGATCTTCGCGACGGCCTGACGGTCCGCCGAGCAGGAGACCGCGATGGCGACCGGGCAGGACGCGCCGTGCCGGGGCAGCCGCACCACGCGCACGTCGTGGCAGAAGTACTTGCCGCCGAACTGCGCGCCGATGCCGATCTTCTGGGTCAGCTCGAAGACCTTCTCCTCCAGCTCCTTGTCCCGGAAGCCGTGACCCAGCTCGGAGCCCTCGGCCGGGATCTCGTCCAGGTAGTGCGCGGAGGCGTACTTGGCGGTCTTCAGCGCGAACTCGGCGGAGGTGCCGCCGACCACGATCGCCAGGTGGTACGGCGGGCAGGCGGCCGTGCCCAGCGAACGGATCTTCTCCTCCAGGAACTTCATCATGGAGGACTCGTTCAGGACGGCCTTGGTCTCCTGGTAGAGGAAGGACTTGTTGGCCGAGCCGCCGCCCTTCGCCATGAAGAGGAACTTGTAGGCGCCGCCGTCGGTCGCGTAGAGCTCGATCTGCGCCGGGAGGTTGGAGCCGGTGTTCTTCTCCTCCCACATGGTGAGCGGAGCCATCTGCGAGTAGCGCAGGTTGAGGTTCAGGTACGCGTCGTAGATGCCGCGGCTCAGGGCCGCCTCGTCGCCGCCCTCGGTCAGCACGTTCTGGCCACGCTTGCCCATGACGATCGCCGTGCCGGTGTCCTGGCACATGGGCAGCACACCGGCCGCCGCGATGTTCGCGTTCTTGAGCAGGTCCAGCGCGACGAACTTGTCGTTGGACGACGCCTCGGGATCGTCGATGATCCGGCGGAGCTGGGCGAGGTGCGCCGGGCGCAGATAGTGCTGGATGTCGTGGATCGCCTCTTCGGCCAGCTTGCGCAGCGCCTCCGGCTCCACCTTGAGGAACGTCCGCCCGTCCGGCCCCTCGACGGTGGACACGCCCTCGGAGGTCACCAGCCGGTACGGGGTGGTGTCCTCTCCCTGGGGAAGCAGATCGGTGTACGCGAACTCAGGCATCTCAGCCCATTCCTCACTCGACGGACGGGGCCCGCCGACGCTGGCGGGCCTGTCCAGCGTAGAACCCCTTTCGAAGGGGGCTCCTGTGAGGTAAGGCTCACTTGCGACACGCCGGGAGCGCGCGGTGGGGCGCGCCACTTATCCACACCCCCTAGTCGCGATCTATCGCGTTTGGGTACGCTGCCGTCGTGGACCTTCAGAAGCACGCCCAGACCCCGGGCACGGAGGCGCGCGTGTCCGAGCTGCGCGCCTCCGACGCCGACCGCGACCGCGTCACCGACATCCTCCGCGAGGCCCTGGCCGAGGGCCGGCTGACCGCCGAGGAGCACGCCGAGCGCGTCGAGGGGGTGCTGCACACCAAGACGGTCGGCGAGCTGGACGTCTACATACAGGACCTCCCGGCCGGCCACGACCGGCCCGGCCGTGCCACCACGGCCCCGCCGCACCCGATCCCCGGCGCGGTCCCGGCCGACGCCGACGCCAGCGTGGTCGCCGTCTTCAGCAGCGCCGTGCGCCGGGGGAGCTGGCGCGCCGGGCGCCGGTTGCACGCGTTCGCGGTCTTCGGCAGCGTCGAGATCGACCTCAGCGAGGCCGTCTTCGAGTACCAGCAGGTGGTGATCAAGGCGATCTCGGTCTTCGGGGACGTCCAGATCCGCGTCCCGGAGAACGTGTCGCTGCGCGGCACCGGCGGCGGCGTGATGGGCAACTTCGAGGTCAGCACCCGCGACTCGACCGACTCCCGGGCCCCCGTGATCTACGTCGACGGATGGGCCGTCCTCGGCAACGTGGAGGCACGGCCCAAGCGCGGCCGCTTCGTGGCGGACATCCTCGACCGGGTGCAGGACAAGGTGGACCACACGCTGCGCAAACACCTGGACCGTTGACGGTCGCGAATTCCGGCGCGGCCCGCGCGGATGTCGCGCCCGGACTGCCGGGCGCGAGGGGGTGCGAACAAGCCGCCGCGCGCCCGGGGTTGGGGACGCAGTGCATAGGCGCGCGCACAGCGGGTAGGGCTTGCTGCATCGTCTCTCGCTCGCGAAGCCGTCGTCAGGAGTAGACCGTGCTGCAACCGCCGCGTTCGTCCCTGCAGGTCGCCGCCGTCCCGGCCCAGCGGTCACCGAAGCGGGACAGGGACCAGGACGCGCCCTGGCACACCGAGGCGGTGTGCCGGCGTGACGAGGCCACTCTCTTCTTCGCCCCGTCGAAGGAACCGACCGCCGCCCGGCTCTCCCGCGAAGAGGCCGCCAAGCGCGTCTGCGCCCGCTGCCCGGTCATGGTCGAATGCCGGGAACACGCCCTCCTCCAGCCCGAGCCCTACGGCGTCTGGGGCGGCCTGACGGCAGCGGAGCGCCGAGTGGTCCTGGCCCGCCGCCGACGCCGTGAGGTGGAACTGAAGAAGGCGACGGCACCGCGCATAGCGGGCTGAGACCTGAAGGCTTTCGCTTCCGGGGACGCGGGGAACTGCGCGACGAGCCCCCACCGGCCCGCAGATATGCACGGCCCGCAGTTCCCCCACCCGGTCGGCGGAGCTATTTCGCCCGGTCGAAATCAACCGCGCTGTACGCCCGCAACTTGCTCAGCCGATGCTCGGAGTCGATCCTCCGCACCGTCCCCGACTTGGACCGCATCACGATGGAGTCGGTCGTCGCCGTCTCCGACCGATACCGCACCCCCCGCAGCAGCTCCCCGTCCGTGATCCCGGTCGCCACGAAGAACACGTTCTCCCCGTTGACGAGATCCTCGGTGGTGAGCACGCGATCCAGATCGTGCCCGGCGGCGATCGCCCGCCGGCGCTCCTCCTCGTCCTTGGGCCACAGCTTGCCCTGGATCGTGCCGCCGAGACACTTGACCGCGCAGGCGGAGATGATGCCCTCGGGCGTACCCCCGATGCCGAGCAGCAGGTCGATGCCCGTGCCCTCGCGCAGCGCCAGGATCGAGCCCGCGACGTCGCCGTCGGTGATCAGCTTGATGCGCGCGCCGGTCTCCCGGATCTCCTTGACCAGCTCCTCGTGCCGGGGCCGGTCGAGAACGACGACGGTGACGTCCTCCGGCGAGCAGCCCTTGGCCTTGGCGACCCGGCGGATGTTGACCGCCACGGGCGCGTTGATGTCCACGAAGTCGGCGGCCTCGGGCCCGGTGACCAGCTTGTCCATGTAGAACACGGCGGAAGGGTCGAACATGGCCCCGCGCTCGGCGGCGGCTAGCACGGCGATCGCGTTCGGCATTCCCTTGGCGGTGAGCCGGGTGCCGTCGATCGGGTCGACGGCGATGTCGACCTCGGGACCGGTGCCGTCACCCACCCGCTCCCCGTTGAACAGCATGGGCGCCTCGTCCTTCTCGCCCTCGCCGATGACGACGACGCCGTTCATCGACACGGTGGAGACGAGGGTCCGCATGGCGCGCACCGCGGCACCGTCGGCGCCGTTCTTGTCGTCCCGCCCGACCCAGCGGCCCGCGGCCATCGCGGCGGCTTCGGTCACGCGGACCAGTTCCAGGGCGAGGTTGCGGTCGGGGGCCTCGGAGGGGACATCGAGTTCGGACGGCAGATGATGCTCGGTCATCGGAGCGCACCTTTCTGATACGACGACGGCCGGATGAGGGTTCGATTCCTGACTCTATCGCCGTACCGACAAAATGAGCAGGGGGCCCCACGGATGAGCGCACGGGGCACCTGCGACCATAGGGGGCGTGGCAGGTACGAACGGCAAGCAGAAGACGGTCCGGGACATGATCCTTTCCCTGGCCCTCATCGGTATCGCGGCGGCGGTCATCTATGTCTTCGTCCCGCACGACGATCACGCCCCCGATCTCAAGCGGGTCGACTACACGGTGGAGACGGCCGGCGCACGCCGTGCGGCGAGCTACCCGGTGGCCGCCCCCGAGGGACTGCCGAGTACCTGGAAAGCGACCTCCGTACGCTTCCAGGCCGAGGATTCCGACCGCTGGCACCTCGGCTTCCAGGCGCCGGGCGGCCAGTACGTGCAGGTCGAGCAGTCCGCGGGCAAGCGCGGCGACGTCATCGACCAGGCGACCCAGGGCGCCAGGGCGACCAAGCGCACCGAGGAGATCGACGGCCGCACCTGGACCCGGTACACCGGCGGCCGCTACGACGGCCTGGTCCTGGAGGACACCCCCGGCTCCACGACCGTGGTCGCGGGCACCGCGTCCTTCGACCGGCTGACCGCGATGGCGGCGGCGCTGAAGATGAAGAACGAGAAGTAGCCTGGCGGGCCGCAGCGGCACACGACGGCCCACGGCGCGCGAAAGGGGCCCCGGACGGATCCGGGGCCCCTTCGTCGTGCGCTGTGGCCGTACGGCCGCTCAGACGGTCGTGACGACGTCGTCGTAGGCCAGGCGCGGCGAGCGCGGGTACCAGGCGTCGGGGCCCGGGTGGCCGATGTTCACGACCATCAGCGGGGCGTGGTCGTCGTCCAGGAACTCCTTGCGGACGCCCTCGAAGTCGAAGCCGGTCATCGGGCCCGCCGCCAGGCCGGCCGCGCGCACGCCGACGAGGAAGTAGGCGGCCTGGAGCGCGGCGTTCATCGCGGCGGAGCGCTCGCGGACCGGGCGCTCGGCGAAGAACAGGTCCTTGGCCTGCGGGAACGCCGGGAACAGGGTCGGCAGCTCCTCGTGGAACTCGTTGTCCGCCGACAGGATCGCGACCAGCGGCGCGGCGGCCGTCTTGGGCTTGTTGCCGTCGGCCATCAGGGCCACGAGACGCTCGCGGGCCTCGGGGGAGCGGACCAGCGTGATGCGCAGCGGGGTCTGGTTGAAGGCGGTGGGGCCGTACTTGACCAGGTCGTAGATCGCCCGGACCTGCTCGTCGGTCACCGGCTCGTCGGTGAAGGTGTTCGCGGTGCGGGCCTCGCGGAACAGCAGATCCTGGGCGGCCGGGTCGAGAACGAGAGACATGCGTGACTTCCTCGGATACGCGTCCGGCCCGGGGTGCCGGGCCGACTGAACGGCACGACCCTACGCGAAAGAAGTTAAAGCTTTAACGAAGGGGGCGCGCCGAGGGGACGCGAGGCGCCCGCCCGGGAAAGCGCGCCCCCGGACTACGCGTCCCCCTCGGCCTCCGCCTCCTCCGCCAGCGCCGCGTCCAGCCGCGCCCGCGCCCCCTCCAGCCAGCGGCGGCACACCTTGGCCAGCTCCTCGCCGCGCTCCCACAGCGCCAGCGACTCCTCCAGCGTCGTACCGCCCGCCTCCAGGCGCCGTACGACCTCGATCAACTCGTCCCGCGCCTGCTCGTACGACAGCGCCTCGTCCACCTTGCTGGTCATCCGCCCACCCTAAGCATCGCCGCCGACATCCCCGTCGCCACCGGCGTCCACCCGGACCGCGAACTCGCCCTCCGCGACCCGCGCCCGCAGTGTCTCGCCGCCGGTCACCTCGTCCGGCGCGCGCACCACGTGTCCGTCGGCCTTCTGGAGCACCGCGTACCCCCGGCGGAGCGTCGCGGCGGGGGAGAGGGCCACCACGCGCGCGCGGGTGTGGGTCAGCTCGGAGTCGGCGCGGTCCAGGAGGTGGCCCAGCGTGCGCCGCCCGCGCTCCAGCAGGGCGTCCACCTGCGCCGACCGCTCGTCCAGCATCCGGTGCGGGTGCTCCATGCAGGGCCGGGCCAGCGCGTGCGCGAGCCCCCGCTCCTCGCGCTCCAGGACCGCGTGCACACAGCGCCGCCCCCGGTCGCGCAGCATCCGCACCCGCTCGGACTCCTCGCCCACGTCGGGTACGACCTTCTTGGCCGCGTCGGTCGGCGTGGAGGCGCGCAGATCGGCCACCAGGTCGAGCAGCGGGCTGTCCGGCTCGTGCCCGATGGCCGAGACGACCGGCGTACGGCACCCGGACACCGCTCGCACCAGCTCCTCGTCGGAGAACGGCAGCAGGTCCTCCACGCTGCCGCCGCCGCGGGCCACCACGATGACGTCCACCTCGTCCATCGCGTCCAGCTCCTTGACCGCCTGGACGACCTGCGGCACCGCGTGCACCCCCTGCACCGCGACGTTGCGCACCTCGAAGCGCACGGCGGGCCAGCGGTGCCGGGCGTTCTCCAGCACGTCGCGCTCCGCCGCCGACGCCCGCCCGCAGACCAGCCCGATCAACTGCGGCAGGAACGGCAGCGGCTTCTTCCGGTCGGCCGCGAACAGCCCCTCGGCCGCCAGCGACTTCTTCAGCCGCTCCAGCCTCGCCAGCAGCTCGCCCACGCCGACGGGCCGTATCTCGGCGGCGCGCAGCGAGAGCTGGCCGCGCGGGGCGTACCACTCCGGCTTGGCCAGGACCACGACCCGCGCGCCCTCCCCGACCACGTCCGCGACCGCGTCGAACACCTGGCGGTAGCACGTCACGCTCACCGAGATGTCGTGCGAGGGGTCGCGCAGGGTCAGGAAGACCACCCCCGCCCCCGGGCGCCGCGACAACTGCGTGATCTGCCCCTCGACCCACACCGCGCCGAGCCGGTCGATCCAGCCGCCGATCAGCCGGGAGACGTCACCGACGGGCAACGGGGCTTCGGGGGACGTGTTCACAGCCATGCCGCGAGACTAACGGCCCCCGCCGACAAAGGAGCCGTGACCCGGACGCCCCCCTGGGGGGATCTACGGGCCCCCGTACCCGGCCTTACGATGGGACGCATGACCGCTTCGCCTGGCCGCCGTGTCCTGCTCGCCGCCCCCCGTGGCTACTGCGCCGGTGTGGACCGCGCCGTGATCGCCGTCGAGAAGGCCCTCGAACAGTACGGGGCCCCGATCTACGTCCGGCACGAGATCGTCCACAACAAGTACGTCGTCCAGACCCTGGAGAAGAAGGGCGCGATCTTCGTCGAGCAGACGGAGGAGGTGCCGCCGGGCAACATCGTGATGTTCTCCGCCCACGGCGTCGCCCCCGCCGTCCACGAGGAGGCCCAGCGCGGGCGTCTGGCCACCATCGACGCCACCTGCCCCCTGGTCACCAAGGTCCACAAGGAGGCCGTCCGCTACGCCAAGGACGACTACGACATCCTCCTGATCGGCCACGAGGGCCACGAGGAGGTCATCGGCACCTCCGGCGAGGCACCCGAGCACATCCAGTTGGTCGACGGTCCCGAGGACGTCGCCAAGGTCGAGGTCCGCGACCCGTCCAAGGTCGTGTGGCTCTCCCAGACGACCCTCTCCGTGGACGAGACCATGGAGACCGTCGACGCCCTGAAGACCAAGTTCCCCGGCCTCGTCTCCCCGCCGAGCGACGACATCTGCTACGCCACGCAGAACCGCCAGCTCGCCGTGAAGCAGATGGGCGCCGAGGCCGAGCTGGTCATCGTGGTCGGCTCGCGCAACTCCTCCAACTCGGTACGGCTCGTCGAGGTCGCCAAGCTCGCCGGGTCCCGCGAGGCGTACCTGGTGGACTTCGCCGGCGAGATCGACGAAGCCTGGCTGGAGGGCGTCACCACGGTCGGCGTCACCTCCGGCGCCTCGGTGCCCGAGGTCCTCGTCGAGGAGGTCCTGGAGTGGCTGGCCCAGCGCGGCTACGGCGACGTGGAGCTGGTCAAGGCGGCCGAGGAGTCCATCACCTTCTCCCTCCCCAAGGAGCTGCGCCGCGACCTGCGCGACGAGGCGGCGGCGCTGATGGCGGGGCGCGGGGGCAGCGGGGCGTCCGAGGCGTGACACCCGGGGCGTGAGGCCATCGGTGTACGGGGTGGCCCGTACGGCTCGTACACCGATGGGGATGCCCGGGGCGTGACCGTCATTCGTACGTCGTAACGTGTTGCCATGCAGATCTTCGGCGTGGACATCGGCGGGTCCGGGATCAAGGGTGCCCCGGTGGACCTGGACAAGGGCGATCTCGCCCAGGAGCGCTGCAAGGTGCTCACCCCGCACCCGGCGACCCCCGACGGCGTCGCCGACGGCGTGAAGCAGGTGATCGACCACTTCGGGTGGACGGGCCCGGTCGGGCTGACGTTCCCCGGAGTGATCGCGGACGGTTCGACGGTCCTGACGGCGGCCAACGTCGACAAGAGCTGGATCGACACCGACGCGCGCGCCCTCTTCAGCGAGCGGCTCGGCGGACTCCCGGTGACCGTCGTCAACGACGCGGACGCGGCGGGCCTGGCGGAGATGCAGTTCGGTGCCGGGCGCGGCCGCAAGGGCACGGTCATCGTCCTCACCTTCGGCACCGGCATCGGCAGCGCGGTCTTCACCGACGGCGTGCTGGTCGCCAACACCGAGCTGGGCCACCTGGAGCTGAACGGCCACGACGCCGAGAAGAAGGCGTCCAGCAAGGCCAAGGAAGACGGCGAACTGAGCTGGGAGCACTGGGCACGGCGCGTGCAGAAGTACCTCGCGCACCTGGAGATGCTCTTCTCGCCGGACCTCTTCATCATCGGCGGCGGCGTCAGCCGCAAGGCCGACAAGTTCCTCCCGCACATCAAGGGCGTCAAGGCCGAGATCGTCCCGGCCCAGCTCCAGAACAACGCGGGGATCGTGGGCGCGGCGATGCGGGCGGCGCAGCGGGCCGAGGCGGAGTAGCGGCACGGGGGCCGGTCCGGCGCGTACCGCCGCTCCGGCCCGCCAGTCGGCCGACCGAACCGGACTCAGGCGCGGCGGCGCCCGGACTCGCCTCAGACGCGGCGTCGGCGACCGCGGATCCAGCGCACCCGGCGCACCAGGACGATCACCCCGGCGATCAGCGTCCCGCCGTACAGCCAGCCCGCCTGGGTGGCGAGACCGGTGAAGACGCCCATCAGGGAGCCGAGGACGCCCGCGCTGCCGTCCGCGACCGCGAAGAGCCCGGCACCGAAGGCGATCGGCAGGGCGACGGGGGCGGTCAGCAGGTCGCCGGGGCGTACCCACAGCGCGGTCAGCACGCAGACGGGCAGGAACAGCACGCCGTAGGCGACCAGGGACGAGCCGAACAGCAGCGCGTCCAGGGCACCGATCAGCAGCATCGCGGCCACGCAGAACAGACCGCCGCCGAGCCCGGTGAGCCGGGGGTTCGGGAAACGCCGGCCGATGGGCGCGGGGCCGGGCTCCGCGAGGGGGCCGCGCGCGGGATCGGGGGCGCGTACGGCCTGCGTGCCGCGTACGGCCTGGGGGGCGCGGCCGGCCGCGACGGGTGCCTGGGCCGTGCCGTGCGGCGCGTCCGGGCCGCGCCGGGCCTGGGGCGGAAGGTGCGCGGGCGTGGGCGTGCCGCCTCGCGGCCCGTCCTGGGGAGGTCGCGTTCTGTGTTGCTCCACTGGACCAACTTAGGTCTGTTTATGTGCCGAATCGCCCATCAGACACGCCGAAGACGTGTCCGTAGGGCGAGTCCCGCCGGACGGGGGACGCTCCCGCTCATTGCCCGGCGCGGACGCCGTAAACTGGTGGATCGGCCGGTGTCCCCTGGGCCCTGGCAGCCCCTGGCCCACTCCTCTACGGGAAGTCGCAACGTGTCGCTCACGATCGGAATCGTCGGCCTGCCCAATGTCGGCAAGTCGACCCTTTTCAACGCCCTGACCAAGAACGACGTGCTGGCGGCCAACTACCCGTTCGCCACGATCGAGCCGAACGTCGGCGTGGTCGGCGTCCCCGACGGCCGGCTGGCGCAGCTCGCGTCGATCTTCTCGTCGGAGCGCATCCTCCCGGCGACGGTGGACTTCGTCGACATCGCGGGCATCGTGCGGGGCGCCTCCGAGGGCGAGGGCCTGGGCAACAAGTTCCTCGCGAACATCCGTGAGTCGGACGCGATCTGCCAGGTCATCCGCGCCTTCAAGGACGAGAACGTCGTGCACGTCGACGGCAAGGTCTCGCCGAAGGACGACATCGAGACGATCAACACCGAGCTGATCCTCGCCGACCTCCAGACCATCGAGAAGGTCCTGCCGCGCCTCCAGAAGGAGTCCCGGATCAAGAAGGACGTCGCGCCGAAGGTGAAGGCGGTCGAGGAGGCGAAGGAGATCCTGGAGAAGGGCGACACCCTCTTCTCCCAGGGCATCGTCCAGGGCTCCGAGCGCGCCGAGCTGCTGCACGACCTGCACCTCCTCACCGCCAAGCCCTTCCTCTACGTCTTCAACGTGGACGAGGACGAGCTGACCGACGAGGACTTCAAGAACGAGCAGCGCGCGCTGGTCGCCCCCGCCGAGGCGATCTTCCTCAACGCCAAGCTGGAGGCGGACCTCGCCGAGCTGGACGAGGAGGACGCCATCGAACTCCTCGAGTCCGTCGGCGCCGAGGAGCCCGGCCTCGCCACCCTCGCCCGCGTCGGCTTCAACACCCTCGGCCTCCAGACCTACCTCACCGCCGGCCCCAAGGAATCCCGCGCCTGGACCATCAAGAAGGGCGCCACCGCCCCCGAGGCGGCCGGTGTCATCCACACCGACTTCCAGAAGGGCTTCATCAAGGCGGAGGTCATCTCCTTCGACGACCTGGTGGAGACGGGTTCCGTCGCGGAGGCCCGCGCGAAGGGCAAGGCGCGCATGGAGGGCAAGGAGTACGTGATGCGGGACGGGGATGTGGTGGAGTTCCGCTTCAACGTGTAGCGGAGTCCCTGCCGCCACGTCGCCGATGTCTAGACGTGCAGTTCAGGAGGGGTCCCGACCTTTCGAGGTCGGGACCTTTTGCTTTTCCCGCGCTGGGCTGTGCGGCGGCACGGTCTCCCCGCGCGCGGGTAGCGTGACCGCCATGTCCGAGGAGTTGCCCGGTTTTCCCTGCCATCCCGACCCCTTGGCGACCGGGGTGATCGTCGCCTCCGGCACGACGTGCCTCTGCTGCGGGAGGGCGCGGGGGTTCGTCTACACGGGCCCGGTGTACGCGGTCGAGGACCTTTCCAGCCTGCTGTGCCCGTGGTGCATCGCCGACGGCAGCGCGGCTGCGAAGTACGACGCGCACTTCATCGGTGACCCGGTCGGAGACGATGTCCCGCTTGAGGTCGTGAGATCCGTTGACGCGTGTACGCCGGGCTTCTTCTCCTGGCAGGACCCGCGGTGGTTCTTTCACTGCGGTGACGGCACGGCGTTCATGGGGGCGGTGGGGGCGGCCGAGCTGGCCGCGTTCCCGGATGCCCGGGAGGAACTGCGCAGCGAGGCGGGTGCGTGGGGGTGGTCCGCCGAGGCCGTGGAGAGTCATCTGGATGCTCTGGACAAGGACGGTCAGCCCACGGCTTACCTCTTCATGTGCCGCACGTGCGGCCGGTACATGGCGTACGCGGACTTCACGTAGCCGCGGTCGGAGGCCGCGGCCACGGCCGGGTGGTCGCGGCGCCAGGCGGCGGGGAGTCCCCGGCCGAGCACCGAGTGGTCGGCGGGTCACGGAACGCCCTCCCCGCAGCGGAGAGAGGGGTAGGAGTCCCTCACCTGCGCAGTCTCGTTGCGGAGCCTGCCGGTGTGCCAAGGGTTTCTCTGCCTCGGCGTACCCGGCCGGTTCGTGACCAGTGCGTTCGTCGACGTGTGAACACGCAGGTCGACGGGGGTCCGATAGGGGGTGACCAGGACGCGCACCCCCGGCGCTGCGGCACGGTGCGCATCACGCACCGCAGAATCCCGGTGCCTGCAGATGGAGTAAATCTGTAGTGGCGGGAGTAGACATTGCCATGGGCGGGGTCTAACGTCGTCCTCGTACCCCAGAAGTCGCACGACGAGAAAAGGAGCGGAACGCCATCAGGATCGCCCGGGCGGGTATCGCCCGGGTACCGCAGGCCCCGATTGGAAGGTGGTCCCCGGTCACGCATCCGCGATCCCCGCAGCCCCGCCCCATCCGGCGGAACCTGCGGACACAGAAGATCGGCGAAATCAGCCGGTAGATGGTGTGATAGCTCGGGGCCCGGGCGCCATGTGGCGCTCGGGCCCCCCGACGCGTCCCCGGAAGAAGAGGTCTATGCCCCCTCGCAGTACCCGCCCCCTCGTCCCCCTCGATGACGACGACTACCCCGCCTACACCATGGGCCGGGCCGCCGAGATGCTCGGCGCCACCCCCGCCTTCCTCCGCGCCCTGGGCGAGCACCGGCTGATCACCCCGCTGCGCTCCGAGGGCGGCCATCGCCGCTACTCGCGCTACCAGCTGCGCATCGCCGCCCGCGCGCGTGAACTCGTCGACCAGGGCACACCCATAGAGGCAGCCTGTCGCATCATCATTCTCGAGGACCAGTTGGAAGAAGCCCAGCGCATCAACGAGGAGCTGCGTGCCCAGCACGCCGGCGGGCCGAGCCCGTCGGCGTGAGGTCCTGGGCGGCTGCGGTCACTCGGACCACTGAGGGGTGCCGAGCGCCGCGGACGCCCGCTCGTACGGGTCGGCCGTCGGCGCGGGGGCGGGCGCGGGTACGGCTTCGGTGCGGGTGCCGCAGGTGAAGCCGAGCTGGGTCATCGCCTTCACGACCTCACCGGCGCTGAAATCGCGGCGGTCCTGACGGGTGACGACCTGGCCGACCTGCTTCACGGGGTACTGGCGTCGCCCGATGACGACGAACTCGGCGGTGATCTCCTCGGGCTTCACGCCCTTCATGGAGTCCAGCACGCCCTGCTTGGTCAGGTCGAAGGGGAAGCGGGCGATGACGCAGCGCATGATGCCTCACAGGGAGAGAAGGGAACGGATCCAGGTGGGGTAGGTGTGGTTCAGCGGGAGTGGGCGAGGGCGCCCGTGATGTCGCGGTGTTCCTCGGTGATGTCACGCAGGCGGACATGGTCCGTGTAGCCGGAGCTGTCGCGGACGGCGGTGAGCAGGTCCAGGGTGACCAGGCCGGTGCGCCGGCCGTCCTCGTCGCAGACGACCAGACGCGCCGTACGGGCGGCGGCCATGACGGACAGCGCCACCTCCACGGTCATCGCGCCCCAGACCTGCGGCCCGGCCGCGTCCGAGTCTTCGAGCACCGTCCTGTGTGCGCGGCTCGCGTTCGTCGGGCCGGGGTGCGTCCGGATCGGCGTCAAGAGGTGCCTCCTGCGGAGTCGGGTCGGTTTCTGAGCACAGGCCCTAGGCCGCCGCGTCGGTGACGGACCGCCGGGCGACCGGGCGCCGGCTCGTCGAACCCGCCGAAGCCGCGCGGCGCCGGCCGCGTGAGGTGGCGCCGCGCTTCTTGGGGCGTTCGGTGACGGGCGTGGTGACGACGACCGGGATTCCCGAAGGGGTCCGGGCGCCGGTGATGCGGCGCAGGTCCTCGTCGCCGGAGCGGACCTGGGTCGTCTGCGGGACGATCCCGGCCGCCGCCATGAGGCGGGACACACCGCGCCGCTGGTTCGGGGTGACCAGGGTGACCACGCTGCCGGACCGCCCGGCACGGGCCGTACGGCCGCCGCGGTGCAGGTAGTCCTTGTGGTCGGTCGGCGGGTCGACGTTGACGACGAGGTCGAGGTCGTCGACGTGGATGCCGCGCGCGGCGACGTTGGTCGCCACCAGCACGCCGACATGGCCGGACTTGAACTGCGCCAGCGTGCGGGTGCGCTGGGGCTGCGACTTCCCGCCGTGCAGGGCGGCCGCCCGTACCCCGCTGTTCAGAAGGTGTTCGGTGAGCCGGTCGACGGCGTGCTTGGTGTCGAGGAACATGATCAGCCGGCCCTCGCGCGCGGCGATCTCGGTGGTGGTCGCGTGTTTGTCGGCGCCGTGGACGTGGAGCACGTGGTGCTCCATCGTCGTGACCGCACCGGCCGACGGGTCGACGGAGTGCACGACCGGGTCGCCGAGGTAACGGCGCACGAGCAGGTCGACGTTGCGGTCGAGGGTGGCGGAGAACAGCATCCGCTGCCCCCCGGGGCGTACCAGGTCGAGCAGCGCGGTGACCTGGGGCATGAATCCCATGTCGGCCATCTGGTCGGCCTCGTCGAGGACGGTGACGGCGACCTGGTCCAGTCGGCAGTCACCTCGGTCGATGAGGTCCTTGAGGCGGCCGGGGGTGGCGACGACGATCTCCGCGCCGCCGCGCAGCGCGGAGACCTGCCTGCCGATCGACATCCCGCCCACCACCGTGGCCAGCCGCAGCCGCACGGAGCGCGCGTAGGGGGTGAGCGCGTCGGTGACCTGCTGCGCCAGCTCACGTGTCGGCACGAGGATCAGCCCCAGCGGCTGCCCGGGCTCGGCGCGCCGCCCGGCGGTGCGGGCCAGCAGCGCGAGCCCGAAGGCGAGCGTCTTGCCGGAGCCGGTGCGCCCGCGGCCCAGTACGTCCCGGCCCGCCAGGGAGTTCGGCAGGGTCGCCGCCTGGATCGGGAACGGGACGGTCACGCCCTGCGAGCCGAGCGCGGACAGAAGTTCCCGGGGCATGTCGAGATCGGCGAAGTTCTCCACGGCCGGAAGCGCGGGAGTGACGGTCCGGGGAAGCGCGAACTCGCCCTGCGGTGCGGAGCGACGGCTGTGACCACCGGACGTTCCGCCACGGGGGCGAGTGGCGCGGTTGTTCATTCGTGTGCGGTTCATGCGGAACCTTCCTCGACGCGGCGCATATCAAGGAATTCCCGCGGCGATGAACAGTGCCGAGAATTGCGAGAAACGGCCGAATGGAACGCGAAATGATAAAGCTGCCGTGCGGATATGCGGAGGGGGCCCGCACCCCGAAGGATGCGGGCCCCGTCTGCACGTGCGCGTAGGTCGCGTCAGGCGGGAACGATGTTCTCCGCCGTCGGGCCCTTCTGGCCCTGCGCGATGTCGAAGCTCACCTTCTGGCCTTCGAGCAGCTCACGGAAGCCCTGGGTGGCGATGTTCGAGTAGTGGGCGAACACGTCGGCGCCGCCACCGTCCTGGGCGATGAAGCCGAAACCCTTTTCCGCGTTGAACCACTTCACGGTGCCAGTAGCCATGTCGTTCTCCTTCGGGGTATCGCCGGAGCCCGCACCGTGCGGACACCGTGTCGCTGCGATGATTACCCCGCCCGGAAAAGACCGGAATCGCTTTTGGGGACCACAACTGCAACCGAGATCGACAGTAGCACGTCGTAGCGGTTCGTGTGCGGTGAATAATTGCATTCGGTTCGCCGGGGCGATAAATCTGTGCGCGGGCCTCGTTGAACCCTCATCCGGCGAACACAGATATTGCGTGGGGAATCGGTGGGTACTCGGCTCGCGCCGGATCCATGGACGTGGAGTCCTGACGCAGGAGGCGCGATCATGACGGAACGAATGCACACCACGATGGAGTCCCACCCGGACATCCTGGAGATGCGGGAGCGCTTCGTCCTGGCGGAGCGGGCGGCCGCGACGCAGCAGGGGCAGGCTGTCGAGGCGCTGGCGCTGATCACGGGGCTGTACATGGCGGCGTCCCCGTGGATCGCGGGGTTCAACGGGTTCAGCACCCTCGCGGTGAACAACCTGATCGCGGGTGTCGCCTACGCCCTGCTGATGAGCGGCTTCGGCCACGCCTACGAGCGCACCCACGCCCGCGCGTGGGCGGCCGCCCTGATCAGCGTCTGGATGATCATCTCCCCGTGGGTGGTCGCGGGGAACGTGGCCACCACGCGCACGATCGTCAGCAACGTCGTCGTCGGCGCCGTCGGCCTGCTGCTCGCCCTCGCGGCGGGTGCCGCGGCCGGCAAGACCGGCGGTCGGCGCGTCCGTACGACGGGGATGATCCGCCCGTAAGCCCGTAAGGGCCCGCGGTTCACGGCCCGGCCTCGCCTCGACAGGTGGGGCCGGGTCCGGCTTGCCGCCGTTCGCCGTCCGCCGTTCGCCGTTCGCCGTCCGCCGTTCGCCGTCCGCCGTCCGCCGTCCGCCGTCCGCCGTTCGCCGTCCGCCGTCCGACGCCCGCGGGCGCCGCGACCGGCCCGCCGGCAATGGCCCCCCGGGGCGGCGTTGTCCGCGCCAACTGCCACAATGCGGAGGCTACTTCAGCGGGCGGGGGGGCGGATCCGTGAGTGACGTCGGTCGGGCCGGACGCAGCGGGGCCGGCGGATACGGCAGCGTCTACGTCGCCGTCACCGCGCTGGTGTGCTCCCTCGTGGCGCTCGGCCTGCTCACCTTCGCGGGACTCCAGCTGCCCCACACCGTCGAGCGCGACCGTGCGCTCAAGGAGGCGGTGCCCTGCCGATCCGTGCCGCGCGAGCCCGCCGACTGCCTGTGGCGGCAGCCGTTCACCGTCACCGGTATCCATCTGTGGTCGGGCAGGCGCGGGGACGCCATTCACGCCACCCTCGTCTCGCCCGGCGGCGGCAAGTGGCCCACCGAGTTCCGCAAGGACGGGCCGGTGCTGTCCGCGCTCGACGAGGGCGACCGGGTCACCGGGACGATCTGGCGTGGTCGGCTGGTGCGGATATCCGCCCACGGCGCGGTGCAGGTCACCGAGAACAGTCCCGACACGCTGCCCGAGAGCATCGTCGCCATGCTCGTCGTCGGCGGCCCGTCCTGTGTGGTGCTCGCGGTGGCCTGCGGCTGGCGCCTGCGGTCGCCGAAGGAGCGCGGGTGGCGGCGCGGGCCGAAGCTGACGGCCGCCCTGGCCGCCGGTCTCGCCGGAGCGGGGCTGATCGCGGCCCTCGTCGCCCTCGAGTTCGGTCTGCCGCTGTGGGCCATGCCGGCGATCTGGCTCCCCCCGGCCGCGCTCGCGACCGCCCTGGCGATCGCCGTCGGCCGTCAGGCGCCGGAGGAGCGACGGACGGTGCCGACGCGGAAGGCCGCTCTCTGACGACGGCGGCGCCGCCGCACACCGCCGTTGACAACCACCCTGCCTGTGAGCCGAGTTCACATGCCCTGGTACGGGACCGGCTCCGTCACCCACCCCGCCGTCAGGATCAGCCGGCTCTCGCGGTGGACGGCGAGGAAGGCGAAGGGGCGGTCGAAGGTCGCGCGGACCACCGTCGTCTCGTAGCGGTGGTCGGGCAGGCCGCCCGGCGTCGCCATCACCGCCGTCACCGCGCCCGCGCGGAAACCGAGCGCGCCGAACTGGGCCACGGCCGACTGCCGGGCCGCGCCGATGGCGAGCGGGGCCGCGCTGATCCCGGGGAAGTGGGAACCCGGCACCGTGGTGGCCGAGGCGAGCCCGAACAGGCCGGGCTGTTCCAGGAGGTTGTGGTCGGTCCGCACCTCGAACGCCACCGTCCGCACGTCCAGCGCGATCGGCTCGGGCTCGACCGCGGGCTGCGACTCCACGTGCAGCCCCGGCCCGACATGCCCGAACGGCAGCGCGCCCCCGGCGGTCACCGCGACCGCGCGCTCCACCACGCCGATGCCCGCGGCCAGTACCTGACCCGGCGTCATACGCTCCTCGCCGAGCACCAGATGGACGTCGACGCCGTTGTCCCCGGGCACGGTCAGCGTGGTGACGAAGCCCTCCGGGGCGCCCGCGACACCCACCCGGTCGGGGCGCACGCTCCTGCGGTGCAGCCCACGCAGCCTGCGCTCCCGCCAGGGACCGGACTCCGGGAACAGCACCGTCTCGCCGAAGGGCTGCCGCCAGGTCGTCCGCAGCGCGAGCGCGCTCGCCAGGACCAGCCGCGCGTCACGCGTCAGTGTCACCGGCATCCGTTCGACCAGGCCGCCGGTCCGCTCGACCGCCCAGGCGTCCAGCCGTTCCTGCGCCGTGATCAGGTCGTCCCCGAACACCCCGTGGCTGCCCACCGGCAGGCCCCCGCGCCACTCCTCGTGGAACCGCAGGCTCTGGTGCGCCCACAGACCGAGCGCCGCGTCCAGGCCGGAGACCGAGTCCAGCGCGGCCAGCAGTCCCCGCGCGGCCGACGCCGCGTGCTCGGCGGGCACCCCGAGGGCCTCGGACAGTTCCGCCCGCGCCGGGCCGCCCGCGCCGTCCGCGAGGAAGGCCAGCAGGGGCCAGGCCCCGGCCGCCGAGAACACCGTGCCGTCCGCCGGGGTCTCCCACGCCCATCTCGCGGTCAGCCCGTTCACCGCGCGCACCGTGTCGCTCCCGGTCCAGGAGCTCACCCCGGTGCCCCCCACTGCCGCTCCGCCCACTGCCGTGCCCCCACTCCGCCCCTGCCGGTCAGGGTCCTCGCCGTCGCGTTCCGGGGCGGTCCGCCCCAGGAGCACCGTACCTGTCCGGTCTGTTCCCCGGACCGGAGTCCGGTACGTCCGCTTGCGCCCGCCCGGACACCGGCCGTGCACACCCCGGCGCACCCGGCGCGGAAGCCGGGCACCGCTCCGCAGGTGTGATCGTCGCCGGAGTGGGGAGTCATAGCGGGGGTCTCGGCGGGAAAGCCCCTGGGTGTGGCTCTCCCCGACTCCCTGTCATCACTTCGAGTGATTCTCTGGCCTTTGCTTGCATGGCACAACCCAGGGTTGCCAGGCTGTTGCTGTCTGTACAACCTGATGGGAGCGGCCAGTGACTTTCGGTGAACAGCCGGCTTACCTGCGCGTCGCGGGAGATCTCCGCAAGAAGATCGTCGACGGTTCACTGCCGCCCCACACCCGCCTCCCGTCACAGGCCCGCATCCGCGAGGAGTACGGCGTCTCCGACACGGTCGCGCTGGAGGCCCGCAAGGTGCTCATGGCCGAGGGGCTCGTCGAGGGCCGCTCCGGGTCGGGCACCTATGTGCGCGAGCGGCCGGTGCCCCGGCGCGTGTCCCGCTCCGGGTACCGCCCGGCGGGCGGCGCCACGCCCTTCCGGCAGGAGCAGGCCGACGCGGCGGCGCGCGGTACCTGGGAGTCCAGCAGCGAGCAGGCCGAGGCCGACGCGGCCGTCGCCGAGCGGCTCGGCATCCCGTGCGGCGAGCGGGTCATGCGCACCAAGTACCTGTTCCGGGAGGCGGGGGAGGCGATGATGCTCTCCACCTCCTGGGAGCCGCTCGCCGTCACCGGGCGCACCCCGGTGATGCTGCCCGAGGAGGGTCCGCTCGGCGGGATGGGCGTGGTCGAGCGGATGCGCGCCATCGACGTCATCGTGGACAACGTCACCGAGGAGGTCGGCGCCCGCCCCGGGCTCGCCGAGGAGCTGCAACTGCTCGGCGGCGTGCCCGGCCACGTGGTCCTCGTCGTGCAGCGGACGTACTACGCCTCGGGCCGTCCGGTGGAGACGGCCGACGTGGTGATTCCGGCCGATCGGTACCAGGTGGCGTACCACCTCCCAGTGAGGTAGCGCACACTCGATGCGCCCCCCGGGCGCCGGTCCCCGTCGGCCGGCCCCGTGGCGCGTCCTCTCGCGTGCGCGGCGATCTGGCCGTTTTCCCAGGTGGTCGAAGGTTTGTTCGTCTGCCCTCCGTGCTGCGGCGCCTCCGCGTCGACCGGGCGCGTTCGCTCGTGCGCGCCCCCTCACGTTCTGGCCGGTTGCGTACCTCTTCGTGAAAAGCCGTATTCGCAGGGTGAAGGTTGGGCGTACGCTCGGGCATATGCGTATTGCGGTTTCCTTAGGCGGGGTGCGTCGGCGGCCCGGGACCGGAAGCGGGTGGGGCGGTGCGAAGAGGAACGGTGGGGGCGATGAATGAGGGTGCGATCGTCCTGCCCTGGATCGTGATACGGCAGGACGACAACGGCAACACCTACCGGGTGGGCCGGTACGCCACACGGGCCGAGGCGGAGCGGATCGCCGACAGCCTCGACGGTCACGGGCACAAGCAGCTCTACTGGGTCGAGCACATCGAGCGCAACGGCGAGTCCACGCGCAACTGACCCCTCGGGCGTGCGGGCGCCGGTCGCGCTCCCGCGATCCACTCCGCACGCGCTCCCGTAGGCTCCACCTCATGAACGCACGGATCGTGGTGGGCGCCGCCCTGCTCGACCAGGGGCGGCTGCTCGCCGCGCGCCGTAGCGCGCCCCCCGAACTCGCCGGGCGCTGGGAGCTGCCCGGCGGCAAGGTCGAGCCCGGCGAGCGACCCGACGAGGCGCTCGTGCGCGAACTGCGCGAGGAACTCGGCGTCGACGCCGACGCGGTCGAACAGGTCCCGGGACAGTGGCCCCTGAAGCCCCCTTATGTCCTGCAGGTGTGGACCGCGCGGCTGCGCCCCGGCTCGGCGGCACCGCGCCCCCTCCAGGATCACGACGAACTGCGCTGGCTCACCCCCGACCGCCTCTGGGAGGTGCCCTGGCTGGATCAGGACGTCCCGGCCGTCCGTGACGTCGCCGCCCGCCTCGGCGCTCCGGCCGCGCACGGAAGCACACCGCCCACCGACGGCTGAGGGGGTGCGGGGCGCCGGCGTGCGCCCCGCACCGGATACGCCGTTCGTGCCACAGTGCGCCCGCTCCCGCGGTACCACCTCCCGAAATCCGGGTATATCGCCCTTAACCCCATGAAAACGGGCATGGGTGGGCTCGCCGGCCTGGGAAGTGATCCGTGATCGACACCGGAGGCGACCGCGCCGAATGGACGTTCGCCGCGGAGCCGGGCGCGGTGCGCGCCGCCCGCGCCGCCGTCCGCGGCCAGTTGCGCCACTGGGACCTGGACAGCCTCGCCGAGCTGACGGCGTTGCTGGTCAGCGAGCTGGTCACCAACTCCCTGCGACACGCCACCGGCCCCATCGGCGTCCGTCTGGTACGCCCGGCAGGACT